>DASYLC010000296.1:0-8984 GCA_036009775.1 Chitinophagaceae bacterium
CAAACTCCAGCAATCCCCGGTCATTGCCGATCCAAAGCGTGCCTGGTTTCCTGGGATATAATATAGTGTACTCTGTACCTGCAGGGAATGCAAACAGGGATTCTACCCTTGTTTTTTCCCTGGTATAAATGAGCTTGTCAAATGAATGATTGGTTAGTATATAAAATGTGCTGTCGTCAGGTTGGTAGATGCCCGCAAGACTGTTATGTAATCCCGGCTCATATATTTTGACCGGCCGGTTCGTTCCGGCTTCCAGATAACCAATATGACCCGGCTGTACCCCACCCCCTTTTAGATCCTGCGCTCCTTTTTGATACCAGGTATTACCGGCTTTGTCGCGGAACAGGTAATAGATACTGAAATTGCCCTGGTAAAGGACCTTGCTGCTACCATCGATGCCCAGCCAAATGATGCCGGTAGTATTGACAGTAAGATAACCATTGCCGGAAGGCAATAGCGCATAATAATAATTGTCGGTCCTGCGATCAGCCCCGTTATAGGTAAGCAGTGAGAATTGACGGGGCCTGTATAATATCAGCCCTTTGTTTAAGAAACAACCGATCAGCAAATGATGAGTAGGAGAGTGATATAGAAAAGAAGGGAGATCGACCGGCGAACCTTTTGCCAACAGGCGGGTGTTCATGGTATTTTTCGGGACTGATTCGGATAATTCATAGATATTTCCACGATACCAGATGAGCACAGAAGAATTCCCTGCTGTGGGAAAGATCCGGATGCTATCGTAATTCAGTTGTTTGCCGGCAAAAACGATATCACCTTCCAGCGAAATTGGTTCTATTGGGGTAGCTGCATCCCTGATCCTGATCATACCTTTTGGTGTAAAACAATACAACCCGTTGTCAGTGGTAAATAGCCGCTGGAATTTTTCGTCATTCGGAACGGAGCTCTCTATATAAGAAAATTGACCACCTTCTAAAAGCCGGGCCGGGCTGATGGTTGCCATTTTACCACCTCTGAGTGATAAATAAAACAGGTCACGTCCCCGGCTATAATATGTAAAGAGGATATTTTCTGCTGGTATCGATGATGAAAAAGATTTTCCCTGCTTCCACAACATCAGGAGTCGTAGCCCAAAGATTATTTTAGTATCCTGACTGGGATTCAATGACCGGAGATGACTTAAACTGTCAGAGTCGTACATATTTCCCTTCGCATCACTGATACACCAACTGCTTTTATTTTGACTCAATACGGATTGAAAGCATTCCATTCTTTCAAACTTCAATACAGGGGTGTTCAGCGTGGAATAGCTCCTGAAACGTGCGCCATCATAACGATAGATACCGGATTGGGTGGAAAGCCAGATACAGTTGTTGGCATCCGCTGCGATGCCATTTACCAGGCTGATCCCGGCAGTAAGGGAAGGAGAGATCTCTTCTTCAAAACACGGTTGCTGCGCTGCTGTATCCCGGCCAAAGAAAAGGCAGGCAATGCATAATAAGGTTAATGGTCTGCAGTAGTTCAACGGGCTTTGGTTTAGGTACAGGAAGGTGACCTGTAACACTATAATATAAGTTAGAACTTTTTGTTTAAAAAAGTGAGGGCTTTTACTAAATTAACTTATACAAGCTGGCTTTGGCGAGGAATTCATGGAATGGGTACACATCCATTTTCTGGAAGACCCGGCTCTTATAGTCCGGATGGTGGAGGATTCGATATTCAGCTGGCTGGCGATATCTATTAACTTTTAGTTTTTATCTGTTAAACAAGCTTATACAGATTCGCTTTTGCCAAAAACTCATGCAGGCTGTTCACATCCATTTTCTGGAATATCCTTGCTTTATAGGTCCGGATGGTGGAGGTTTCAATATTCAATTGCCCGGCAATATCATCATTGGTCCTGCCCTGTGCCAGTAGCTGGGCAATACTGAGTTCCCGCTTCGACAATTTTTCGATCGGGTTGGAAGGGCTGTTATTTAGAAAATCCTGGGCGAGGATGGCTTTGAATTCATCATTCATGTACTGTTTCCTGTCCGTAAGAATAGTGCGCAACGCTTTGACGATCTCGCTCATATCGGCCTGCTTGTTCAGGTAGCCCATCACACCCATCTGGTATAATTTTTTGGCAAAGATCCCCGCCGGGTTCATCGAAAAGATCAGGATCATTTGCTGGGGATAGCGGTCCCTGATCCATTCGGTGAGGGTGATACCATCCATATCAGGAAGGTTCATATCCAGTATCAGCAGGTCGAATTTTTCCTTCTTCAAGACATCAATACATTCTTCCGCGTTCGTCACTTTCCGGCAACCTGCCCTCGGAAACTCGGATCCGATGATCATAGCAAGGCTTTGCCGGATGACGTCGTGGTCATCTACGATCAGGATGTTCATGCGCTCGGTTTAGTGATAAAAAATTACTATATTTCAATGACATTATCAAGACCCGCATTGATTTAGTTTTAAACAGGAAAGATATACAAGCTTTCGAAGGGTATGGAACGACAACAGGAGGTAATCTTTAATAATTCGGTGGACCTCACCTTCATGATCGGTGTAGAGGAAGGACGTTACCGCTTTATTACGGTGAATAATGCTTTTCTGACCGCTGCCGCATTGACCCGGAAGCAGGTGGAGGGGAAATATGTAAAGGATGTTATATCGGACTCTCTTCACCCGTTCATATTTCCAAAATACGACCAGGCCATCCGGGAACGCCAGACCGTTCAATGGGAAAATACATCGGATTACCCGGGCGGGCTGCGAACAGATGTCATCACGATCACTCCCGTATTTAACGAACAGGATATCTGTACGATCCTTGTTGGCACCGTGCATAATATCACCGAAAGAAAGAAAGCGGAAGAAAAACTACGGTCAAGGGAAAAGCAGCTTGACCTTATTTATAATACGGTCAGCGATGTTATTTTCCTTCTTGCTGTTGAAGCCGGTCCCCGCTACCGCTTCTCTACGGTGAATACGGCCTTTCTCGATTCTACAGGTCTCACCCGTGAACAGATCGAAGGGAAATATGTGCACGAGATCATACCCGAACCTTCACTCAGCCTTGTCTTATCCAACTACCAGCAAGCGATTGACGGACATTGTAAGATACAGTGGGAAGAAACATCGGACTATCCCGCCGGTCGCAAGACAGGTATTGTTACCATTACCCCTGTTTATAATGAATCGGGTGAATGTGATATGCTGGTCGGTGCCGTGCATGATATTACAGAACGTAAAAAAGTACAGGAGGAGAAGGATAAGGTTACCTATTTGCTCAATGAGCGGGTCAAGGAACTGACAACATTATACCGCGCAGACCAACTTCTCAAATCTGAAGAAACACCCGTCGATATGCTAATGCAGGAGCTCGTTGCTGTTCTCCCGCCCGGTTGGCAATACCCGGCTATTACCGAGGCAAGGATCGTATTGGGAGATCAGCAGTATTGCACCAAAGGATTTCATCATGGGATAAGCAGCCAGTCGGCTGATTTTCGTATACCTGATGGCAGAACGGGTAAGATCGAAGTGGTGTATACACGGGAAACACCAGCAGAGGCAGAAGGTGCTTTTTTGACAGAGGAGCGTAACCTTATCAACATGTTGGCTGAAATGCTACGGGTCTATTTTTCCCGGAAAGGCGCAGTGGGGCAATTGCTTAAGGAGAAAGAATTGTCCGACCGGATCATCGGGACCCTTCCGGGCTTGTTTTATATGATCGATGAGAATGGGAAATACCTGCGATGGAATAAATTGAAAGAGACCCTGTCGGGATATTCGCACGAAGAAATGGCCAGAATGCATTCGTTGGATTTTTTTGCGGCAGAAGAAAAAGAAATAGTGGCAAAAGCGATCGCAGATGGGTTCAGGAACGGGCACACCGAAGTTGAAGCGCATGTATTGACAAAAGAAGGCCGGCGGGTACTTCATTATTTTACGGGCGTGGTGATCGATTACGAGGGGAAGACCTGCCTGATGGGAATGGGTATGGATATCACAGAGCGACGGAGAGCTGCAGAACAATTATTAAAACAAAAAGAATTACTGGAATCGCTGATCAACAGCCTGCCGGGTATTTTTTATCTCTTTGATAATACGGGTCAATATTTACTATGGAACAAGAACCATGAAACGGTGCCCGGGTATAGTGCTGAAGAGATGAGAACGATGTACCCGCTCAATTTTTTTGAAGGCGATGAAAAGGAAAGGATACAACGGGAGATAGAAAAGGTCTTTACGACCGGATATGCTGAAGTGGAAGCAGAATTTTTGACCAAGGACGGTAGAAAGATCCCCCATTATTTCAATGGGATAGCTATTGATTATGATAATAAGCCCTGCCTGATGGGTGTGGGGATCGATATGACCGAAAGAAAGAAGATCGAGACGGAACTACGAGAAGCAGAGATCAAATTCAGAACACTGGTGGAACGCTCACAGGTAGGAGTGTATATTGTTCAGCAAGGAAAGTTTACCTATGTGAACCCTCGGTTTGCCGCAATATTCGGGTATAACCAGGAGGAATTGATAGGCGAAGACCCTGTAAGTAAGATCATCAATGAAGATTACCAGGCGCTGGCAAATGAAAATGTCCGTGCCCGCATGAGCGGAGAAGTAGAGACCGTTCATTATGAAGCAAGCGGAAAAAAGAAGGACGGAACGATCAACCGCATCGAGTTTTATGGAAGCCGTACTTTGTATGAAGGGCAGCCAACGATCATTGGTACGATGGTGGATATTACGGAGCGTAAACTCGCGGAGGAAGCCCTGCAAAAATCGGAAGCTAACCTGCATACCGTTTTTGATACCACGGATACGATCTATGTACTGCTGGACATGGATTTCCGGATCGTGTCCTTTAATCAGCGGGCGGCGGATTTTACGAAGAACGAATTGCATGGCCGGATGATGGTGAATACGCCTATAGCCGATTATTTCCCGGGAGAACGGCGCAAAGATCTCCGGCAGCGATTGAAAGAAGTGGTGGACGGTGACCTGGTAAATTATGAATCCAGCTATGTGCAACCCGATGGCTCAATGAACTGGTACTATGTGCGGATGTTCCCGGTCAGCGGCAATACCGATAATATCTTCGGGCTGATGATCGCCGTGTCGGATATCACTGAAAAGAAATTACTGGAGCAGGAGATCATGGACCAGAAAGTACAGGAACAAAAAAAGATGACAAGGGCCGTGTTGAATGCCCAGGAAAAAGAAAGGAATAAGATCGGTCAGGAACTGCATGATAATGTGAACCAGATACTCGTGGGAGCTAAAATGTACCTGGGAAGTATCCGCGACAAGAACCCCGATAACGCAGACATTATCCGGCAATCGATCGGCCTGGTGGATAACGCCATTAACGAGATACGCTCACTGACAAGAGAGCAGGTAACTCCGCAGCGGCAGATCGATCTCCGCGATCTTATCCAGTCTCTTGTGGATAATATGAAAAAGCATAGCCGGATCGAAACCGATTTTGTCTATGATATCGGCAGCTTTGCCGTAAAAGACGACCTTAAAATAAATATCTATCGCATTGTCCAGGAAGGCATCAATAATATCCTCAAGCATGCCGCTGCGCAGAAAGTTTCTATCATGGTAAAGGCAGATACAATGGGATTGCATGTGGTGATCGCTGATGACGGAAAAGGGTTCAGTTCTTCCATGGCCGGAACCCGGGGGGTTGGCATCACCAATATCCTGAACAGGGTGGAATCCTACAATGGCCGGGTCTTTATTGAAAGCCAGCCCGGCCCCGGTTGCAAGATCGATATCACGGTGCCAATATGATTATTGCTGTTCTGCCATCTCCCTGATCTATTGAATCGCGGCTTTTTAATTCCTTATTTCCTGTTTTGTCTATCACCTCTTACATGTTTGTCTACAAATATTTTTTTTAAAGAGCAGTTATTTTGTGGTGTTCGGTTTATGTCGCTTTCCTAAAGGAAAAGGTTCGACCCGCTTTATTTCTATAAGGTGGGTCTTTTTTTATCCGCGTATAAGTATTACTTCGTTATTGAATTAATATATCGCTCCTATGGTTTCTATCTGCGGATCTATGATAAATCGCCCCGTTGAGGCTTGCCCTTTCTGATTTCTCATTCCTTATTTGTCCTCCGCTACAGGTTTCTCCTTAATCCTTCCACTCAGTTTGTGACAATGTTGTTAAACGTACGTGTACATCTGCCCGATCTTTTAAGAGCAATATTTGTGACGATTTCCTGATTCTATCACCAATATTTATGAAAAATGAAAACATTATCTGCTTTCCTGTTAGCGCTTGCCGCTACCGTGGTTCAATCGCAAACGGTTGCCACATTATCAACGCAAAAAAATGAAGCGGTCGTTCCCCGGTCTGCCCCTGCAGGCTGGTTTGATAATGCCCGCCAGTATATCCGCGAGCAGGAATATCATATAAAATGGAACAATGAGCTCCGGCAGTATACCGCGGTCAACCGGAACAACCATCTTGCTTTTTACTTCAGCGAAGAAGGTTACCGCATCCTGTCCTTTGCCAATGCCGGTATCGTAACGGATGACTGGGAATACAATTTTTATCTCAGCAGTATCAGCCGGGGTAACCAGGAGTTATCAAAAGACGGACCCGCCACGATCGCCCGGGATAAACAATCCCTGGTCTGCAGTTTTCCGCGCTTCTCGATTGAGTATGTCAATACGACAAAGGGAATGCGCCAGAATTTTATTATCAATGAAAAATTACCGGGTTGTGAAAAACTCCGGGTAGCGATAAACTTGCAGGGCAACTTACAGGCCACGGTGGACAACCAGGCAAGGCTGCTTCTTTCATCGGTCTCAACAAAAAAAGTTCAGCTGCATTATGACGATCTGAAAGTATGGGATAATAACCACCAGCCGCTCGATGCGCATATGGAGTTGAACAATGATGGAAAGACATTGGTACTTGTGGTAAATGATGAAAACGCAACGTACCCTATTACAGTAGACCCATTGAATCATAGTTCCGACTGGTCAGACAACGGCCAGGGCGTATTGCCCGCACTGGATGTGCTCTACGGCAGCAGTGTCAGCGATGCAGGCGATGTGAACAATGATAGCTTCGATGATATCATTATCGGTGCGCCCGCTAATATAAGTATCCTGTCGGGCAGTGTAATAGCCAGCACCGGCCAGGCTTTTATCTATTTTGGCTCACCGGCAGGTCCTTCTGCATCACCGGATATCACGCTCCAGTCTTCTGCGGCGATCAATGCTTTGTTTGGTTTCAGCGTCAGCAGTGCCGGTGATATCAACAATGATGGTTATGATGATGTGATCGTTGGTGCACCCGGCGACCAGGTCACCCTGAATTTCGGGTTCCCTCTTTTTAACCTGGCCAATAACATCGGAAAAGCTTATATCTATTATGGCAACAGTACGCCTGCATTGATATCCGGTTCGGTAGTGAATATTCACCTTACAGCCACTGACTTCCTCGGTGCAACATTCGGTTTAACCCTGAATCCCCTGTATGGTTTTTCTGTAAGTGGCGCAGGCGATGTGAACAATGATGGCTTTGATGATGTGATTATAGGCAGTCCTGTTTATACGGATCTCGGTACATTGACATTGGCTGGTCGTGCGACCATTTATCTTGGAAGCGGCAGTGGCCTGAATACCGCCAGCCCGATCCATCGCAGTGCCGGTCTGTTATCCAACACCTTATTTGGTTTTAGCGTAAGCGGTGCCGGCGATATGAATAATGACGGTGCTGATGAAGTACTGATCGGTGCGCCGGGTGCATTGACCTTATTGCCCGGTCTTACCGGTGTGGCCTATGTATACCCGGGTATACCGGCTCCCGCTCCGGGTGGTGTATCCGCATCCCCGGTTACGTATTCCGATGGTGCATTATTAAAAACACTATTCGGTTTTAGCGTAAGCAATGCCGGTGACGTAAACAATGATGGCTTTGATGATATTATCGTAGGTCAACCTGCCACTCTTGACCTGGGCGGATTGGTGACCGTGGGTAAAGCCAGTATATTTTATGGCAGCGCTGTATTAAGTAACAGATCAAACGACGATAAAACATTGCGCAGCCCGAGGGACCCGGATATCCTGGGATTGGTGCAGGGCAATCTTTTGTTTGGCTTTAGTGTAAGCGGTGGAAAGGACCTTGATTGTGATGGTATTGATGATGTGATGGTAGGAGAGCCCGGTGGGTCGGCCATTACAGGTTTGCTCGGGATTAATGCGGCAGGCGGCCAGGCTTATATATATTATGGACAAAATGGTACCGGCCCATCGGCTATACGTGGATGGGAATTAAAAGAGACCGGCACATTAGTAGCGGCCAACCTGCTGGGAATAAGTGTCAGTCCTGCAGGTGACGTGAATGGTGACGGTAGCCCGGATATAATGGTTGGCGCGGGCAATGGTACACTGGATCTTACGAGTCTGCTGGCAGGGTTGATCAACTTTACATTTGTGCAGAGTGTGGGAAGTGCGTATGTACATTTTGGCTGTGTACCCGCAACCATTTTCTCATTGCCGGTGAAATTGACTTATTTCAAAGGCCGGCTGGAAAACAATACAGTCGTTCTTGACTGGCAGACCTCAGAAGAACATAATTCCTCTTATTTCGATATCGAGCGATCTGTTAACGGTGGCGCATTCCAGAAGATCGGCAATGTGCAGGCGAAAGGAGAAAGCAACAGCCCCACTGTCTATAATTTTATCGACAACCATCCTTCAGCAGGTTCCAATGTCTACAGGCTGAAGATCGTTGACAAGGACGGTAAATTCATCTATAGTCCACTGGTCAATATCCGGATCGGTAACGATGGGTCTGTCAGGGTGAGATCTACACTGGTAAGTTCATCTGTTACGATAGAGTTCAGTAAAGCGCCTGCCGGTATCTACCAGGTAGATGTGCTGACGATGAACGGGCAGGTGATACAATCCGGTAAACTGAATATCAGCAATGACCAGGCGGCAACGATAGTGTTGAAACCACTGGCGGGAGGTATTTATATGGTGCGTGTTCAAAATACGAACGG
>DASYLC010000297.1:0-36697 GCA_036009775.1 Chitinophagaceae bacterium
GTTGAAGCAACATTGAGATACGCAATAGTGGACAATGAAAAAGGCTTTGTTACGAACGTAACTCCTTTTATCAATTTCACGTATTCGGATTTCAAATACGGAGACAATTTCAAGCTCATAACAGGTAATAATGTAAACGTAACGCTGCGGGATACGATCGATTATAGCGGGAAAAGAGTATATGGTGTGCCCAAGATCATGAATGCTGTCGGCGTGGATGTTTCAACCAGGGTGGGTCTCTATGCCAACCTGGTGCATATTTATAAAGACGGCGTTACAATCGGTACCACGAGGACCAGTACATCGGGAGTGTTTCCTAAAGTATTTACAACCTACTTCGCCACCAGTTATAGCCTGGTGAACGGGAAAATTGGTTTCAGAAGGAATTTATCCAGCCATTTCTCAATGGACCTTTCCCTCGGTGTAAATAATATAGGCGGGACGCAATACCCGCTCATGATATTTGTTAACCAACTGGCTGATGCCTACATCCCTGCTCCACCAAAAGCAGTGGTCTACGGCGGGCTCACCCTGAAATATAATTTTAAATAGTTTTTACAAGGGCAGTGTACGAACACTGCCCTTATTTTTTAAACTGGTGTTATGAAAAAAAATATAGGAAGCGTCCTGCTTCTATCTATCCTGTTCATTTCCTGTGGACGTTTTAAGAACAAGGAAGCTGACGGCACAAAAGATATGCGTATCGTTTGCCTTTCCAAACATCTTACCGAAATGGTCTTTGCATTGGGTAAGGGGCATGATCTTGTCGCAGTTGATCTCAGCAGCACTTATCCCGATAGCGCCAAATTATTGAAGACCGTGGGCTATCACAGGGCATTGAGCCCTGAAAGTATCATTTCAATGGAACCTGATCTCGTCATTCACAGCAATGATATCGGGCCGGAAAATGTTTTACCCCAGATAACAAAAGCGGGATTAAATGTCAAAGTATTCGGCGGAGCCAATACGATCGATAGCGCAAAACTGTTGCTGAAGGAACTGGGAAAATTCTTCGGAGTAGAAAATAGAGCAGATTCCATTACAAAAAAAATGGATGAAGGGATCGCAAAAGCTACCGACACCATTAAAACAATGAATATCCATGATTCATTGAGGGTAATGATCATTCATTTCGGGTTACGGAACAATAATTATTTTGTCATGAGCGGAAGAAATGGCGTAGGTGATAAGATGCTGCGCCTGGCCGGTGCTTCTGTGGCTTTGTATGACGGAAAAGGCTCACGGGAGATGAGTGCTGAAGCTGTTGCCCTGGCCAATCCTGATGTCATCGTCGCTACTGATTTTGGCTTCGACCGCATGGGCGGTATGGATAAATTCATTACAGACGTACCCGGTGTATCGCTTACCAATGCGGGAAAGAATAAACGGATTGTTCGTTTTGAAGAACATGACCTTATTTATTTTGGTCCCCGGACCGGCGAGAATTTAATTAAATTAGTTCACCTGCTTTATCCCGGTCTTCAACGTGCTGCGCAACAATAAATTCCTTTTCCCTGCACTGATCGCTTTATTGATCATCATCGTGCTTTGCGGGATCGCATTCGGCACGGTACCAATAAAGCTTTCAGATATGCAAGCGGAGATACAACACCTGTTTGCCGGGGAAAAACCGGGCAATATCCACGAAGCCGTTTTCATTCAATTAAGATTGCCAAGGGTAATACTCTGTTCCATCACCGGTGCGATACTGGCCGTAAGTGGCGTATTGATGCAGGGTTTATTCCGCAATCCCATCGTTGAACCCGGGCTGATAGGTACCAGCGCAGGAGCTTCTCTTGGCGCAGCTATCATTTTTGTAAAGGCTCCGCAATTCAGCCCGGCATTAAAAGAACTGGCCGGACCGTTGCTGATGCCGATCGCTGCATTTCTTGGCGCCCTGGTTGCCACCATCGCCGTTTATTCGTTGGCGAAAAATGCAAAGCGTATCTCCGTCATGTCACTATTATTGGTGGGTATTGCCATCAACTCCGTTTGCCTGAGCGGTGTTGGCTTCATGAGTTATACCGCAAGGGACGCACAGGCAAGAAGTATTACGTTCTGGAATCTGGGAAATTTCAATGGTGCTAACTGGCAACAGGTACTGATCGTTGGGACAGTAGCACTGATCGTTTTCGTCATTTCATTCCGTTATTCAAAACAATTGAATGCATTGTTACTCGGGGAGGAAGAAGCAACTTATTTAGGCGTCAACCCTGACAAACTGAAAAGAAGGATATTATTGTTAAACACCATTATGGTATCAGTTGCCACTGCATTTGTTGGCGTGATCACCTTCATGGGATTGATCGTGCCGCATGTGCTGCGGCTTTTGATCGGCAGTGATAATAAACGATTGCTTCCGGCATCGATGATCCTGGGGGCTGCATTGCTGGTACTGGCCGACCTGGTTGCACGGACCGTACTGGCTCCTGCGGAAGTTCCGATCGGTATAATCACTTCGCTTGTCGGGGCGCCTGTCTTCATCATTTTGCTGAAGCGCTTCAACCTGATGCAGCATAAAGGAGGATATAATGCTTAGAACGGAGAATATATCATACGGCATTGGTAAAAAATCCATACTCAGGAAAATCAGCGCTGAATTTCATCCAGGTGAATTTAATATGATACTTGGTCCCAATGGTTCTGGTAAATCTACCTTCTTAAAAATATTCAGCGGAGAAATAAAAGCCAATAAAGGAGATATTTTTTATGCAGGGAAACATATACGGACAATAAAAACTGACGAGCTTGCAAAATACCGTGCCGTAATGAGCCAGCAACCGGAACTGAGTTTTCCGTTGACAGTGGAGGAAGTGGTGATGATGGGCCGTTATCCCCATTTTGCATTCAATCCCGGTAAAAAAGATGAGAAGATCTGTAATGAAGTAATGGATCGGATGAACCTGCAGTCATTCAAAGAAAGAAATTATCTCACGTTAAGTGGCGGGGAAAAACAACGGGTACAATTTGCGAGAGTGCTTGCACAGATCTGGGAAAAACCGGTTGCCGGCACCCGTTACCTGTTCCTAGATGAGCCATTGGCCAGTCTCGATATCAATTACCAGCAGGAATTTCTGCAGATCACCCGCGAATTTACAGATGCTGATACAGTGGTGGCGGTAGTGATCCATGATATCAATCTTGCTGTACAATTTGCCGATAAACTTTTACTCTTACAGGAAGGCTCCATTGCCGCCCAGGGAAAACCTTTGGATATTCTGACCGAAACACTGATAGAAAAAGTGTTCGGGGTAAAAACGACTATTCTTAAAAATCCTGTTTCGGGTGCCCCGCTGGTGATCTTTGACAGATAAAAACTAAAAGATAATAGATAAAAGTTGCTTATAATCCCTGTTGTCTTTATTATCCACTACTCTCTTTCTTAGAGTATATGAAATTGGAAGAGTGAACTCTCAGGGTCAGCCTGTTTTCCGGTGGGAATAATCCTAACTTTGCCCATCCTTTCGCTTTGAGAAAAATAAACCAAAAAATAACCAGTGTCTTTTTCATCCTGCTTGGGCTCGCTCCCCTGTTGTTTATTTTTGTTGCCGCCTTTAAAAAACACGAGATCCGTCATCGTATGCAGGAGGAACTGGAAAAAGGACAATTGCAAACCGTTATTATTTCCGAGAGCGAAGTGATATGGATGGATAAGTACGAGATATGGGTCAATAACAGCATGTTTGATATCCGGACCCGGGAACTGGAGAACGGCATTTATACCTTCACCGGTTTGTATGATGCGGCAGAAACCCTGCTGGTGAAGCAGGAAAGAAATGCAGCCGGCGAGACCCAGGAAGAAGATACACTGCTTTCGCAATTATTCAAAAGTCTTCCCGAATTCTGCGGTCAGCATAAATACTGCTTCGACCTTTTGTCACGGCGTGATCTGTACAACCCTTATATTACAACTCCTCCTCCCCCTCCTTTCCGGGAAATACTGACACCCCCGCCACAGTCCTGACCTTTCATATTGACCGAGGAAATAATTCTGTAATCCAAAAAAAATATTATGAGAAAGATTGCATTGCTTTCGGCATTGCTATATATATCTATTGGTACACGGGCCCAGGAGGATACGACAGGGACCAAAACACTGACTGAAGTAGTACTGTCGGCCAATAAATGGGAGCAAAAACTAAACGAGGTACCCAACAAAGTGGTTAAGGTGAACAAAACGGACATATTGAGAAATAATCCCCAAACATCTGCTGACCTGTTGAACCAGACAGGAACTGTATTTATTCAAAAAAGCCAGCTGGGCGGCGGAAGCCCGATGATCCGTGGTTTTGCAACGAACAGGGTATTGCTGGTGATAGATGGTATCCGCATGAATAACGCCATCTACCGCAGCGGCAACCTGCAGAACGTGATCAGTATCGATGCGTTGAGTGTGGAAACGGCCGAAGTGATATTTGGCCCCGGTTCATTGGTGTACGGAAGTGATGCCATCGGCGGTGTCATGGATTTTCATACACTGGAACCCCGGTTCGCAACCGGCAAAAAAATGCTGGTAAAAGGGAATGTTTCTGGCAGGTACTCAACAGCCAATAAAGAAAAGACCGGCCATATTGATCTTAACCTGGGATGGAAAAAATGGTCACTCCTTTCTTCTTTTTCATACAGCGATTTTGATGACCTGAAAATGGGAAAGAACGGCGGCCAGGACAGTTATCTCCGTCCTGAATATGTGGAAAGGATTAATAATAAGGATAGCATTGTTAAGAACAGCGACCCGTATATCCAGCGGTTCAGCGGGTATGACCAACTTAATTTCCTGCAAAAAATAAGGTTCAAGCCCAACGATCATTGGGATCTGCAATACAGCTTTACCTACGCTGGTACCGGTGATGCGCCGCGCTATGACCGGTTGATCCAATACCGCACCGGAGCACTCCGGTATTCTGAGTGGTATTATGATGATATGTTATGGCGGATGCATAACCTGACCATACTTCATTCGAAAAAAACAAAACTGCATGACCAGTTCCGTTTCACTGCCGGATACCAATCGTACGAGGAAGCCCGCGTAGACCGGACCAGGGCGACTAATAATCGTAACAAACAGGTAGAGCAGGTGGGTGCTATCAGTTTTAATCTTGATGCGACAAAAGGTATCGGGAAAGGTGAATTGTTTTACGGCGTGGAATATGTCCACAATAAGGTCGCTTCATTCGGTGAAAGGACAAATATCGCAAACGGCGTTGTTACCCCGATGGTAAGCCGCTATCCTGACGGGAGTACATGGAGCACGGCCGGCATTTATGGCAGCTATAAAATAAATTTTGGCTCAAAAGTCACTTTGACAACAGGACTTCGTTACAGCCATAACACACTCGATGCCACTTTCGACACTACGTTCATTAAATTTCCTTACAAGAAAGCAGAGCTGAGTGACGGTGCATTGACCGGGAATGCAGGTCTTGTCTTTCGCCCGTCCGAAGGCTGGCAACTGAACGGTAATATTTCCACCGGTTACCGTATGCCCAATGTGGACGATATCGGGAAAACGTTTGAAAGTGTTCCTGGAAATATTACGGTGCCCAACCCTGAATTGACGCCGGAATACGCCTGGAATTTTGAAGCTGGCTTTGCAAAACATATTGTCAACAAATTCCATTTTGAACTGACCGGTTTCCATACTATTTTGAACAATGCAATCGTACGCCGGCCTGCTACATTCAACGGACAGGACAGTATCATTTTTAATGGTGTAAAAAGCCGTGTAGAAGCCTTACAAAACGTATCAAAGGCAACGGTGAGCGGTCTCCAGGTAAGTGCTGAGTATTATTTTACCAGGACCCTTTCCATCCAATCCCACGCCAACTTCATCTCGGGCAAAGAAACAGATGATGTGAAAGATGAACAGGTACCGCTCCGTCACGCAGCACCGTTTTATGGAAGTACGCTACTGCGTTACCGTCTCAGGAAACTTTTTGTCCAGGCATCTGCGGAATACAATAGTAAAATTGAAAATGCAGACCTCGCTCCTTCCGAGCAGGCTAAAACCGATATTTATGCAAAAGACGCTAATGGAAAACCGTATTCACCCGGGTGGTATACGTTGAACCTGAAAGCATCTTACCAGGTTGTAAAGAACCTCATGATATCGGCAGGCTGGGAAAATATGACCAACCAGCGGTATCGTCCTTATTCCTCCGGTATAGTAGCCGGCGGATCAAATTTTATTATTTCGCTGAGGGCATCACTTTAGTTAATACAAAGGCCTGCCGTTGAGCAGGCCTTTCATTTTTTGTTTTTATGAGCAACACAAAAATCCAGGCTAAATGGATCCGGTGGTTCCGCTGGCTTCATCGTAAGATCGCCATATTTCTTTTTATATTTTTCCTGTTGATATCCGTCACCGGTGTATTGCTGGGTATCAAAAAACAAAGCGGGTTATTGGCACCTACTCAAAAAGGAGTATCCAAAGACCTGGCTACCTGGCTTCCTGTTGACAGCCTTCACAAAAATGCTGTTCGCTTTCTCCGGGATTCTGTCTCTGCTGATCTTTCTCCCGCAATAGACAGGATCGATATACGGCCCGATAAAGGGATCGTGAAATTCACTTTTAAAGATCATTACAAGGGACTACAGCTCGATGGCACCACCGGTATGTTGCTTTCTGTCGAGACCCGCAAAAGCGATTTTATCGAAAAATTGCACGATGGTTCTATTCTTGATAAAATTTTCGGGACAAACGGGGACCAGGCTAAGCTCACCTATACTATTACAATGGGGCTAAGTCTGTTCTTGCTTATCCTGACAGGGTTCTGGTTATGGTATGGCCCCGGGGTTCTCCGAAAGAAAAGACGGGAAACCCACGTATAATCCCCCTTTGCATGTCATTTCCTGCTCCAAATTTTACAATGCTGTGCAGCAATCGTACAGGAAAATTGTCTAAATTACAGGCAACCACAGGAAATTATGACCGAGGAAGCCATATTAAAAGGATGTTTGAACAATGATACCACCGCCCAACGGGAACTGTACAACCGGTACAGTCCGAAGATGCTGGCTGTGTGTTATCGTTTTGCTCATAACCGGGAGGATGCGGAGGATATGTTACAGGAAGGATTTATAAAGGTCTTTTTACAGATCCACACGTTTGAGAACCGGGGAGCTTTTGAGGGATGGATAAGGAGGATAGTAGTACATACCTGTATCAATATCCTCAAGAAGAACAAGAAGTTCAATGAGAGTGTTGATATCATTCATGCCACGGGGGTGCAGGTAAGAGAGGACAGTGTACCGGCGATCATCCAGGCAAAACAGGTGGTGGAATGTATCAGGCTTCTCCCGATCGGGTATCGGACAGTGCTGAACCTTTACGCGGTGGAAGGTTATAGTCACAGGGAAATATCCAATATGCTCGATATAGAAGAAAGCACCAGCCGGAGCCAGTATACCAGGGCGAAGGCGATGCTCGAAGATATTTTGATCCGTAAGAGAATATTACAAAAACCAAAACACCAAACAGACTGGCTGGCTGCCGTAAGCCAGCGATAATTTTAACCGTATCCTAAATTTTTCGACTGGTTATGGAGAATAGATTTAATAACAACGATTTTGAGCATTTTGTAAAGCAAAATGCCGATCAGTACCGGATGTTCCCCTCCGATAAGGTGTGGAAGGGTATTCATAATACGCTTCACACCCGCAGACGCTGGTACGGTATCGGGCTTGCTTTATTATTGCTTACCACAGGTGTTGTTACCTGGGTAATGCTAACCCCTTCGGCCAGGAACAACCAGGTAGCCGACACATTGCCTGAAGTACCGCTCCGGCCACAAGTGATCAAAGAAAAGATACAGCCTGCCAGGGTCGCTATCGTACCGGCAAGGTCTGTAACCAGTAAAACATCATTTACTATTTCTACCGATAATCTTCCGGAGAATGTATTTGCTGTCAATAATAATACCGGGACTGAAACCGGGACTATAACAGAAACTCCGGCCATTGCAGTTATGGAGATCTTCGTCACCGACAACCCGGTCCCTGTTACCAAAGTGGAACCGGCACATTACCCTGAATCGATCATAAAAACAAGTCCTGCTACCCGCCTGATCGCATCGAATAACAGATCATCCGGCGCCGCACCGCATGCTTTGAGTGTACCGGTAAACAATTACTCGTTCTCTCCTGCAAAAACGCAGGAAAGTAAGCAACCTGCCGCTGTAGCAGATAAGGAAGAAAAAACAAATGTGAAAGAAAGTCTCTACCCTTATACCATAGAAAGTGTTATCAATTCATATACACGTATCACCAAAAGAAAGAGAGTCTCTTTACAGGTATACATTACCCCGACGATCAGTTACCGCGAGCTGAAAGAGAACAAGCCTTATATCGACTATGCCCGCAATACGACCAATGGCGCATCCACAGCCTTTTACTCGGTTGATATAAATAATGTCGTTACACATAAACCCGACATGGGATTGCAACTCGGTTTTACTGCCGGTTATCCCCTGTCCAAAAAAGTTAAACTGATCGGCGGCTTCCAGTTCAATATCAGTAAATATGATATAAAAGCATATGATCATGCCAGTGAATTTGCCACGATCACGCTGAGCACAGCGGACGGTGGCAGCAAATCTGTTTCTACGCTGACCAATTACCGGAATACCGGTGGCAGTGCAGGCGCCAACTGGCTGCATAATCTTTATTTCTCTGTCTCCGCTCCTATTGGTCTTGAATTGAAACTCGCAGGAAACAGGAAAGGTTACCTGGGTGTCAGCGGGACCATTCAGCCTACTTATATCCTGAGCAACCGGGCTTATCTGATCTCTTCGGATTATAAGAACTACGCGGAGGTTCCTTCCCTTATACGGAAATGGAACATCAACACCGGGTTTGAAATGTTTGCAGGCTATTCTACCGGCAAAGTCAACTGGAGGATCGGGCCGCAGGTTCGTTACCAGGCAATGTCAAGTTTTGAGACTAAATACCCAATCAAGGAACACTTATTTGATTTTGGTTTGAAGCTGGGCGTAATGCTCAATAAATAAACACGGACTAACTGCTTTTGTTAAAAAGGATCCTGCCTCCGGCGGGATCCTTTATTTTTCGCTGTACCCTGCCGCCTGTTTTGTATTATTTTTACGCCATGAAGAACGTTTTTTTAGCCGCGATGCTCCCGCTGGCCTTATTATCCTGTAAAGCAAAAGAGAAAAAAGAAGACAAGAAATTCATTTCCGTCCTCTCACTTATCCGCAAACAGGTGGCACATATAGATACGTCGCTCTATTCTATCATGAAGCTGGTGTACATAGACAGCAACCGTACTGATACCACTTATATTCCACGGGAGCAATTTGCGGATGCCGCCCGTGATTTCCTCGACATACCCGACCTGGCTGACCCGAAAGTTGCCGCCCGGTTTAAAGAAGAGCCGATGATCATGGATCAAACGATCGGCCGGGTAATCATTACCTATACGCCGGTTGACCCCGGCAGGGAAGAATGCAAAAGCCAGCAGTTGCTCGCCACCCCTGTTATCGGCGAGGAGACCCGGGTGAATAATATTATCATTACCCGGGAAGTAAGCAACCGTGATAGTTTTTTACACCGTCAAATGCTCTGGCAGATGGACAGGAGTTTCCAGGTGACCACGGTCAGCCAGAAGGTCGGGAAGCCGGAAACCACTACAACCTTTAAAGTAACCTGGAATGAAGAGAACTGATGAGTCCAGCAGAATTTCAATATATCGCCGGCACGATCCCCAAACAACCGGGTATCTATAAATACTTTGATACCGGGAATGAACTCCTCTATGTTGGCAAGGCCAAACACCTTCGTAAAAGGGTCAGTTCCTATTTCACCAAAACATTTACCAATTACAAAACGCATGAGCTGGTTCAGCGAATCGCCCGGATAGAATTTACAATCGTGAACTCCGAACAGGACGCTTTCCTGCTGGAGAATACACTGATCAAACAATTCCAGCCAAAATATAATATCAACCTGAAAGATGACAAGAGCTACCCTTTTATCGTCATCAAGAATGAACCTTTCCCACGGGTTTTCCTGACCAGGAAAAAGATCGCTGACGGATCAGAATATCTCGGACCCTATACTTCGGTCAAGAAAGTAAGAGAATTGATGGAGTTCATCAAGCAAACGATCCAGTTGCGGAACTGTTCGTTGAACCTTTCGGATAGTAATATTAAAAGAGACAAGTTCAAAGTTTGCCTGGAATACCACCTGGGCAATTGCAAAGGTCCTTGTGAAGGATTGCAGACCGCTGAAGATTATAAAGAGAATCTTGACCAGCTGAAAAACCTCCTGCGGGGCAATCTCGGCCCGGTGATCCGGCATTTCAAAGATGAGATGAAGGATGATGTCGCCGCCCTTGCATTTGAAAAGGCAGAGCTGGTAAGAAAGAAGATCAGTTTCCTCGAAAACTACCAGTCCCGTTCGGTGGTGGCCAATACAAGGGCCGGCAATATGGATGTATTCTCGATCCGGAAAGAGAAAGAACTGGCTTTTGTCAATTACCTGATGGTGCGCAACGGGGCCATTATACAGACACATACCAATAGAGCCGAAGCGCAGCTGGATGAAACCGTGGAGGAGATACTTAGTTTTTCCGTAGCACAGTTGCGAACTACGTTCAACAGTGATGCTCTGGAAATTGTAGTCCCTTTCTCCATCGACTACCCCCAGGATGCAATAACAGTTACCATTCCTAAAGGAGGCGACCGGAAAAAGTTGCTCGATCTTTCAGCGAAAAATGTAGAACATTTTATTGAAGAGATCAGGAATAAGGACCGGCTCCAGCTGAATATAAAGAAACCGGATAAGCTAAAACTGCTGGAAGAATTGCAGGAAGATCTGCAGTTGCAGGAATTACCGGTACATATCGAGTGTTTTGACAATTCCAATTTCCAGGGGAGCTACCCGGTATCGGCCATGGTTTGTTTTAAGAACGGGGAACCGAGTAAAAAAGATTACCGGCATTTCAATGTAAAAACAGTGGAAGGGATCAATGATTTTGCTACGATGAAAGAAGCTGTTTACAGGCGTTATAAACGACTGAAAGAAGAAGAACAGCCATTTCCACAACTGGTGATCATTGATGGCGGCAAAGGGCAGCTAAGTGCCGCTATGGAAGCTGTGAAAGAAGCAGGCGTTGAGGGCATCATGACGCTGATCGGCCTTGCGAAAAATGAGGAAGAGATCTTTTTCTCCGGCGACCAGCAATCCCTAAAATTGCCGTATAACAGCAACAGCTTGAAATTCATCCGGCGTATCCGGGACGAAGTGCATCGTTTTGGCATAAACTTTCACCGGAACAAAAGAAGCAAGGGTACTTTTAAGAACGAATTGGAGGATATCCCCGGTATCGGCAAAGCAACAGCGGATATGCTGGTAAAAGAATTCCGGTCTGTCAATAATATCCGCGAAATAATCAGGGAGGGTAAAGGCGAGATAGAGATCGGAAAGGTGACGGGGATATCGAAAGCAAAGCTGATAGTGAAATATTTCAGCGGGAAGTCCTGACCGCCCCTCGTCTCCCCCAATGATCCCAATGTTTAGATCCTTCAAAATCCGCATCATTTATATGTAAACGTTATTTTTGTAAATATTTTTTTGTTTACACAAAAAACGTTTACATGAAAAAGCTAAAACGGGTCAGGTTCTTCCCCATAAGCCAGCATGACCTGGCTGCTTACCTGGGTATTTCCAGTACCTTATTGAGCATGACCCAGACAGGACGTCATGGGGCGCGGCAGTTAAACTCCGCGGCAACAAAGAAAAGGAGGGCATTGGTGGCGGCATACCAGGGGGCTCAAAAGCTTAATACCCACGGCGCTTCCCTAAGAAAGATGCAGGAATATTTAGCCGATGACTACAACCTGCTGGCTGAATCAATGATGCGGGATGCAGACTATGCCGATGCTCATGCACGGATACTTAAGCGCCGGCTGGATGTCATGGCTAACAGCGAACAGCAGGATCAGCAGTGGTTGAACACATTGGATCTATTGCTGGCAACGCTGCCAAACACCAGTGAGTCGGTCAGGGACCGTAAATGGCTGGAAGTACAGCAAGCATTTGCTTCGGAAAGGCTACATAAAAATGGCCGGCTCAGGCAGGTAAAGCTGGAAGTACAGATCGAAATGGAAAAAGCCCGGGCCCGGGTGTACAGGGATGTGAGGAAGAAGTTGCTAAAAAAATAATGTGCTTTCCGGGGCTGCAGCAACCCTAAAACCTTAGCCCCATTAGCATTGAGTTTCATAATAGCTCTAAATTCAAATCCCCTCTTCTAACCTCACCCCGATAGAAATTCCGTTTCATAAACGACTCTAAATTCAAATCCCCTCTCCAAAAGGAGAGGGGGATTTGACTATGTTACAGAGTTCTATGAACAATGCTAATCGGGGGTGAGGTATGGGCAAAAAAAATGGGGCCAGAATAGAAATTCAGCCCCGTTTTTAAAATCCAATATCCTATGAAAAACCGAAACGAAAATACAACATAAATCCGATTTTCCTATAGGACTTTTACGATTTTTGAAATTTTTTTCTGATTTATACTGAGTCATTTAGGCATTAAAAAAGCCCCTGCAGAGGGGCTTTTTTGAGTATCATATTGAAATTCTTTCGTATTAGTACGACCAGAGATCCTGCTCGAAATTGAAGATCTTTTCCTTGATATTATCGCCTTCCAGCAATGCCAGGATCGGGTCTTTGATATAGCCCTTGATCATTTTGTTACCCGGGTTATCGATCGTCGATTTCACAATGTAACTACTGAACATCCGGCTCTCAAAAAGCTCTTCCCAGGTCATACGGCTCTGTCCCATATTCTTTGGATTGTACACCTCGTATTTTGCCAGAGTGGGGCGCAGGTCGGGGTAATATACCCAGAACATCGGCGAAACACCCATTTCTCTGCCATTTGGAGCATAAATGATCTTCAGGGGGCAGATCCCGAGGATACGGACAAACATCCGGCTTGACTCCCTGTCAAATACCCATTCTTCTTTTATCCTGAGCTTCATTACGCTCTTGGCGTTGAAAGTAGCCCTTGTTACTATGTAAGCTTTTACCAAAGTAGGGTCATTGGGGTCAGTTTGAGCGACAGTATCAGCCGTTCCTACTGTTAGTTGCTGTATCTCCGGCATGCTCATCGGGGTGGTAAACCGGTCGTCATTAAAGGCAGTCACCTGGCCGGTATTAACTGCTTTCAACAGCATGTCTATAAAGATCTGGCTTCCGTTATCGTCTGTGGCTTCATACTGGAAGACCTTATTCATTTTTTCTCTCAGGTCCAGCTCTCTCCATACTTTTTCAGCATATAAAGCATCGTCCCAGCGCAGATGCTCGTAAGGGAGCGGTGTTCTTGCGCTCAGGCTTGATTTATCAAATGCATTATCCGGACGTAAAGATTTCCGTATCACAGAATCAGACACGCCACTGGAATCCACAATAATGGGAATGTTCCCGTATGGATTGTATCCTGATGGTTGCGTATTGTTATTTTGCTGGACATTCCTGGGGATCGTATCCGCTGCATTATTGGTCGCGGGATTGCTCCCTGACCTTCTCCGGCCGCTACGCTGTGCATCGGCACTCTGGGCGACTAAAGCCGAGAGCAACAAACACATAGATCCTTTAACAATAAGATTTTTCATTTTCATCTGGTTTATTTGATATAATAGACAAGACCCGGAATTTTACGGTTCTTACCATCCGGACCCACCGCCCTGATATTATCAACGGTCACCGTTCTGCCAGCGGCAAGGTTCTTAATCATACTTAACGCTTTAGGGCTAAAAGTATTGCCCTGGCAGGGAGCTTCATCGATATCTCCGTCTGCATTGTCAGCTGCTATCGTGAAGCTTGTAACTGTATATTTAATATCAAGCGGGAAATCTTTGATGAAAGCACCTACACCGGTCTGTGCCCTTATCTGTCCTGCCAGCATATTCTCATTGCTCATAACACCACCGATCGTAGCCACAGGGTCAGGTATATTACGGACACGGAAAGGGAAGCTCGATACTTTCCCATCCACAGTAACATTGATCTTGCAATCGTTGGTCGGCGAACTGACTGTCGCGATATAAGCACCGGCACCCGTCTTATTCAGACTTCCGCCGCCACCACTGATCGAGACCTGTATCTTATCATCACCAGCGCCGCTGGCAGCGATCCTTACTTTGTTATTCCAGCCGATATATAATACGTTCATTTCCTCCAGGGCAACTGATGCGCCACTTGGCGAGCCTACTGTATACTTAACCTGTACTTCTTTTACTTCCTGCCGGTTCGTGAACTGGTCAAAATAGCTGATCCTTACGGGTACGGAATGTTCGCCAACACCGGCACCTGCAGTCGTTTTATAAGAAGCAAAACCTTCCGTTCCCAGCGGTACACTTGACCCACCGATAGTGATCTGCGGTGCGGAGCTCTTATTATAAGCACCGATACCCGCCGTTATCACCAATTCCTGGCCGGGGAAAAGATAACCTGTGCTCTGGCCAACGATCGGCGCATAGGAATCGAAGATGATCTTTACTTCACCTACTTTGGTGTGACAATAAGCGACCACTTTATTCTCAGCGGTTCTGATATCGTTCTGGAATTTACTCAGGATCGTAAGACCCGCTACGGTAGGCACCATGTGGAAATAGGCGATCTCCCAGGGTTTTACTTTGCCATCCTGGCCCGGAGGGTTTGAAAGGTCGATCTCCAGTGAGTTCTTGAACATGCTGTCAATGGCCGGATCGATCTTTAAGATATCGTCCTTGTATTGTTTGAGTTTCGCTAATAATTTTTCAGCTTCTTTATCAGTCACCATCAGTTTGGTGACATGGCTCTGGTTTCCTTCGTCAAATTTGGCAGTCTTGTCATTCGGATTACCACCCGCCATTGTTAATATCTTGCTCTTTAAGGATTCGATATAATCATACAGGGTCTTGGAAGTAGATACAACCTGCTGCGCTTTGGGAAGCCAGATCGCTGCACGCTCGGCCGTTGCAACTTCTTTCGACTTCTCGTCCAAAGACTTCATAATAGTAGTTGTAGAAGCATTTACCGTGGTATTGGTATTCTCCAGGCTCCTGTTCACGGTTTTAAAGGCATTCAGGATTTCCGCCGAGATGTTCAGCGCTAACATAGCTGTTAAAAACAGGTACATTATATTGATCATCTTCTGCCGGGGTTCTTTAGGTAAAGACATGAAGATTTGTGGTTTTAATTTTTAGTAATTGAGTGACTGCTTGAATCACGGATACGGATTGTTTTACCTTGTTAGTTTTAGCTGCGACCCTGCATTGCTGTTAACATGTTACCATAAATGCTGTTCAGGCGGCCTAAGTTTGTAGCCAGGTCTCCGATCTGTCCCTGTACTTTCTTCGCATCTTCTGCGCTGTTCAGCATAGAAGCCGATGTTTCAGACAATTTACCATAGAAAGCATTCAGCGCTTTCAGGTGGTTATTGCTTTCCTGCAATTCCAGTTCATAGATCGTATTCAATGAAGAAAGGTTCTTCGTCAACACCTGTATCTGGTCATGGAACATTTTAGCACCTTCTGTAGCAGTATTGAAAGCTCCTACTGAAGAAGCGGCAGTCAGGTATGCATCTTTTACTTTATCGAGATGGCCGGTCACTTCTCTTGTTTTGGCAGCGAAATCACCCGTGGCAGCAACAGTGTCTGTAATACCGTTCAGACCGGTAACAGTGGTATTCAATTGTTTAAAACCTTCACCCAGGCGTTTCATCGTATCAGGATTGATATCGGCTTCGGCCAGCATTTTATCCATAGAACCAAGTGCAGCTCTTGATTTGGCACCGGCAACAGAAAATTGCTCTTCATCATGCGCAGCATCTTTTACCGCAGGGTAATAGGCATATAATGCACCGTATACAAGGAACACGACTGCTTCTGTTCCCAGACCGGCTTTCAGCCAGAAGTCTGCGTTAGGAGCATGAAGGATCTTTTGAAGTGCGCCCCAGATAACGATTGCGGCACCGACAGAAACGAATACGTCAACGATTTTACTTACTTTGGAAGGAATAGCTGCTGCCATAGCTTGGATTTTTAAGAGGTTTTAATTGATAATGATAAGAGAGAAAAAATGAGAGGACAGGGCTTGTTTTACTGTCCTCTCAAAAAAAATTATTAAACAGAATAGTTGAATAGCATTTTATTTCCGCTTGCCTTTCATTGGTGCTGCAGGCAGGTCGATCACACAACGGAAACCGATGTAAGATTTGGTTGAATCCTGGTATTCGTAAGTGCTGGTTCCGGTCTGCAGGTAGTAACCTACATCTTTCCAGCTTCCACCGCGGATTATTTTACGCTTCATGAGGGGGGGATCATCGTCTTTTGCATTCCAGCGAACATCAGGGTTCATATCATGCTGGAAGTTGTTACGGCCTTCATAATATATACTGGAGGTCCATTCTGCCACGTTACCGCTCATGCAATACAGACCGTAATCGTTAGGCCAGTAAGCATCGGCACGTACAGTATAGAAACCGCCATCTTCAGGATAGTTACCACGACCAGGTTTGAAGTTGGCCATCAAACAACCTTTCTTATTTCTCAGGTAATAGTTACCCCAGGGGAACATTGATTGTGAACGTCCGCCACGGGCTGCATATTCCCATTGTGCTTCTGTAGGGAGACGGAAATCGGATTCCTGTGATCTTTTCTTTGCTTCAAGATAGGAATTCAATAAGTGTGTTCTCCAATGGCAGAAAGCCTGGGCCTGTTTCCAGCTTACTCCTACTACAGGATAATTGCCGAAAGCAGGGTGAGAAAAATATCTTTTTGTCATCGGCTCATTATAAGAATACGCGAAGTCGCGGATCCAGGCCAATGTATCAGGTGCAATAGAGAAAGATTGGAAAGCATTCTTCGTGATGAATTTGGAACGGGGGAAGCGGGCATTTTCTCTTTTCGCTGCTTCTTTCAGGTCATATACATCACCGTAATAAACCAGCTTGGAGGCATCGATCTCTTTTTTTCCATCCAGCCTGTCTTCCGGTGTAAGGATCAGGTCAGTGTTACCCAATGCTTCTATTGATTTAGGATCGCTCCATTTGAATTGTTTCATTTTTGCCTGGTCCACATACTCAACACCATCGGCACCGGCTTTTACATATCCCAGTTTACGGGCAGCGACAGAGTCACGGACCCAATTTACAAACTGGCGATACTCGTTGTTGGTGATCTCGGTGGCATCCATCCAGAATCCGCTGATCGATACAGAACGGTTACGGGCACTGAATGCATATGCAGGATCTTCATCACTCGGACCCATATGGAATGTTCCCTGGGGTATGTATACCATGCCCGGAGGTTTGGGCAAAGTGTACTTACTCCCGGCAGCAACACCATGCAACTGTCCGTCATTTGGCAGGCTTCCGCCTTTGCCTTTCCCGTCTTTTTTTCCCAGGATTCCGCAACTGGTCAGCACAAGAGTGCAGACGACTGCGAAGAGGGTGTAGTAAAGGTTTCTCATTTTCATACACTTAAAAGGTATTGGACAAATATAATATTTAGAACTATTCTCCGGCACAACATTAAGATTTATTTTTTTCTAATCAAAGCGTAAATTCCGAGGTAAAATTTCAAACGGACGCCGGGTCTGTTTTATTGTATTAACTTAAAATTAATTACCCGTTTTGGGGTCTGTTTATCAGCAACATAAGCTCTTTTGCAGAAAATACTGGATTCTGGCAAGTGTAATTACGGCAAAGGTAAATTGCAGCCCTGCCAGCCGCTGGTTTACCGGCCAATAATGGGTAAACGGGGTCCTCCTTCCCGGCAGCCATAAAGACCCGGTGAGGTATATATGCTGAAAGCAGCTCTGACTGTACCGCAGAAAATTCGCTTCCTACCAGGGCGATCTCATTGGTCCCGGCACTTATTTCCTGGAGCAGGCAGGCCCAATTCCCGAAAGAACTTGGATAACGGCTGACGGCCCCGCCCAATCCAAGGACCATATCAAGACTTCTTTGTTTCCATTCATTCCTGTCGAACAGGATAGAAAGATGCCAGAGATTATATGCCATCACCGAATTTCCCGAAGGGACCGCCCCGTCATACATTTCTTTCTTACGGACGATGACATCCGTTTGTTTCGAAGAAGTATAATAGAAAAAGGAAGACCCGTTAACGGTTGAAGGATCACCGGTCTCCTTAAAGTTTTCGAGCACAAATGCTGTGATGCTCTCCGCTTTTTCCAGCCATTTTGTACCGGCAGTTATCTCCTGCAAATGGAGCAATGCCTGTATAAGAAATGCATAATCATCCAGGAATGCCGGGTACTTTGCCGTATCATTTTTCCATGTATGATAAAATTCATGCTCCTTTTTTTCAGCAAACGCTGAAAGGAGAAATTGCATATTGTCAATTGCCAATTGCCTGTACTCTTCTTTCCCTGTTGCCCCGAAAGCCTTGCTGCATGCGGTGTTCATTAATGCGTTCCAACCAAGGATGATCTTATCGTCGAGCAAGGGACCTATTCTTTTGCTGCGTTCATTGAATAATATCTCCCGTCCCTTCCCGATTATTTTTCTAAGTTCATCAGTGGTGATACCATTTTCTGCCGCGACAGTTTCTTCCGGTTTCTTTACCCTCAGGATATTCGTATGCTCGTCACCGACTCCTGTGGACCAGTTACCCTGTTTGGTCACATCATACCAGGCGGCAAAGACCGTTGCGTCATTTCCTAATAATGATTCGATCTCTTCCAGGCTCCAGACATAGAATTTTCCTTCTACTCCTTCGCTGTCGGCATCGAGCGCTGCATAGAAACCTTTTGAGGGATGCAGAAATTCCCGCTGAATAAAATCCATGGTCTCCCCGATTACTTCTTTATACCGATGCCTGGCTGTCAGCTGGTATGCTTCACTCAGCACCGAAATAAGCAGCGCATTATCATAAAGCATCTTTTCAAAATGCGGGGCCAGCCATTCCGTATCGGTTGAATAGCGGGCAAACCCTCCTCCCAACTGATCATAGATCCCTCCCTCTATCATTTTATCCAGTGAAAGCAGGGCCTGTTCCAGGGCCTCCTTATTTTTTGTGATATGGTGATACCGGAGCAGGAACTGTATCGAAAATGACTGCGGGAATTTCGGTGCCTTTCCAAAACCACCCCATTCCTTATCCGCCACTTTCAGGATATTGGTAAACGCATCCCCTATCATTGCCGGGTCCGGAAGTTCATCCCCCGTTTCCTTGATCCCGAAACTATTGGCCTCTAACAAATGCCGGGTAAGGTTTTCAGCCTGGGCATCTATTTCGTGTCGCCGGTCCCTGAATGCCGCTATCACCCCTTCCAATGTCTCTGTCCAGGAAGCACGGTTAAAAGCCCTGCGGGGTGGAAAATAGGTTCCGCCGTAAAAAGGTTTTGTATCCGGGGTCAGAAAAACATTCAGCGGCCAGCCTCCGCTCCCTGTCATGGCCTGCACGGCATCCATATATATATGATCCAGGTCTGGTCTTTCTTCCCGGTCGATCTTGATATTGATAAAATGATCGTTCATGATCCGGGCCGTGGTTTCATCCTCGAAGCTCTCTCTTTCCATCACATGACACCAGTGACAGGCTGCATACCCGATGCTGACAAGGATGGGTTTATTTTCTTCCTTCGCTTTTGTCAATGCTTCATTACCCCAGGCATACCATAGCACCGGGTTATGCGCATGCTGCAGGAGATAAGGACTTGTCTCGTGGATAAGATGGTTGGTGTGTTTTGCCATGTGAATGGCAAAGGTAGGAAGTGCCGGGTGCGAGGTGACACCTTTTAAAAGGTGTCACCTCGCACCCGGCACCCGGCACTTGCCGCCTCCCCACTCCGGAAAAAAGAAAGGACACCGGTAAAGGTGCCCTTCTGCTCGTAGTATTGGTTAATTATTTTTTCTTCAAAGTCAGGGAGAGGAATTGTTCCAAAGCCGCTACCATACTGGGCATCATGGGTTGTGGCGCTTTGATCTCCAGCTTTAAGCCTGCATCCTCAATAGCTTTCGACGTGTTGTTGCCAAATGCACCGAGAACGGTTCCGTTCTGTTTGAATTTGGGAACATTATCAAACAAACTTTTTACACCACTTGGTGTAAAAAAGCAGATCACATCATAATCTGTCCTGGTCAGTATCTCTTTTACATCACTGCTGACACTGCGGTACATAAAAGCAAGTATGAACTCACAGCTATTCGTTTTTAGCCAGTTCACGATCTCGTTGTCCTGCTGATTTTCCGAACAGACATACAGGAATTTTTCATTGGCCTTGTGCTTGCTGATGACATCGAACATGCTTTTGTTGGTGCCATCCGCGCCATAAAAAACCTTTCTTTTCCTGTAGAGAATGAATTTTTGCAAATAGAGCGCCACGGCTTCTGTAATGCAGAAATACTTGGTATCCTGCGATACGCTGACCTTCATTTCTTCGCAGGTGCGGAAGAAATGATCAATGGCATTCCGGCTGGTAAAGATCACCCCGGTATATTGCTGGATCTCGATCTTTTGCTTACGGAAATCCCTGGCTGGTATGCCTTCCAGCCGAATAAAAGGATGGAAATCCAGCTCCACACTATATTTTCGCTGAAGCTCAAAGTACGGTGACTTCTCGCTTTCAGGTCTGGGCTGGGTAATCAAAATCTTCTGTATCGCTTTGGCCTGAACGTCGGCCTTATTAACCCCATTTTTACTCATGTTCGGTTCGGCTAAAGTTGGCTGCAAAGTTAAGCAGTTTGGCTGAAATAGAACAACAAGCCCTTGTAAACCAGCAAAAGAGGTGCAATTTCAAAGGCAAGAAGGTATAAAAAGAAGTGAAAGGGGTTGACCTTGACCTGATTACGGATAGCAGCATAAGTTAAAATAAACCGGTAGCCAAGCAGACCGGCCACCATGCACCACGACAGGGTGATGGCAACAGTGTAAGCATCACCCACTGTAAATGCCAGCAGGACCAAAAATGGCAGCAAAAGGATACCGATCATTTTGTTGACGATAAAAACGATGAAAATATAGGAATTGGCAGCTTCTCCCATATTGAACAGCCACCCGGATAACTTTAGCCCCACGAACTTGACAAGGTATGCAACGGACAGACCCAGGCAACAATAAAAGGAAAGCAACCAGAAATTATGAACAGGGTCCAGCCTGAAATGCCGGAGCAAAAAACTGATATAGAGCGCACCGCTGATGACAAAAAAGCCATTTAGTAAAAGTGAAGGCAGGGGTGTCTGCATCAGCTGTTCCCGTATCTGCCGTTGTTTGATCGTGGTCCGGAAAAAAAGCCGGAACAGGTCGCTGAAATATTTGGGGAATGCTCTTCGCAACATACCAAATATCACCAGCAGGGAAACCAGTACATAAAAGAACAATTCCTTTCCTTTTACCAGGTGCAGGTTGGAAACAGGCAGCAGGACGGGGTCTGTCTTAAAACCAAAATAAGGATGATGCTCGAGTATCTGCCTGCTGAATAAAGGCGATGCCGCCGGGATGGATTTCCAGCCTGTGTCAGTGACCGGTCGCAGGGAAAAAGAATCGATAGTCCTTACCGGCACCACTGTATCTTTTATGATCGTTGAACCCTGTTTGATCAATGAATCGGCAAGGGGTATCACTGTGGTATCGGGAACCTGGGCAGAAGCAGTTCCTGCAAACAAAAGAAAAAACAATATGAAGAAAGAAATTCGGCTCACGGTTATATACCGCAAAAGTATTGAACCGGGACGGCAACGGAGCTTATTTTAGATTTTGGAATTGGGAAATTTTGAAATTGCCTTTAATCCAGGGAATCATTTTGCTTTTTTAAAACCTGTGAAATCATGAGAAAATATACCGGGAATGAGATTTCCCATAGTCATCCTGGGGTAACGAAGGATCGAAATTTCAAAATCCAAAATTCCCTAGAAGTAGTTCACAAACCCGAAATGTATCTTCGATTGACGAAGATTAAAATCCGTATCATTTCTTTTTCCAATAGCCCAGGCCAGGTTGAAGATCCCTGCTTTGGTTTCAAAAGCCAGGCCCAGGCCTGTTCCGAAATAAGTATAGTTCAGCTTTTTTCCCTGGCCATTATCCTGTCCCCAGCCACCATCTGCCAATACAAAGAAAAATGAATTTTGTCCTGCCAGGTACCGGTATTCCGCCGTGGCAATGGCAAATTGGGAAAGGTATTGACTCTCTTCATCAAACCCGCGGAGTAATTTATAACCGCCCAGCTGGAACAGTTCATTGCGGAAAATATTACCGCTCTGGAACATACCGGCATTGATGGCCAGTTTCACGGTGCTTCGTTGTCCGCCGATGGGAAGATACCTTGCAAATGCAGCCCGCACGCGGAACTGGTAGGTCTTTAGTTTTACGGTATCGTATAATTTATCAAAATTAAAACCGGGATCATTGGGGTCTTTCAGGTCCACGATCTCATTATTCTTCCTCAGTTTTTTTGTACCGATAGAAGTAATGATGCGGAATTCATTTCCTTTCCGGGGATTGAAGCGGTAATCGGTATTATTGAATTCATAATCCACACCGACATTGAATGAATTGATATCGGCCACATCCGGCAGCCGGCGGGTCTGGATGATCAGCGGTGCATCGATCGCTCCCTGGTTGACGATGGTCTGCACTTTCTGAATGAATAATTTCCCGGACTGGTTCGCATTCAGAATATATTGAGCTCCCAACTGGAGATTTATATTGACAAAAGAACTGTCCTTGCGGAATATGTCGAACAAAAAATCAAGACCCAATGGTGACTGGAAAAGATAGGGATGCTGGTAACTCAAATTAAGCCGTTGCGATTCTACCTGCAATGCCTGGAAATTCAAACCAATGGTCTCTCCCGCTCCCAATGCGTTCTTAAGGTTCAGGTTTCCCTCTCCTGTTATCAATAATTTTTTCGAGCTCAGCTGGTTGTTATTGGGAAGAAACCCGATGATGATATTGACCTGGCTGCTTTTCTTTTGTTTCAAATACATATTCAATACCGATCCTGTTCCAAGCATGGTGAGATCGGCAGGCTTTTCTTCTTCCACGTAGGTCAGTTCCCGGATCTTTTTGTTGATTCGTATAAGCTTCTCTTTGTTGTAGATACTGCCATTGGGAATATCCAGGCAGCGTTGCAGGTAGCTGTTCGAAATTTTGGCATTCCCGTACAAGCGGATGCTGTCAATTTTATACAGGGGTCCCTTATTCACTTTTAATAAGGCCGATACCTTATCCTCTTCCAGCTGAAGACTGTCGAGCGAGACTTTTGCAAAAGGGTAGCCATTGTTTTCCAGGTGAGTGAGAATCCTTTCTTCCCATAACTGTACCTGTGTAAAATCGATCGGTTTATTCGCAAACATTTTTTCCCGCCAGCCGATCGCATCTAAAATAGGGGCTTCTATCGTAGTGGCATCCAGTACAGCCCAGCGATACAACTGCCCGATGAACAATACCATGTTTGCCGAAGCTGAATCATAACGGAGACTGTCCACGGAAGCCGTAACATATCCTTTTGATTGCAGCAGGCCGGGAAGGTTATTGATATAATCCGTACAGGTGATCTTTGAAGTAAAGTCCGTTTTTATCCCTGTTGAGGAAACAATGGTTGCCGAATCTTTGTCTACCCCCCGGAGATGGAGACGGTAACCGCTCTGTGCTGATGTATAAATACCCAGCAGCAAGAAAGGAAGAACCGATATTTGCAGTCGCAATGCTCGCATTGGAAGGATCGGCTAAATTATTCATTAAATCGCAAACCAGTTGGCAGGTATTTATATACATATTCCTTTTTGTAAACAAGCTTGTCACTATTGCAATTTTCATTTTGCCACTTCATTGCAGCATAAGAACGAACTGACGGATGCTTTATTGAAGGAGATCCGTTTACAAAAGGACTACCTGGACAATGAAACGGTCGAAACGATCTATATAGGTGGCGGCACTCCCAGTTTGCTGGAAATTGAAGATCTAAGAATGATCATCGAACATGTCAAACTGGTCTTCAGGATTACTCCGGATGCCGAGATAACCTTAGAGGCTAACCCTGATGATATCACAGAACAAAAATTAATTGACTGGAAAACGATTGGCATTAACCGCCTCAGTATCGGGATCCAGAGTTTTTTTGAAGAGGACCTGCAATGGATGAACCGGGCGCATACCGCGCAACAGGCGACAGACAATTTGCAATTGGCAAAAGAGTTCTTTGAAAATATTACGATAGATCTTATTTATGGAACTCCGCAGCTGACGAATGAAAAATGGAAACAGAACGTGGACACGGCGATCGCCCTGGATATCCCGCATCTTTCCTGCTATGCACTGACCGTGGAACCCAGAACCCCGCTGGATAAGATGATCAGGCAACACCGGTCTGCAGCTATCAACCCCGATCAGCAATCGGAACAGTTCTTATTGCTGATGCAATGGATGGAAGAAGCGGGATATGAACATTACGAGATCTCCAATTTTGCCAGGCCCGGATCGCGCAGTCGTCATAATTCCTCCTACTGGTCCACAGGACCCGGTGGGCAGGGAAAGAAGTATTTAGGACTCGGGCCTTCCGCGCATTCCTTTAACGGTGTATCCCGTCAATGGGATATAGCGAATAATCATCGTTATATTGAATCGATCAACAAGGGTATTATTCCTTTTGAAAAAGAAGAGCTGACGCCGACGCAACAATTGAACGAATATATCATGACCTCTTTACGGACCCTGGAAGGGATCCATATTGAAATAGCCGGCGAAGCGTTGATTGAAAAAAGTAAAAAATATATCGATGCCGGTTTGATGAAAAGAGAAAAGAATTCCCTGGTCCTTACCCGGGAGGGAAAATTACTGGCCGACGGTATCGCTGCTGAATTATTCTATTGATATCTACCCGATCCAGGAAATAAGGATGTTGAGCATACACCCGAGCGCCACCAGCGAAGAAAGGATAAAACCGAACCAGCGGATGGGATAAGGCTTTGTACTGCCTTCTTTCCGGCCTTCCTGCCATTTGTTATATTCTATCACGTTGAGAACGATGGAAACAATTGCTGCTGAAAAGAACAGCACCTGGAAAAACTTGATCATGGGGCCATTAGTTTATGCCCGTGAAGTTAAAGTTTTTGATGATATTGTTTCCAGTAGTCATACAATTGTTTACCTGCCAGGCAGAGCACCATTATCAGAATGGCGGCAGGGGTAAATCCATGGTACGAGAGTGGCATAAAGTAAGTTTAGGGTTTCGGGTTTATTGTTTATGGTTCTTACAGGACGATATTTCCTCCTGTCTTCCCCACTCAAGCTATTTCAACTACTTCTCAGATCAAAACCTGTTCTATCCGTTTAAAGCCCTCCGAAGGTTTAACATTTTCCCAGAGTATCTTATAGACCGTTTCTGCTATCGGGATAGCTGCATTGATCGCCCGATTTATATTATATATACATTTTGAGGCGTTAAACCCCTCTGCCACCATGTTCATTTCACCCCTGATCTCCGCCACCGATCTGCCGCTGCCGATCATTTTCCCAAAGGCCCTGTTGCGGCTGTGCAGGGAATAACAGGTAACCAGCAGATCGCCGAGATAAACCGAAGCAGCATAGTTGGGAGTCTTGCGGTGGGTAACCGGATCTTCCCCTTCGTGTTCACCAACGGTAATATGCTCTGCTCCAAACTTTTTCAAAAAGCCTGCCATTTCATCGGCCGCATTGGCAATGTAAACACTGAGAAAATTATCGCCATAATTCAACCCGTGTGCGATCCCGGCGCCCAAAGCGTAGATATTTTTCAACACTGCGGCATATTGTACTCCCAGTATATCATGGTTGACGATCGTACTGATATAATCGTTGGTAAAATGAGAAGCGATCTCGGAAGCCGTGGTGATATCCGTTCCGGAAAAAGTGAGATAGGACAGTTTTTCTTCGGCTACTTCTTCCGCATGACAGGGGCCGAGTACGGCGAAATAATCTTCGAGGGGAATATTGAATTGCTTTTGCAGATAATAATTGAGTAAGATATTTTTCTCGGGGAGCAATCCTTTGATGGCGGAGACAACTTTTTTCCCCGACCAGTCTTTAGCGGTTAATCCTGCCATGCTTTCTTCGGCATAAGCAGAAGGTATGGCAACGATGAGCGTATCTGATTTCGCCACCACTTCCTGTATATCGGTTGAAAGGAAGATCGATGATGCATCAAACCTTGCAGATGTGAGATAGCGGGGATTAGCACCTTGCTCTTTTATATGCCGGATGGTGTCCTCGCTCCGGATCCACCAATTGATCGCATGCTTTTTATCGGCAAGTATTTTCGCCAATGCAGTTGCCCAGCTTCCACCTCCCAAAATACCAAATACCATAGTTCGGCTTTAGTGACGAAAGTAATAAATATCACACGAAGCCCGTAAAGCTACCCCTTTATTATCAGGTCGAATACAAGTACAAACGTTTCATCAGGAAGCCGTGTAAGAGTAGCTTGAATCTTCAGGTCATTGCTGTTATTGAATTTATCCTTTTCCCATACATTTTCTTTTAGCAGAGCAAAATTTCTATTAAGATACCCTATGTAATGATCCAGGTACTCAAGAGACGCATGGATCAATTGGCTGATACAATATTCTTTGTCTTCTACCTTTTCAAAAATGCACCGAATATTCAGGCATTTATAAAACGACTGGTCTTTTGGCTTGAATTCAGCGCTTAATGTTGGGTTGCCATTCTTAAGTGTATCCCTTTGAACTGAAAAACGAGGGTTCGGCTTTCTTGAATTCAGTTGATTCATAAAATTGATCATCATCTTTTCACTTTGCCCAAGCGCTATGTAAACCGAATCGATCTGTGCGTGGCAATAATTGCAGAATATAATAGCCAGCAGGATGAATAATTTTCTCATGCAAACGTTTTAAAATATTTTTTGCCGATAACTAATAAATAGCAAGTTAAAGGCTTTGTTCGATCAAAGAAGCAATGGTAAAAAAGTCTTTTGTATCGGTCGTGGCTTTCAATCCCATCGAATAAGCTCTCGGTAATGTGGCAATGGTGAGCACCGATACGTTCTCTGAAGGTTCAATATTTACATACCGTTCCATTTTCAATCCACCGGCAACATCTGTCCTGGTGCGGGCAAACTTATCGGCCAGTTTCAATAATTCTTTATTCGCATTCAGCTTAGCGATAGCAGCACTATCACCGGTGAATTTTGAAGAACCAAATGTTTTGGGACCTTCCATCGCTACAGTGCTTCCAACGGGTTTATTCAACTTTGTTGTGAAGACGATAACACCGGCATGAGAGCCCAGGCCCATTTTGGCAACATTGATCATAATATCCACCGACCGGGGATTCCTGACCCCGAAGTAAAGATTGCATAATGTTTTTTCCTTCCCTCCGAATATGGCCAGGGAAAGCGCATTGGCAAAAGATGCCACAATATTCTCTTTGGGTGCATCGGGCTGGCTTACGGTAAAAGGAATGGGTGAAGATGATTCAAGGTCCTTACGAAGTATCTCTTCGATATTGCCGGATACTTTTTCAATGTTCTGGGTAGAATAAGCAAGATTGTTCATGGTCCTCGTTTTAAGGGTAAACAATGTCTTACAAGGTACGGAACCTGCTTACTTCTCAAACAATTTATCCTTGGGCACTACTTTTACTTTCATACCGTCTTTCAGGTTCTTGCTGATCGCTGAATAAGGTCCTGTCACCACTTCCTCACCAGGGTTAAGGCCACTGAGCACCTGGATATAATTGATATCCTGTATTCCCGATTTCACCACCACCTTTTTAACCGTTCCGTCCTTCTGGTATACAAACACCACCTCTTCGAGTTCATCGCTTTCATCGGTTACCACCTCTGCCATTCCTTCTTCATCGCCTTTATTCTTTTTATCCGCTTCCTTTTTATCCGACATGCTCTGGTCACTGCCTCTTACCCTTGCATTCACCGAAGCAATAGGAACGGCCAGTACATTGTCCATTCTTTTTGTTTTGATATCGGCACTGGCATTCATACCGGGCCTGAACGGGAATGTCCTGTTCGCAAGATCCTTATAAGATTCCCTGTCGATCCTGATCCTTACTTCATAATTGGTAACATCATTGGCGGTCAGCGAGACCGCGGAGGTCTTGGTACTGCTGGCGATCTTGGTGACCACACCTTTGAATTTCCTGTTATTATAAGCATCCACTTCCACATCGGCCGAGTCGCCGATATTTATTTTCACGATATCGTTCTCCCCTACATCCACTCTTACTTCGAGTGATGACATATCGGAAACCGTCATCATTTCTGTTCCGATATTGAACCCGCTTCCCGATACACTCTCGCCTTTCTTTACTTTTAAGGAAGATATCACACCGGTCATCGGCGCTATGATCGTGGTGCGGCTAAGATCTTTACTCGCTTTGCTCAGCCCTGTTCTCGTGGATTGCACATTGGCCTGTAATCCCCGTATACTTTGCACGGCCGCATTATAATTGGCTTCGGCAGTGCGGAAAGTTGCTTCATATTGTTCCAGTTCGGCTTTGGAGATCACTTTCTGATCATAGAGCATCCTGTTCCTCTCCAGTGACTGCCGGGCCAGCTCCAGCGATGCTTTCAACGATTCCAGTGTAGCCTTGCTATTATCTACTGTTGCAACGGACTGGTTGACCCTTGAGGCGGCTTCATCACGCTGTAATGCATAGATATCCGCATAGATCCTCGCCAGCACCTGCCCTTCTTTAACCGTATCCCCTTCCTGGACGTACAGTTCCGTGATCTGGCCGGCAATATCCGGGCTGATCTTTACTTCGATCTCCGGGTATACTTTTCCGCTGGCATTCACCGATTCAACGATGGTCCTTTTGCCGGCCTTTTCAATGGATACTTTCTCCGTTTTATCACCGCCTCCCCTCATCTTGCTTATTCCAAACAAGACCACGGCGGCACCGGCTATGATCAGCGTCCATTTTAGTTTTTTGTTCATACTACCAATTCGTTTATAGTTTCAATCCCTGTCCCCTGTAAAATTCCAGCAATTTCATTTTGAATACATAATCATATTGCGAATACAGGAGCTGGCTTTTCGCCTGCTGTAAAGTGGTTTGGGTGGTGATAAGATCATAAGTTGACAATAAACCCAACTCATATCTTCTCATGGCAAAGTCATAGGCTTTCTGTGAAGAGGTCACCCCTTTCCGGTTGGCATTGAATTGCTGCATCGCCGCCACCGCGTCATTGTACGCTTTGTAAATATCCTGTTTGAGTGTAAAGCTATTCTGTTCCTGCTGCAATTCCACTTGTTTTACATTCAGTTTGGAACGTTGCCAGGATGAACGTAATGATCCCCCGTTGAAAATGGGAACGCTTACACTTAGCCCGACCGACTGGCGGAAATTCTGGTTCAGCTGGTCCAGATATTTCATATTGCCAAACGTGTACGTATCGAAAGGAGTCAACGGAAATACCTGGTAGGGTGTTCCGCCGACCGTAACCGTACCCAACGGCACTATTACCTGTGTTCTTGATAATATTTCCTGTGCTTTATTATTATAGGCGCTGCCTAAACTTCCAAACATAGAAAAAGTAGGATACATCGAACCTCTTGCCACTTCCACCATTTTTTTAGCAGACAATACACTGAATGCATCTGCTTTCAGCTGTGGCATATTTGACGTGGCCAGGTTATATACCACATCGGGCTGAAGATCTGCAAGGCTCTCAATGGGGATCAGGTCAACCGGTGGTGTTACGATATCAAAGGGAGCGGCGGCATCCATATTCAGCAATGCTTTCATCTGGAGCAATGACTGGCGGGCCGCTGTCTCAGCTGCAATAAGCGATGAGCTGTCGGAAGCCAGCAAGGCCTCAAGGTTTACCGCATTCAACTCGGGCAGTTTACCGGCATTCACCTGTTTGCGGGTGCTTTCCAGTTGGGATTGTGTCTGTGCTACTTTTGAAGCGGCCAACGTTATTTGTTCCCTTGCAAGTAATATTTGCAAATATGCAACGGCTACATTCAGTGCCACATCGTTCTTTGCTTTTTCCGCGCCGGCCTGTACGGACTTTAAACTAAGGTCCCGGGCTGCTATCGTATTCTTTTTGGTAAACCAGTTAAAAAGATCGACACTGGCCTGCAGTGAATAATTATTAAATACATAACCCGTAGTGATCAGCGAAAAAGAAGTAGGATCCTGGTTGCGGCCCGAACTGTACCCCAAACTACTGCTCAGGTTCGCATTCGGTTGCTGCGCCCATTTGCTTTGTTGCAGATCCAGCTCCGCAAAACGTATCTGCAGGTCGGCCTGTCTCACGGAAATATTATTCTGCATCGCATATTCCACACATTTGCGCAGGTCCCATTTCTCCTCCTGCCCGGACGGGACAAGTTGGGCAAAAGAAAAGGTGGACACTAAAAGAAGGGTAAACAATTGTATAGACCGTACTACCATTGGGCAAAAATAAATGAATTGCCGCCCCGCTTTCGCTAAAATTGATGCAATTAATCCATTTTAGCCAATGCCTGCTCCAGGTCAGCAATAATATAAGCGGGTTCTTCCAGCCCGGTATAGAGACGGACATAACGGTGTTCGGGATTGGCGGGGTCGAATTCCCCGGGTTTCAGACCGGCGCATTTAGGGATGATCAGGCTCTCATGCCCGCCCCAGCTCACAGCCATCATGATATGTTGTAAGGACTCCGAGAATCTAACGATCGATGCCATGGTTTTTGCCTTCAACACAAGGGTCAAAAGGCCACAAGCGCCTTTCATCTGTTCTTTGGCCAGTTCAAATTGGGGGAAGGATTCGTCAAAAGGAAAAATGACCCGTTCCACTTTCGGGTGTTGTTTCAGGAAAGCGACTACTTCATAAGTTGTTTTGGTGATCCTTTCGATCCTTGCCAGCAGGGTCCGCAATCCCCTGATCATCAGCCAGGCATTGAAAGGCTGGATACCGCTGCCGATATTCAGGTATTCGCTGTCGAATATTTTTTTCATCAGGGCATGGGTACCGGTAAGCACACCTCCCAATGTATCACTATGACCGCCGATATATTTGGTAGCGGTTTGCATCGCCAGATCTATTCCCATCGCAATGGGTTGCTGGTACAGTGGTGAACAATAACTGTTATCGATCAGTGTCGTGATATTTTTTGACCTGGCAAATACGGCTACTTCTTTGATGGGTTGCAAAGCAAAATCCCAGCTATTGGGAGATTCGAGATAATAAAATGTGGTGTTGGACCTTGTCGCCTCTTTCCAGTTCCCGGTCCTGGTCCCGTCAATATAACTGGTGGTGATACCGAAACGCGGAAGTATCACATCAAACATCCGTTGCGCCCAGGTATAAGGATTGGCAACGGATACGATATGATCTCCTGCTTTTACATTGGCAAAGATGCCGGCGAAAATGGCAGCCGCTCCATTATTAAATACGAGGCAATCTTCTGCTCCATCTAACGCTGCTAATTTCTTACGAAGGATATCGACGGTAGGATTCAACCCGCGACTGTAGAGATAACCGCCCATCTCGTCTTCAAATGCTTTGCTGAGGTCAGCCACTTTCTTAAAAGCAAAATTGCTGGTCTGCATAATGGGTGGCGCCACTGCATTGAAATAATTCTCACGGTCTTCCCCCAGTTCGTTGATGATCTGTGAAATGTCCATATCAGGGATTTTTTGAGCTGACTGGCTTAATGGCTTTTACAATAAAGTATAAGATCATAAAACCCGCCATAACACAGAAACCGGTCAACGCTGCATTATCGTTGTTTTTATAATCCATGGCAATGCTGATGGCGACAAACGTATAAGCTGCCATAAAAATGATCGTTAATAACGGGTATAATTTCATTTTGTAGATCCCGGTATTGTCTAAATGCTTCGTCTTCTTTCTCAATATAAAAATACTTCCCGCGGAAAGCACCATACCAAAACAATCGAGGAAAATCGTAAAGCTCAGTAATGTATCAAATTTTTTGGCCCTGAATACTGCGATAGCCGCCAACACGGCAAAAAGTGTCAGCGCAATGGTCAATGCTCCCTTGCTATTCCTTTTTTGAAAGACGGCAGGAAGGATCCTGTCTTCACTCATGGCTACCATGACCCTTGGGTTACTGAGCAACAAGGCATTGATATACGCCAGCACACTCAAAAATAAAAGTGCTGATAATATCCGCTCAGCGTTCACCCCGAATATTTTTGAAGCCATGATAGCCGCAATATTCTTGCTTGTTTTCAATTCTTCAAACCCGATAACATGAACATATGCATAATTAATGGTCAGGTATAAAATAATGATGATCGATAACCCGATAAAGATCCCGCGCGGAATATTCCTGTTGGGCCTGTCAACTTCAGAACCAAAATTGATCGTTTGTTGATAACCCCCATACGTAAAACTAACAGCCACCAAACCGATACCAAAGGCTTTGATATACTCTCTGAACCCGGGATCGATGGATGAAGGAATTAATGAAGAGGTCGTGGCGCCGCCGGAAGCAAAAAAGAGGGGCGTGATCAGTAGTAAAACCAACCCGATCTTGATGATGGTCAGTACGGTTTGTGTTTTAGCACTGAGGCGCAGGCCAAGCATGTTGATCCCGTAAAAAATGGCAATAGCTGTCAATGCAATAACGACCTGGATATTCTGGATAAAATGAATATCTGTATTCCCCGGAAACAGGACCCCGGTAATATATTCCCCGCCCACTAAAGCAACCGCGGCACCGGAGGCTGCGTTACTGACAAGGATGATACAATTAATTGCGAATGCTATCGATGGATGATATGCATAGGAAAATACTTTATAGTAGCCTCCCATTACCGGGAGCCGGGAACCGATCTCCGCGTAGGTCAATGCCCCGCAAAGTGCCACCAGGCCACCGGCGATCCAGGCGATAAAAAATATAAGGGGAGTGGGTGAAGCCGCGGCCACATTGGCGGGTGTACGAAAAATACCCATGCCGATAACAAGACTAACTACGATCATTGTAAAATCAAAGAGACCTAACTTATTCTTTGCAGTCATGGCTTGAAGATACAAAGAAAAGGTTCTAACTTTATAACCGTCCATCCCCTGGTTCTATGAAAATACTTTTACTTTTTTCTTCGCTGTTACTCTCCTTCGCTTCCTGTTTTGCACAGGAAGAAGAAACCGACTCAACACGCACCATGGATGAAGTAACGGTGCGGGCCTTTGAACAGAACCGCAATCTCAGCTCAAGTATCGCTACCGTAAAGATCCTCGATTTCAATAGCGGAGATCGTTATAATAAGATTTCTCTTGTCAATGGATTCAATGCGGTGTCCGGTGTAAGAATGGAAGAACGTTCCCCCGGGAGTTACCGCATCAATATCCGCGGCAGTTCATTGCGTTCACCCTTTGGCGTGAGAAATGTAAAAGTCTATTGGAATGATATTCCCGTGACCGACGCCGGCGGCAACACCTACTTCAACCAGTTTGCCTGGAATAATTTTTCACATATCGAGATATTCAAAGGTCCGGCGGCCAGCATGTACGGCGCCGGAACCGGGGGATTGATCCTTATGCAAACGCTGTCTTCATGGAAACCCGGTATCAGCGTGGAATACCTGACAGGCAGTTATGGCCTGCAGAATATTTTTGTATCCGGCCGGTATGGAAAAAAAGAAAATACGAGCCAACTCTCTTTTGCGCACAACGAAGTAAACGGGTATCGCACGCAAAGCCGTTTAAGAAAAGATAATTTTTCCTGGGTAACCAAATTCAAGTTATCGGAGAAACAGCAATTGACTGCCGTGGTGCTATTCACTGATATGTTTTACCAGACGCCCGGCGCCCTGACGCTGGCAGAGTTTAATGCAAGTCCAAAAGCGGCAAGACCTGCCGCCGGTGTACTTCCTTCTGCCGAGGCCGCGAAGGCAGCGATCGAGCAATTGAATTTCACGGCAGGTTTCAATCATTTCTACCAGATCACACCCGATTTCAACAACCAGACTGTTTTCTACGGATCATTGGCAGAGATCAACAATCCGACGATCCGCAATTATGAGCGGAGAAGCGAACCGGGTTTCGGTAGCCGGACGGTTTTCAGCTATACAAAAAGGATGGATGATTTTTACTGGAAGGTAGTAGCGGGAGGAGAATTCCAGCATGCCTTTTTTAATACCCTGGTATTTAAGAACAGGGATGGCAAACCGGATACACTCCAAACCAATGATGATATCACCTTTAATGTGAAAAGTTATTTTATACAGGGAGAGATCGCCATGGAAAAAAAATGGTACGTGACCAGCGGGGTAAGCCTGAACGGGACCAGGATCAATTTCTCCCGGCTGAGTCAATTCCCGGTGAACACGCAGGTGCGTAACTATCGCCATGAACTGGCCCCGCGGATATCCGTCAAAAAATTATTTACCGACCGGTTCTCCGTGACCGCGACCGTATCGAGGGGGTTCTCACCGCCTACCATCGCCGAATTGCTGCCGTCGACGGGGGTCGTGAGTCCGCAACTCGAAGCTGAATACGGATGGAATTATGAACTCAATGCAGGTGCGGATCTTTTCAAAAGAAAAAAATTGCGGCTGGAACTGACTGGATTTTATTTCCGGCTCAATAAGGCACTCGTGCAACGCCGCGACAGTTCCGGCGCTGATTATTTCGTCAATGCCGGGGATGTAGATCAAAAAGGATTGGAATTTAGCGCCATTTACCAGGGCACTATTAAAAATAATAGCGGCGATTACAGGATCCTGTTCGCCTATACATACGATCATTTCCGTTATGGCAGTTTCGTACGAAGCGGGAGCGATTTTTCCGGCAAAACAGTTCCCTCGGTGCCGGCGCATGCTTTTTCATTACAGGGAGATCTTCGTTTCAAAAATGGGATCTATACCAACCTGACCTATTACAGCGCTTCAAAGATATTTTTGAATGATGCTAATACGGCATTCGCCGATCCCTACCATATATTGGGTGGCAGGCTGGGCTGGAAAAAACTGTTCAACAAAAAATACCTGGTGAGCTTTTACGCCGGTGCCGACAACTTACTCGATGAGATCTATTCCCTGGGAAATGATATCAACGCAGCAGCCAATCGTTTTTTCAATACCGCTCCGCGCAGAAACTATTATGCAGGTATCGTTTTAGAATGGGACAAGTCACCGAAAAAATAATCGTCTTCCCTTAGCACATAGTGGTAGATTTTGCAAAGTTAGTGGCGGGACAGGAAGCCTGATCTTTACAAAATACAGATCCAAAAGCAAATTAATTGAGGAGACCCCGCTTCGATGTGTCCGTTACAGGAAGCAAAATTTCTCAACAACCTTGTTGAAAACTCTTCTTGCAGTATCTCCTCCTCTGCCTACATTTGCAGTGATTTGGTTCCGCCAACTGGCGGATTAAAAGGGAAGTCAGTCAAAATCTGACGCTATCCCCGTAGCTGTAAGGCTGGTGAATGGGGTTTGGCAAGTGGTTAGTGGGGAAACTCACAACAACCTTGTAAACAATCATTCACCGTTGGATCTTCAACCACTGTCCGCCGGTTGGCGGATGGGAAGGTGTTCAACAAAAAGCTAAGCCAGAAGACCTGCCTGATCAGATTAACAACATTCAGCTTTCGGGTGAAAGGCATGAAGTGTAAAGGTCGCAGGACGTTTATATTTCTATCACTTTTTGTTTCCGGAAGCAGTCACACAAAACTCACTATCATGAGAAAAATTTATTTTGTGCTGGCTGCTGTCATTATCAGCAACCAGCTACTCGCACAAGACACAACACGGCTCACTTACAAACGTACGGAACCACTTACCCCGGGAGCAACAGCGGGTATATTGGAAAACGTTGTCGTTACCGCCAACAAGTATCCCAAAAATATAAACGAGACCGGGAAAGTAATAACGGTCATTGGCTTACAGGAGATCGAGCGGAATGCAGGAAAGACACTCAGCGAATTGCTGAACAACTACGCTGGCATGACCATGATCGGTAGCAATAATAATTTGGGCAACAATATCACCAGCAGTATCCGCGGTTCTTCGGCGGGGAATGTATTGATCCTGTTGGACGGGATACCCGTGAATGATCCTTCTGTGATCAGTAACAATTTCGACCTGAATTTCATCAACCTTGACCAGGTGGCACGTATTGAAATATTGAAAGGCGGGCAATCGACACTGTACGGTTCTGATGCGGCCAGTGGCGTGATCAATATCATCACCAAGGTCAACTTTGGTAAAAAATTGAACCTGAGCGGCACCTTTGCCGGGGGCAGTTATCATACCTTACGTCAATCACTGGGTCTCGATGGTCATGGCAAAAGCCTTGATTATGGAGTTAGCTATACACACTTCAATTCAGAAGGGTTCTCTGCTGCTTATGATAAGAACAAGACCGGTCTTTTTGATGATGACGGTTACAACCAGCATGTCATTAAAACAAGATTTGGTTTCAAGGCAAGTAGAAATATTCGTGTCGGCTTCAACAGCAGTTATAGCCGGTACAAGACCGACCTGGATGCCTCCGCTTTCAACGATGACCGGGATTACACAGTGAAGAATACCAATAAGCAGGCAGGGGGAAACATCTCCTATAATTACAGGAAGTTAATAATCGTTGGGCGCTACAGTTTCAACCGGGCGGAAAGAAATTACCTGGACGATTCTTTGCATCAACCCAACCCGTATGGCATTTTTTCTAAAAGCAATTATACAGGTCGTACACATTTTGCAGAGATCTACGGCAAGTGGAAGTTTGATAAGTGGTCGGCCATACAGGCCACCT
>DASYLC010000298.1:0-8842 GCA_036009775.1 Chitinophagaceae bacterium
AGGGGAATAAACCTTCCCGCGTCCATAGTGAACAAACTGATATGCCGGAAATAAAATCCAGGGCAGAAATAAACCCCCACCGCAGTATCGGCTGTATTACAAAGATTGAATTTCAATATAATTGTCTTTGTTACAAATTCATTGGGGATACTGGCAGTATGGCGGAGACCGGGTTTGAAACCGGCGATGGGGCTGGCAGCATTAAAATGTTCTATATAGACGCTGCTGATGTTCCTGGTAATTCTCTTTTCAACCCCGACTTTGCTGATATCTATGTAAATATTCGACAGGCTGTCTGCCGTCGGGGCCGGCTGTGCTGTGGCGCCGGGAATAAGGCAAATTACCAGGCTGCAGAAAAATATGGGTCGAAGGACTTTCAGTGGCGAACCGGTTTTATTGACCGGGCTTTCAAATGTAATACTTCGATGCTGCTTTTACTAACCCCGGGTATACCACTTTCCGGTAATATTTTGACTACAAACTATTTATCTTTGCGTTCATGGCTACCAAGTCGAAAAAGAAAACAAAGAAGAGTCCTGAGAAAAAGCCTGCCAGTTCCGGGCCCAAAGCATTCAAAGCGGAGAAAGAAGAGAAGATCGACTGGAAAGCAATTGCCCGTGATGAACGGACCGCCAAGATCATCGGGGCCATTTTCCTGCTGATCGCGGTTTTCCTTTTTATTTCCTTTGTTTCCTACCTGTTTACCTGGAAAGAGGACCAGGCTGTTGCCCAACAGGGGATCTCAGCTTTGCTGGATAATGATAAACCAGTTGCCAACCTGCTGGGAAGGTTTGGCGCAGTGATATCCCATTTCTTTATTTTCAAAGCATTTGGCCTTGCTTCTTTCCTGATCTGCACTTTCTTTTTTGTGGTGGGAGTCAACCTGCTTTCCCGTCGTAAAGTTTTTTCTATCTGGCGTAACCTTAAATATGTGACCGTTGGTTTGCTGGTACTCTCTGTTTCACTGGCTTTTGTATTTGCCAAAAGCGATTTTGCCTTTGGCGGTGGTGTGGGAGATATGATCAACCGGAAACTGACCGGCGCACTCGGAACGATCGGAACAGCAGCTGTGCTTTTATTACTGGCACTGGGTTATTTTATCTGGCAATTCAACCCGGCTTTTAACCTGCCGCGGAAAACAAATGAGACAGCAGGAGAAGAACCTGGTGAAGAAACAAACGAAACTGTGGTTCCTGTTACCGCTACCGGCACGATCAATGATCTGTATAATACCGATAAAACCCAGGCCAATAAGGTAAAAGAGGAAATACCGATGGTGATCAATTTTCCCGAGGAAAAACCTTTGCATGATTTTAAAGTGATCGAAAAGGACGAACCGCTTGAAGTAACTATAGAAAAGATCGAAGAAAAAGAGCCTACCATAGAAAAAGAGATCCTGAGTGAGATGCTTCACCAGCATGAGTTCGATATCGAAGGGGCCGCAGCGCCAGTTGAAGAGTTGATCATTCCGCCAAAGTCCTCCCGTAAAAAAGAAGAAGCGCTGGAACTGGAGATCAAAGCCGTGCCCGAAAAAGGAACGGAAGAAGAAATTGAAGCTGATATTACAGAGAACCTGCCTCCCTACGAGCCTACACTGGATCTGCGGGACTATAAATATCCCACCCTTACTTTGTTGGAAACACATGGCAGTGAAAAGATCATACAGGATGCAAATGAGCTGGAGAATAACAAGAACCAGATCATTGCCACACTCAGGAACTATGCTATCGAGATCCAGAAGATCAGTGCGACGGTGGGACCAACGGTAACATTATACGAGATCGTGCCGGCACCCGGTGTCAGGATCTCCAAGATCAAGAACCTGGAAGACGATATTGCCCTGAGTCTTGCTGCCCTCGGTATCCGTATCATTGCTCCTATTCCCGGGAAAGGAACGATCGGTATCGAAGTGCCGAATGTGAGAAAGACCGTGGTGAGCATGAAGACATTACTGGCTTCTGACAAATTCCAGCATAATACGCACAGCCTTCCGATCGCTATAGGAAAGAAGATCGATAACGAGAATTTCATTGTTGACCTGGCTTCCATGCCGCACCTGCTGATGGCGGGTGCCACCGGTCAGGGTAAATCGGTCGGGTTGAATGCGATCCTTGTCTCCCTGCTTTATAAGAAGCATCCTTCGCAGATGAAATTCGTGCTGATCGATCCGAAAAAAGTGGAGCTGAGTATCTACCGTCGTATCGAAAAGCATTTTCTCGCCAAATTGCCCGGCGAAGAAGATGCGATCATAACCGATACAAAAAAAGTAGTGCATACCCTCAATGCATTATGTATCGAAATGGACAACCGCTACGATCTGCTGAAAGAAGCGGGTGCCCGGAATATCAAGGAGTACAATGAGAAGTTCACCAGGCGAAAACTGAACCCACAAAAAGGTCACCAGTATCTTCCGTTCATAGTATTGGTCATCGATGAGTTTGCCGATCTGATCATGACCGCGGGTAAGGAAGTCGAAATGCCGATCGCCCGGCTGGCGCAACTGGCGAGAGCTATTGGTATCCATCTCATTATTGCCACACAACGGCCTTCTGTCAATATCATCACCGGTACGATCAAGGCCAATTTCCCTGCACGTATCGCTTTCAAAGTTTCTTCCAAAATAGATTCACGCACTATTTTGGATACAGGTGGCGCGGAACAATTGATCGGGAAAGGGGATATGCTGATATCCCATAACGGGGAAGTGACCCGTTTGCAATGCGCTTTTGTGGATACACCGGAAGTAGAAGAGGTAGTTGATTTTATCGGTGACCAGCGCGGATACCCGCAGGCCTTTTTATTACCTGAATATATTGATGAGAAAGAACTGGAAGGAAAGGATTTCGATCTTTCTGACAGGGATAGCCTGTTTGAAGATGCGGCAAGACTGATCGTACAGAACCAGATCGGATCTACATCCTTATTGCAACGGAGAATGAAGTTAGGTTATAACCGGGCCGGTCGTTTAATGGACCAGCTCGAAGCCGCAGGGGTAGTAGGTCCCAACCAGGGCAGCAAGGCAAGGGACGTATTAATAAAAACAGAAATGGATCTTCAGCAACACCTCGATATGCTGGGATGAGTTAGCAGCTTGTTAAAGAAAAAAGATCCCGCCCAGGGTGAGACAACCCGGTATGGGTATTGCCAGTCCTATCAAAGCATTTTAATTCTTAATTAGTTATCTTTAGGCCTATCCGTTGAGAACGCCACACAAACCAATCATGATGAAGAAATTATACTTTTCTTTCCTGTTGCTCGGTACGGTAATTCTGGCAGACGCACAAGCCAGCGATCCCGAAGCAAAAGCGGTCCTTGATGCGGTTAGCGCCAAATTCAAAACATTCACTACGGTACAATCCACATTCTCCTATAAAGTGGAAAATGCATCCGGTAAAGCGCTATCCACCAAGACAGGAACGATCCTTATGAAAGGGATGAAGTACAGGGTGACATTTATAGGGCAGGAAATATTTTGCAATGGTACTACCGTCTGGAATTATGATAAAGCCTCGAATGAAGTTACGATCAGCAAACTGGATGCTTCCAGCGGTATGATCACCCCTCAGAAGCTCTTTACCAATTTTTATGATAAGGATTTTCGCTATATCATGAATGGGGAGAGCAAAGTGGGAACCAAGACCATCCAGGAAATTGAAATGACGCCATTGGATAAAAGCAAACCATTCCATAAGGTGTATGTACAAATAGACAAAGCCGCAAAGACAATTTACAGCACTAAAGTTTTAGAGAATGCTGGTAACCGTTATATCTACACGGTGACTACGATGAAGACAAATCTTCCTTTGGCCGATACCCAGTTTGTTTTTGATAAAACAAAATACCCCGGGGTAGAGGAGGTGGATCTGCGGTAACCCCCAGCTTCCGGGAATTCTTTTGATCTTTTTAAGTTTACAGAAAACTGAAAAAGAAGATCTTTCACAAACAGATATTTTGTACAGCCTTTAAGGAGCAGGAAATTCCAGGCTATACTATTTTAAACATGGGGACTTTTGCAGGTTTTTAACCGGGGTTCACGGCCTTGCGCAATCGTACTAATTGTTCCAGCAATCTTTCCAGCAGGTCCAGTTGCAGCATATTTGCCCCATCGCTTTTTGCCGCAGCAGGATTGGGATGTGTTTCGATGAATAAACCATCGGCGCCGGCAGCAATAGCGGCTTTCGCGATCGTGCCGATCAGTTGCGGGTTGCCGCCGGTGATACCTGAAGTTTGATTGGGCTGCTGCAAAGCATGAGTAACATCCATGATAACGGGTACGTCATGCATTTGCATTGCTGGTATGTTGCGGTAATCGACAACAAGGTCCTGGTAGCCAAATGTAGTGCCTCTTTCTGTCAGCATCACTTTGTCATTGCCGGCATTCTTTATTTTATCTACAGCGAACTTCATCGCTTCACCACTGACGAACTGTCCTTTTTTCACATTGACGATCTTCCCGGTTTGAGCAGCCGCTACCAGCAGGTCGGTCTGCCGGCAAAGAAAAGCGGGTATCTGTAATACATCCACGAATTTGGCTGCGATCGCGGCTTCATCAGGAGAATGTATATCGGTGACAACCGGGAGCGAGTACTTTTTACCGGTGCGTTGTAACATTTCCATTGCTTTCTCATCACCGAGCCCTGTAAATGATGTACCGCTGGTGCGGTTGGCTTTGCGATAAGATGATTTGAATATGTAGGGAATACCAAGGTTTTTGCAGATCCCGGAAACTTTTTCTGCCACTTCCGAGAGCAATTCTTCACTTTCCACAACGCAGGGACCCGCGAGGAGGAAAAAATTAGTTTCATCATATTGCTGGTTGGCAAACAGGTCTTTTAAATAGTTCTCCATCCGGCAAAGATAATAGGTAAGGAACAAGGTGCAAGGCACAAAGCGTTCCTCCGGGACGCTACGCTATCCTCGCTTACGTAATTACCCATAAAATGTTCCGCTGGAATATTTTGATTACGGAGTCTGCTTGTCTTGTTATTTGTCCTGTAGGGCAATGTCATTAAGTTAAGAAAACGGCTAAAGCCGTTCAGAGATTCTCTGTCTTTTATAGCCCACGGTTTAAACCGTGGGCTATAAAAAGGACAATCAAAAAATAATCGTTTTAACGATTTACCGCTTAACTTAATGACATTACCTGTAGGGACGCTTTATGGGGAGAATGTTAAATGTAAAATGGTATTCCGTTCCAGCGGAACGATTTGAGCTTTTTGGCATGGGCAGGAATTCCAGATTCATGTTTTAGGTCGCTGTCTAGTAGTGTCTCAGTTTGAAATACACGCACACGGATTTTACGGATACGACGGATGAACACCGATTCATATGCTGTAAACAGCATATAAAGGATCAGTTGTCAGCTAAATACGCGTTCGGCCTGGATTTAGCGTAGCTAAATCAATCCGTGTTTTATCCTTCCGGTCCGTGTCATCCGTGTTCCTGTATTTCTTGCAATTTCAAACTGAGACACTACCCGCTGTCTCCGTGTATCTTACGCCTGTACCTTGTATTCTTATTCCTTGTATATTGCGCCTTTAATTTTGCTTGCTATGGTAAAAGAAAAGATCCTCGTTATCGGTGCATCAGGACAAATAGGCGTGGAACTGACATTGGCTCTCCGCGAAATATATGGGAATGCCAATGTGGTGGCTTCCGATCTACGGGAACAAAACCCATTACTGGAGGGCACCGGTCCTTATGTGAGCCTGGACGTGATGAACAAGGAAATGCTCCATGTACAGGTGATCCGCCAGAATATCACACAAGTCTATCTGCTGGCGGCTATTCTTTCTGCTACAGGAGAGAAGAACCCGGGTCTTGCCTGGAACCTAAATATGCAGGGTCTCCTCAACGTGCTAGATATTGCCCGGGAAGAAAAAATGCATAAAGTGTACTGGCCTTCTTCGATCGCCGTATTTGGTCCCACATCGCCCAAACAAAATTGCCCGCAACAAACGATCATCGAACCCGCCACAGTATACGGCATCAGTAAATACGCAGGGGAGTTCTGGTGCAATTATTTCCATCACCGCTATGGGGTGGATGTAAGAAGTTTGCGGTACCCCGGTCTGATCTCTTATAAATCGGAGCCCGGCGGAGGCACTACGGATTACGCGGTGGAGATCTACCACGATGCTCTTGAAGAAAAAAAATATGAGTGTTTCCTGAAGGAAGATGCCTATCTCCCGATGATGTATATGCCCGATGCTATCCGTGCTACGATCGAACTGATGGAAGCGCCGGCCAGTAAGATCAATATCCGCACTTCGTATAATGTATCCGGGATGAGTTTTTCTCCAAAAGAAATAAGTGCCGAGATCAAAAAGCACATCCCTGATTTTTCCATTTCGTATAAGCCGGACTACCGCCAGTCCATTGCCGAGGGCTGGCCGCAAAGCATAGATGATTCAGTAGCAAGAAATGACTGGGGGTGGAAGGAAGATTATGATCTGGCAGCGATGACCAAAGATATGCTGGAGAATTTGAGGAGGACGTAAGTCGTGAGACGTGAATCGTGAGCCGTGAGTCGTGAGTCAATCCACCATATTATTCTTCACCGCGAACATCACCAGTCCCGCTGTATTTCGTACGCCTACTTTTTCGATCAGCCGTTGACGGATGCCTTCCACCGAACGGGGACTTAAAAAGATCTCTTTAGCGATCTCTGTTGCAGTTTTTTCTTCACAAATAAGTTTCAGTACTTCCATTTCCCTTTCGGTCAGTTCCACATTCTGGTTAAAAGATGGTTTGAGATTATTCTTCAGTACCAGTTTTTTCAGCAATGCTTTATTAACGACATCATTGAAATAATAACCATTCTCGTGTACGGCATAGATCGATCTGCGGATCTCGTCGGGCTCCGTGTTTTTCAGCAGGTAGCCATTGGCCCCATTTTCCATCATATGGATGATGAATTTATCATCTTCGTACATGGTGACCACCAGCACTTTGATCAAAGGATACTTTTTCCGTACCGCCTTGGTCGCTTCCATGCCATCCATGACGGGCATTTTCAGGTCCATGATGATCACATCGGGTGTGTGGGTTTCCAGCAGTTTCAGCAGGTCTTCACCATTATCTGCTTCGGCGATAACTTCAAGGTTCTCATCAGCCGATAAACCTACTTTCAGTCCGTCGCGGTAGATCTTGTAATCGTCGGCAATGGCAATTTTAATACTCATGATACAGCGGTTTTAACAGGTACATGTATATTGACCCGGTAGCCTTCGCTGCCCCGGGTGAAATTGATACTTCCTTTCAGCAATATCACACGGTTCTGGATATTTTTTAATCCTAATCCTTCTTTCTGATAACGGAGCCGTTCAAACTGTTCCTGGGTGAGCCCGTCGCCGTTATGAAAGATCACCAGGTTCAATTCATCGTTATCAAGGGTAGAACTGATCAGTATCTCAGTGGCATTCGCATATTTCATGATATTGTTCACCAGCTCCTGCACCATCCGGTACATGCTGATATCATTATCAGGGGTTACTGTCTGGTAGTTATCATCCAGTGCGGTCGAAGCGGTCAACAGAGTGCCCATGGTTATTTTCCGGATAAAATGACGGATGGCTTCATTCAATCCAAACTCTTTAAGGATATTGGAGTGCAGGTTATGCGAGATGCCCCTTACTTTCTGGATCACATCATTGAGCAGGTCTTTTCCTTTATCATGGAGTTTCTGATCTTTTTCATCCAGCATATTTGATTTGATTCCCAGTAAATGGAGTTTGGCAGAAGAAAGGAAGGCACCCACTTCATCATGTAATGTTTCGGCAATACGGTGTCTTTCCGTTTCTTCACTACGCACCGCTGCTTCGATCAGCTGGTTCTGCTGTTGCTCACGGAGTTTTTCCATGGCCGTCCGGTGCTGGTTCTTTTTGCGCTGGTTATAAACGACTGCCAGCAGGATACTGACGACCATCAGCAGCATGACGGCGATGCCCATAATGACAAGATAGGTCAGGTTATTTGTCATTTTTCCTGGAAAAGGTTATGGCAATGCAAATGCAGAGGGCCAGGTAAAAGAAATTATGTACATCCCAGACATTAATAGCAAAGAACTCGTCCTGTATCACGAGATAATCATAAAAGAGGAAGATAAAGAAACTGGCCGCTACATAAAAGGTCAGACCGATGACGACCCAGATCCCCGGTTGTTTTTTAAAGGGAATTCCTTTGTCCTCCAGCACCAGGAAAATATAATATTGCAGGCAATAAAATAATAATAAAGCCGCTTCTGTTGCCAGCAACCGGCTGCTCAGGTTAAACCGGTTAAAGAAATTCTCGAAAAAGATAAAATTGATCAGTACGAAAAGAATGAAGCCGAAAGGGATGAGCGATTTTATCCGATGCATAAAACGCTGGTTCAATAAGATAAAGAACCAGCTGAACAGCAATAACCGGATCACTGAATGAATATTGTACAAAAAATTGTTGCTGAACCAGAAATCACCCAGTTGAAAGCCCCACTCATATTTGAATTTCTGGATACTGATCGCTGCGATATTGATGATCAGCGCCAGTATCACATAGATCTTTACCGGCTTCAGGTAAGCCGGTTTAACTCCTTTCCTGAACAAAAAGAAGAAAGGGATCAGCAATGCCCAAACTTCCGACCAGTCTGTGATCTCTTTATACATATTTTTCTCTTACCGGCATGATTGATAATATTCCTATCAGGGTACAGGTGGCGCGGGTGGTGAGGGTTTTATTTCAACCTGTGCATCCGACGGCGCTTTGAAGCTCTCTTTGATAGCAGTCACACTATACGCGACATATTCTCCATACTGGCAAGGACTGAAATATAATGCAGTGAACTTATTTCCCGATGTGATAT
>DASYLC010000299.1:0-1627 GCA_036009775.1 Chitinophagaceae bacterium
GGTAATAATTTTCCAGACAATCGGGAACATCGGCATGGATAACCGTGCGTACATCCGGTTTATCAATACCCATTCCGAATGCATTGGTACAAACAATGACGCGTATGCGGTTCTTTATCCAGTCTTCCTGTTTCCTGCTTCGTTCTTCGTTGTCAAGACCGGCATGATAAAAATCACAGGCAATGCCTTCCATGCGCAGCAGTTCGCTAATGTCTTTGGTGCGCTTCCGGCTTTTGCAATAAATGATACCGGTACCCGGAACTTTTTTTAATATCTCGATGATCTTATTGATCCTGGAATCTGTTTTGAAAGAACTATAGGAAAGATTAGGCCGTTCAAATGATTGGCGCAATACATTCCAGTTGTCGGGAAACCGTTCAGTCTTTTGAACGGACACGGGAAACGTTAACTTTTCACAAATATCACGTTGTACTTCTTCTGTCGCGGAAGCTGTCAATGCAAGGACAGGGACGCCGGGTAATTCTTCCCGCAATGCGGCGATCTTTAAATAAGAAGGCCTGAAATCATACCCCCATTGTGAAATGCAATGGGCTTCATCAACAGCGATGAGGTTGATGAGCATGCCGGGCAGATATTCTTTGAATAAGGCCGTTTCAAGGCGTTCGGGAGAAACATACAGGAATTTGCAATTGCTTTCAGTTACCACTTTCAATGTCTGGATGACTTCTTTTCTTGTCATCCCGGAGTAAATGGAATAAGCGGTAATATTTCTTTTACGAAGACCTTCAACCTGGTCTTTCATCAATGCGATAAGCGGGGAGATAACGAGGCACATTCCTTCTTTTGCCATGCCCGGGACCTGGTAACAAAGCGACTTACCGCCACCCGTAGGCATCAGGGCTAAGGTGTCTTTACCAGCAAGGATGGATTGGATAATATCCTCCTGCAGAGGACGGAATTTATCAAAGCCCCAATATTCTTTTAATATCAACTGAATATTTCCTGTCACAGCGCCGAAGCTATGAAAATTACAGGGAAAGAAAAGGAGAGGATATACACAACTAAACAACCTTTTTCACAAAGAGTCGTGCGGAATTTATCGCCAGCACAACATCACTCAATGCCATGATCAAGGCGCCATATGTAGGACCGTAGATCCCTAATAATCCAAATGCGGCGATAGGGATAGCGACAATATTGTAAGAAAAGGCCCAGAACAGATTCTGCCTGATCGTTTGATAAGTATGTTTTCCCAACCCTAACGCAGTAGGAAGATTTTGTAAACCGTTTTTCATTAATACAACCTGTGCACTTTGCACAGCGATCTGCGAAGCATCGCTCATGGAGATGCCGATCGTTGCTTTTGCCAGGGCCGGTGCATCATTGATGCCATCGCCGACCATGGCGGTAGGCGTGCTTGCTGTGAGGGAAGCGATCTTTTCCAGTTTTTGTGCAGGACTTTGTTCAGCAATGACTTCATCGATGCCCACTTCTGCTGCCAGTTGCTCTGTTTTTTTGCGAAGATCACCGCTCAGCAGGATCGTCTTAATACCTTTTTTATGGAGGTAACTGATAACTTCTTTTGATTCCGGTCTCAATTCATCCTTCACATCGATCCAGCCCAATAGCTGATCATTTTTCAGGATGTAAACATTATGATTATCAT
>DASYLC010000300.1:0-15871 GCA_036009775.1 Chitinophagaceae bacterium
TGATCGAGTCTTTTATTCCTGTAATCATCCGCCTGCCAGTCATTGCCTTTGATGACCTCAGCAGCAAGTTTGATAGCGAATTTATTTTTCCATTGTTTCGCCCAACGGAAAGACCAGTTGAAATAAGGAGCGGCATTGCGTTGTTTGCCATCCACGTGCATGATCCCCTGTTTGATATTATAACTCAAACCCGTGTATTTGAAAGGACTCTTGCTATTGAGCAGCACGGTTCCATTCATACCTCCGGAACCATACAATGCAGAAGATGCTCCGGGCAATACTTCGATATTGTCCACATCAAGATCGGTGAGACCGATAATGCTGCCTACCGGAAAATTCAAACCCGGGGCCTGGTTATCCATACCATCGATCAACTGGATCAAACGGGTATTACCGCTGCTTACAAAACCGCGGGTAGTAACGGTGCGGAAACTGAGACTGGCTGTATGTACATCCACCCCTTTCATATTACCAATTGCTTCGTAAACACTGGGTGCGGCCGTATTTTTAAGGGCGGAGCTGCTTAAACGTTCAACTGTAACAGGAGATTCTAATATTTTGGTAGGGACACGGTTGGCAGAAACCACAACTTCCTGGCCCATCACGGTATTCACTATCAGATCGATGCTCAATGGTGTTTTGGTGTCGGATACAGTCACTTCCTGTGTATCATATCCACCGGTTGATGTAAAGATCAATACTACAGGCAGTTTGGGGACATTGATACTGAATTCACCATTCGAATTGGTAAAGGTTCCGAGGTTAGTACCCTTTACGGCAACGGTCACTGCAACAACACCTTCTTTGGTAGATCCGCTCCGGACAGTTCCTGAAACAGTAACCGTCTGGGCATTAGCGGCAATCGTAGACAAAACTGCTATTAGCCAGGCAGCCAAAAAGCGGTAGCTTTTTCTCATAATAGGGAGATTTTAGTTTTGGAATTTGACGGAAAAATAAGCATTGTAAAGTTTATCTAAAAATTTAATTTTTAAGGGGAAAGGACAAAATGTTGAAATCTTAAAGGCCTTCAAAATGGCTTGTTTTTACCTCCTTCATACTTTCGGGATATGAGTGATTTTTCATTCCCTAACCAGACCGGTTTTTATCGTGGAAAGGTTCGTGATGTGTATTCCATCGGCAATGATTGGCTGGTGATGATCGCATCGGACCGCATCTCTGCATTTGATGTGATCTTACCACGTCCTATTCCTTTCAAAGGACAAGTACTGAACCAGGTGGCAGCACATATGCTCAATGCGACCCGTGATATCTGCCCGAACTGGCTGGTGGATACACCAGCGCCTCATGTTTCCATCGGTAAAAGATGCGAACCCTTTAAAATTGAAATGGTGGTAAGAGGAAATCTTACCGGTCATGCCTGGCGAACCTATCAATCCGGTAAAAGAGTTTTATGTGGCGCCCCGATGCCTGAAGGCATGAAAGAAAATGATCTCTTCCCCTCTCCCATTATTACACCAAGCACAAAAGCATCAGAAGGACACGATGAGGATATTTCGCCGGAAGAGATACTTAGTACCAGGCTTGCAAAAGCTGAAGAATGGGATATCTTATCCGGCTATGCACTGCAACTTTTTGCCCGCGGAAAAGAAATAGCGGCAAAAAGAGGATTGATACTCGTAGATACCAAATATGAATTCGGCAGGATCGGTGATACGATCTACCTGATGGATGAGATCCATACACCCGACAGTTCCCGGTATTTTTATGCCGATGGATTTGAAGAGCGGCAGGCAAACGGCGAACGGCAAAAACAACTCAGCAAGGAATTTGTAAGAGAATGGCTGATCGCCAATGATTTTATGGGCAGGGAAGGACAAACCGTTCCGGCCATGAGCGATGAATGGGTGGAGACCATCTCGAAACGATATGTCGAGTTGTATGAAAAAGTGATAGGAACCAATTTTGTCGCGCAAAAACTGACCGATTCCGAAACCTTCGCACGTATCACAAGCTCGCTGAAAAAAATTTCGTCCTGAGCCCGGATCAGTAGCTTTAAGGGGTTAAAACATCGCACGCAGAAAGCGCAGGGGTCGCAGAGAAAACAGGTTGATGCAAAATCCTCTGCGAACTCCGCGTTCTCTGCGTGCAAAACTTTATACTGATACATCAAATAACCTCTTATGACCCCTGATACTATTTTCCAGTTATGTAATGGCATCGCCATGACCGGCTGGCTGATCCTGATTGTTCTTCCTGCCTGGCATTTTTCCGACAAATTCATTATTGGGATCATCGTAATGCTCTTTGCAGTGATCTACACGTACTATATCCTGACCAACCTTTCGGCTATCGATATGAAAAGTTTTGGCAGCCTCAAAGGTGTCACCCAATTGTTCACCAACCCGCTGGCCGTACTGATCGGCTGGGTGCATTACCTGGCTTTTGACCTGATGGTGGGAATATGGATCAAAAAGAATTCCCTTAAGTACGGCATCTCCCATTGGATCATTATCCCCTGCCTGTTGCTCACTTTTATGTTCGGGCCGATCGGTTTATTAGTTTATTTGCTGATCCGTTTTTTAAGAACAAAAAATTATTTCGCGGTCAACTATAATTAATTTGAAAGCACGCAGGGGATGCGGAATTCGCAGCGTATTGTGAATCAATTCCTTTTCTCTGCTATCCCCGCGTCCCCTGCCTGAAATATTCCAACTGATATATTATCTTAGTTCTATGTCATTCATCATCCAACTCAAACAACGCAACCCTATCCTTTTTTGGTTTGGTATTTTTAATATGCTGGTGGGAATTGCCTGTCTTATTTTGATGCAGGTGGATGACAGGCATATCCGGAATGTGAACCGTTGGTTGAAACCGATGAAGTTTTATTTTTCCGTGGGGCTCATGATCCTGACCATGGGATGGCTTTTGTATTATCTCGATGATACAAAAAAGATAAAACGTTTTACATGGATCCTGGTCATCTCGATGTTCTTTGAGAACGGGTTGATCATTATGCAATCTATCCGTGGCACTACTTCGCATTTCAACAGCAACAGCAGTTTTGACACACTGGTCTTTAGCCTGATGGGTATCTTCATCCTGGTATTCACGATTGCCTGTGTGTTTATTTGTATCGCTTTCTTCCGGCAAAAGCAATTCGCAATTTCCGATACGTATCTCTGGGGAATCCGGCTGGGACTTTTGTTTTTTATTATATTTTCATTGGAAGGTGGTATGATGTTGTCGATCCTGAAGCATACTGTTGGTGCACCGGATGGTGGCCCCGGATTGCCGCTGGTGAACTGGAGCAGTGAACATGGTGACCTGCGGATCGCTCATTTTGCGGGTATTCATTCTTTACAGGCCCTGCCCCTGCTCGGTTTTTATATTGCCAAAACAAAAAAACAGATCATACTCTTATCACTGCTTTACTTTGCTGTGGTCACTACCCTGTTCGTACAGGCAATAACAGGCAATCCATTGTTTTTCTAAATTTGTTGTATGCCAAGGATTCTTTTCATCGGTGCAACGGGTATGCTGGGTAAACCGGTTGCGAAAGAACTGATCGATGCCGGCTTTGCTGTCACTCTGCTGGCAAGGGATCCGGGTAAAATGCAACAACTATTCCCCGGCAGTAAAATAATAAAGGGTGATATATTCGACCGGGCCAGTTTAAAAAAAGCATTCAGCGGGCAGGATATCGTTTATATGAATTTATCCGTGGTACAATCATCCAAAAACAGTCATCCCCAACCCGAAAGAGAAGGGATCACCAACGTGATCGCTATTGCGAGAGAAACAGGTATCCGGCGTATCGCTTATTTATCATCACTGGTCAAGAACTACCAGGGCATGAATGGTTTTAACTGGTGGAGTTTCGATATCAAACAAAAAGCTGTGGAAGCGATCCGTTCTTCCGGTATCGCTTATTCCATTTTTTATCCTTCCACTTTTATGGAATGCCTGGATCAGCAAATGCTGAGAGGGAAAAAACTGATGCTCATAAAAGGATCGGTCGCCAAAATGTGGTTTGTCGCAGCAAGCGATTATGGCAAACAGGTTGCAAAAGCTTTTCAACAGGCAGGCAACAGCCCGCTCGCAGAATCCCGTGGACAGGGTGCCGCGAACAACCAGGAATACACTGTACAGGGAGAAACCGGTTATAACTTTGACGAAGCGGCCCGGGTATTTATTGACAACTACAAACCCGGCGCAAAGACCATGTCCGCTCCCATCGGGTTATTAAAATTCCTGGGACTTTTCAATCAAAAAATGAATTATGGCGCCCGCATCTGTGAAGCGCTGAATAAATACCCGGAAAAATTCGAGAGCCAGAAAACATGGAAGGATCTTGGCAAGCCTTCCATCACGCTGGAAGAATATGTAATGGGTCTCTGAACAAGCCGGGTAGCCAGTGTTGGAAAACAGGGTTCAGTGAATGGGGTCCGGGAAGAGCGGGTGGCTGGTAGCGAGTGGGAAATGGACCACTGCTTCAATGTATCAATGAACAGCGGACTATCGTCTATGGACCTTCACCCCTTGCGAAGCGAAGCAGCGTCATTGCGATCCGCCAGCCGGCGGAGAAGCAAAAAAAACTGCCCCGGTATTCGCGGGGCAGTGTGATCAAAGGGTGTATTTCTTGATTATCTTTTATTCTTAAACAGTGTCGATGCTTTGAATTCTCTCTTTTGAACTGCTCCATCGGCTTTCTTGCCTAAAGGACAGTAATAATCCAGGGCATCCTGTGCTTCATTGTAGCTTAACCAGTAATCTGTAATGGTACCCGTGAAGACAACTCCACTTGAATAGTTATACATATCTCTTGTACCGGGGCTACTGAAATTACCATAGACGATACTTCCTTCGTAAGGTTTGTAACTGCCATAGGACCTCACAATATTGAAGCCATTGTAAGTTTCTACGACAAAATAACTACAGTAGGTATCGCTGTACACGACCTCACCCTGTTCTTTGGATAACCAGTAATTTTCACCGTTACCGTTATCATGATGACTGTCTTTTACACAGCTCGCGAGAAAAAGGGTGACGGAAAGGACCAGAGCTGATAAAGTAAATATTCTTTTCATGGTTGTAAGTTTTACTTGTTTATAAATTGTTGTTCGGATATTACTAATGACAAGATTGTGCCAATCCATTCAGGCGTTGATTCAGGTTTTGTTAAAATCATCTGAAAGCAGGATATTCACTTTAAAAAAGGTACATGAAACTGCTATTTTCTCTTCTCTTACTGACAGGTTTTTTACCATCAATGGCACAGGAACAGTATATGATCGTTGGTACTTACGATTCCCCTAAAAGTGAGGGTGTGTACGTGTTTCGCTTCAACAGTGCCACCGGAAAAGCAACGGAGATCAGTCATATTAAAACACCCAATCCCTCCTTTGTGGCCGTATCTCCCGACGAACGATTTGTGTATGCAGTGCACGAAGTGGCGCCGCAGGATGGTAAGGGCGGCGAGATCGTGGCTTTCACATTTAATAAACAAAACGGAACGTTAACGCCGCTGAACAAACAGCTTTCCGGTGGCGATCATCCCTGTCATGTGGAAATGGATAAGACCGGCAAATGGGTATTCGCTTCCAACTACGGCAGCGGGAGTTTATCGGTACTGCCTGTTAATGCTGATGGAAGTCTTGGCGTGGCAACGGTCATCTGGCATAGTGGCTCGGGCAAAAATCCGGCACGTCAAAAAGGCCCGCATGTGCATGGCGCTATTATTTCACCAGATAACAAACAGCTTTTTGTTACTGACCTGGGCATCGATAAAGTGATGATCTATTCTTTTGATGCGGCAACCGGTCAGCTGACTACCGGCAAACAGCCTTATTCGCAATCAGAACCCGGTTCGGGACCACGAATTTTTAGTTTTCATCCCACGAACAGGTTCGCTTATGTTATCGAAGAACTGACCGGCACGGTGTCGGTGTATGAATATAAAAAAGGGAAGCTCAAAACAAAACAACGGATCAGTACCATGCCTGCGGGCGATACTACATTTGCCGGCAGTGGTTTTGTGCAGGCATCTCCTGATGGGAAATTCCTGTATGCTTCCAACCGCGGGAATGTAAATACCATTGCGATCTATCGTATCCAACAGGGCAGCGGGACATTGGTGCTGGTCGGTCACCAGTCAACCCTGATCAAAACACCCCGTAATTTCAGTATCGATCCATCGGGTAAATTCTTGTTGTGCGAGAACCAGGGAAGCGATGAGATCGTTATCTTTAAAAGGGATGAAACAACGGGCTTACTTTCCGATTCCGGTAACAGGATAAAAGTGGGGAAACCGGTTTGTATAAAATGGATAGCGGAGAGATAGTCGGAAAGTCGGGAAGTCCGAAAGACGGAAAAGTCCGGAAGCAGGGCAAATTTCTACTTGGGTTAACTTTCGGCCTTCCTGACTTCCGGCCTTCCTGACTTCCGGTCTTCCGGACTTCCGGTCTTTCGGCCTTTCGGTCTTTCGGACTTAAAATCATCATCAACATGGAAATAAAACCGATCTATCCCGATGCCGGGAAAAAACCAAAAGGGCATTATGCCCCTGCTATCATTCATAATGGTATTGTCTATGTAAGCGGTCAATTGCCCATCCATCCTGATGGAACGGTACAAACAGGAACCATCGAAGAAGAGACTACTCTTTGTATGAAGAATATCGAGCGGATATTGCTGGCAAGCGGAAGCAGCCTCAATCATATCCTGAAAGTAAATGTGTTCATCGCTGATATTGGTAACTGGCCCAAATTCAATGAGACATTTGCCGCCATCATGGGAGAACATCGGCCCGCCAGGATCGTGGTGCCCTGTAATCAACTCAATTATGGTTGCGGTATCGAGATCGATTGTATCGCAGCGGTGGGCAGGTAATTACGGGTTAAAGGTTAAAAGTTAAGAGTTAAGAGTGCCCATGATCAAAGAAACAACCTACTGGTAACACCCTGCTCGTAACTCCTGACTCGTACCTCCCAACTTTAAACTCATAAATATGGATATCACCAAAGAGCATATCGAAGAAGCACACGAACGTATCCGGCCTTTTATTCATAAGACCCCGGTTCTTACCTGTTCAACTATCAATGACCTTGCAGGCGCCGATGTGTATTTTAAGTGTGAGAACTTTCAGAAGATCGGTGCCTTCAAGATCCGCGGTGCGATGAATGCCGTTACTACACTCTCACAGGAGAAATTAAGTAAAGGCGTTGCCACCCATTCTTCGGGTAACCATGCGCAGGCGATCGCTTATGCGGCAAGACGGGCAGGTGCAAAAGCCTATATCGTAATGCCCGATACTTCGCCCAAAGTAAAAGTGGATGCAGTGAAAGGATACGGAGCCGAAATAACTTTTTGTGCGCCCAATCAGCAGGCAAGGGAAACAGCTTTAAAAGATATTGTTGAGAAGACCGGCGCTGAATTCATTCATCCTTATAATGACCAGCGGGTGATGACCGGCCAGGCCACCTGTTGCAAGGAGTTCGTTGAAGAGATACCCGGCCTGGATCATATCATCGCTCCTGTTGGTGGCGGTGGTCTATTAAGCGGCACATTGCTCAGCGCTCATTATTTTTCTCCGGCAACCACTGTATATGCCGGTGAACCCGAGGGTGCAGCCGATGCGGTGCTTTCGATCCGGAATAAAAAAATAGAAACGGCATCCTATGTAAAAACGATCGCCGATGGATTGCTGACCACGCTGGGTGATCAAACCTTCCCGGTCATCAGCCAGTATGTAAAAGATATTCTCACTGTGAGTGACGAAGAGATCATCGCGGCATTAAAGTTGGTCTATGAACGAATGAAGATCGTGGTGGAACCGAGTGGTGTAGTGACGCTGGCGGCGCTTTTAAAGAACCCCGACCTGTTCCGTGGAAAGAAAGTGGGAGTTATTTTTAGTGGGGGGAATGTGGACCTGGGGAAATTGGGGGAATGGTTTGCATAAACAGCAGCAGTGTTTAGATCAGGTGGGAAGTTGTGTATATTTATATGTTGGTGGCAATTTTTTCATGATATCATATCCCAGCTTCATATTCGGCGGATGGAATTCTGTTGGGCTGTAGTTCTAAACATCAACTTTTAATTATTAATTTAGCTTCGGTTGCAGGCAGACAGTTAGTTAGTTCCTCAATTGCACAAAGCCTCTAGGGCCATTAAGTTTCGGGGTACGCCGAAAGGATACTTAGAAATATTAGAACAATACGGACTTGCAAAACCCTTTTTCATGAGGTAAATCGTTAAAACGATTATTTTTTTATTGTCCTTTTTATAGCCCAGGGTTTAAACCGTGGGCTATAAAAGGCAAAGAATCTCTGAACGGCTTTAGCCGTTTCCTTAACTTAATGACATTGCCCTACGGGACAGAATTGATTTCAAACTGACCCATTACCAACGCTTCAGCCGGGACAAGTTCGCTGAAATAAAATTGTATCTTAGTCTCGCTTGGTCGCGGAGTCATTTTAATTCAGCCAGCGCCAAGCCCTACCGTTGCGCACCGGCTTTAAATAAACAGATAAAACCATGGCAAAAAACAAATTACTCCGAATGGACAATGTCGGCATCGTTGTAGAATCCCTGGAGGATGCTATTTCTTTTTTCACGGAGATAGGCCTGAAGCTGGAAGGGCGGGCCATGATCGAAGGAGAATGGGCTGGTCGCGTTACCGGGCTGGGCTCTCAGTCCGTAGAGGTCGCTATGATGGTTACACCCGATGGCCATAGCCGGCTCGAGATCTCGCGATTTCTCACCCCTCCTACCATCTCGGATCACCGGATGGCTCCTGTGAACTCTCTCGGTTATCTGCGCGCCATGTTCACCGTTGAAGACATTGACGAGATGGTAGCCAGGCTCATCAAACATGGCGCCCGGCTCGTTGGCGAAATAGTTCAATATGAAGACACGTACCGGCTCTGTTATATTCGCAGTACCGAAGGACTCCTGGTCGGTTTGGCGGAAGAGCTCGGTAAAAAATGAGTAGCAGAAAATATAAACAGACAAATACAAGTGAGTATATCAAGATCAGGCAGGCCGGCATTGATCCTTATTGAGCTTCTTAAGATCTGGAGAGAAAACGGTCTCCGGTCTATCATACCAAACATTGTTCATCCATTTTGACATCGTTGCTGCATGTAACAAATGCCGGAAACTAAGCTGCGACCCCGAAACTTTCAACATGAGTGCGAAATGCTCCCGGGTAAGCCCCAATTTTTTCCGCAATTCTTCATAAAAAGCGCCTTTACCTGCCATTTTTGTAAGGATTTAGGTTTAAATGATAGTCTTCCCGGCTGTGGCAAATTTTTGTCAGTCGTCATTTTTTGCCACAAAATCATCGCTCACAAAACGAGCCATCTCCGCTGTGGCAAAATTTGCTAAAAGCCAAAAAACTGCCACACATAAATTAGGTAGTTTTTTGCAATTGGATAAGCGGTTTTTGCCTTTTTATCTTTTTTTTGATCAAATTTTAAAGGAATTCCGAACCCCTATCGGGAAAATTTAGCAACAAATACGACCCGGAACACCTTCAATACGAGCCCCGTTTCAGGCTGGCAGGCTGACTACCGGAGGTCGGACGAACTGCCTGCCGGTCTTTTTATCATGGCGATGGATTGCCAAACGTCTGGCGGGCCAGTTTAAATTTGACCCCCTCCTGTGCGTTACATTAAGATCACGCTAACATAATTGGTGCGTACTTTGTACAAAGAAAAGAATGCCTGCAAGGGTGTATCAAATTAAAAATAGTATGAAGATAATTACCCTGTTCCTCTCCGTTCTTATAGGACTCAGTGCACCCGCTCAATCCCTGAAAGATGCACTTTATAGTGGCAAATTAAAGACAGATTCCGGCACTGTCCTTCGTAAAGGTGAAGACCTTACCGGCAAGATCGATACGGCCCGTAAAAAAGAAGTTGTTCCTGAGAAAGCAAAAGCTGTCATTACGCCCGGGGAAGTCGCTAATGCGGATACTGTTGCTGCAACAATGAGTACAGCTGCTGTCAGCAAAGACAATAATAAAATATGGAAAGCTTATACTGACGAAGTGGTGAAGGTGCTGAACCAGGAAGTGATGACCTCGAAGAAAATAAAAAAAGGAGACTATGCCGTTGTATTGGATTACGAGATTGGTCTTGCAGGTGAGGTCAGCATCAAGAACGTTTTCGTCACCCCCGAAAATAGTTTTATTAATGAGCAGGTGAAAGAGCGGTTTTCCATTGATACACCGAAACTGAATCCCGTAATGACCAGTGAAGGCAAAGCCCGTAAATCGGTGAAGAGATCCAATTTTACGCTGATCAAAGAATAACGCGGGCTTCTAAAGATCACTTCTTCTTACCCGTCAGACCGTCCAGGAGGATCCTGCTTTTGTTGAAGACATTCCGGCCTTTATCAATACCGGCCCGTAAACGTTTTTGCTCCTCTTCAGGCAAATGGATAAGATCAAAACATTCCCGGCTGCAGGTCCCTTCCATTTTTGTCCTGCATTCATCACACTGTATGAATAATAGATGACAGGCGTCATTCACACAATTGACATGCGTATCGGCAGGTTGGCCGCATTGGTGACATTTTGAAATGATCTCATCGGTGATGCGTTCGCCAAGCCGTTGATCGAATACAAAATTCTTTCCATGGAATTTATTATCTAATCCCTGCTCTTTTACCTGGTTCACATAGTTGATGATACCGCCTTCCAGGTGAAATACATTTTTATATCCCCGGTGCAGCATATAGGCCGATGCTTTTTCACAACGGATGCCACCGGTACAGTACATAATGATGCTTTTTTCTTTATCCGCTTTCATCATATCAGCTGCCATGGGTAACTGTTCCCGGAATGTATCACTGGGGACCTCGATCGCATTCTCAAAATGACCCACTTCAAATTCGTAATGGTTCCGCATATCAATGACCACCGTGTCCGGATCGGCTGTCAGTTTATTGAATTGCTCTGCATTCACGTAGTTGCCACGGTTGGCCATATCAAAAGCAGGATCGCTGATCCCATCGGCCACGATCTTGTTACGGACCTTTATATCGAGTACATAAAAACTTTTGCCGTCATCATCCACAGCAATATTCAACCGGATACCGTTCAGGGGATCAATGGAATATAAATAAGCGCGGAATGCTTCTGTATTGGCTGCAGGAACACTTATTTGTGCATTAATGCCTTCATGGGCGAGGTAGATCCTTCCAAATACCTGCAGATCTTTCAGGTCCCTGTACAACTGGTCCCGAAAAGTTTTAGGTTCTTCGATTTTAAAATAACAATAGAAGGAAATAGTGGTCCTCGGCGTGGGGTCCTTGAGTATAAGCTCTTTCAGCTCCTTGCGGGAGACACGGTTGTGTAATTGTGGCATCTGTTTGAATTTTAATCCCGGGCTACAGAATCCCAATTGCAGGTTGGGCAAAATTCTAAAGCGATGCAAAGATAGATATTAGATGATAACTGATAGTTGATAGTTCGTTAAACACACAGAATCCTGAATTTTCTAAATATGCTTTGAAAATGAAAGCACTATCATCTATCAACTATCAGTTATCATCTATCAACTAACTAATTTATCGCTCAAACCCAACTTTCCCATTAGATTCGATCTTTATCAACCCAACACCTTGCTGGTAATAATACGTTTCATTCACACCATTCTTCGGGTCATTCCGAGTGACGACAAGACATTTCGCCTTTTTGCCTTTGTACATATTATCGATCAGTTTTGCGCTGAGCGTAAATTCCTCTTCGTATATCTTCATCGGCCAGGATAGATTACCGGACGGGGATGAGCTGATCTTGCCCAAAAAAACCGGCCCGCCGAACATCATAGGTTTTTCTATCAGCCCCGATTTTTGATAAGTGCCCATCCTGGCTGTGCTGTCGGTCATATCGAGCACATACAAATTAACTAACTGGTATTTTGCATCTTTACTAAAGCCGAAGAATTGCGAATAACCAAAAGAACTGGGCCAAAGCCCGCCGGATGGCGTTTTCTCATACCTGATAAAATAACGCAGCGACCTGTCGGCAGTGTAGAGATAAAAAGAATCCTTGTCAAATGGCGTTATGAATTCCCGGATCGTATACGGAAGACTCCAGGGTTTTTCTTTGACAACCGGTTTGGTTTCAATTATTGCCGGAGTTGGCTTTACCGGGTTCGTGACGACCGGTGGTTTGATAACGACAGGTTCTTCCTTTGTAAAAAAATAATCCTGGCAGGCAAACACATCGAACCCATCCGGGTTCGCGGCGATCAGTTCTTTTCCATAAGTTCCATACCCGATACAGGAATAATAAGCGGGCCTTCTTACGGTTTTGACCAGTTTGCCCTGCAGGTTCAGTAAGCTTATCTGCTGGTTGTCGACCACCAGAATATTTTTGCTGTCCGGGGTAAAACAGGCTGTTGCTATTTTATTAAAATGATAATTGGTAATTCTTTTCCCGTCACCGGCGTCGTGGACATAAAGATCATTATCATCATAAAAATAGAATTTTGAACCGTCCTTGTCTGCAGCTACATTACTGGCGTAGGTATCCGAGAGGGTACCACCGATTGGCTGAAGCTTTTTGTCTTTCATGGAAAACCCGGCAAGTTTCTCTATTCCATCCCACACTAATACAAAACGGTTATGGAGCCTATCAAACCATGCTCTTTCATATGATGAGTATTCATAGGTTTTGATGCTGTCCAGCAGGTTCCCTTTCCCATTGTATCGGTAGATGGTCTCATCAGCGAAGACAAATAATTCCGGCGAGAAATTGGTGTTAAGCAACTGGTCATTCCCCGAAAAAACAGGTTCGCCTTGCGCCTGAGTTGAAAATATTTTTTTCATCCCTGCATAAACATCATAACAAACAGGGCTGGTCTTCCTGTAACCGATCGCTACCATTTTCTCATCATCGCTCCAGGCAATAGTAAAAGGTATGGATGGAAGCGGACCGGTCGATAGCATTTTTCCATTCGAAATATTCACCAGCTCATAGACCGCCTTTTTATCCAGGTCGTTAAAGGTCGCGAGCAACATATTTCCTTTTGGTGAAATGGAAAATTCGCCCACATATAACCCTGTTTGTTTGCGGGAAATAAAGTCATAATGCCGTAATGGCTTTTGCGCTACTAATTGAAATGGCAACAATAAGGCAAACAAAAAATATTTCATACAGCAATATTTGATAAGGGTCTGATTTCCCAATGTCATAAGAATTACTCTTCATATAGATATCCATACAAATCTAAAGGAGAACAAAATCTATGGAATACCCTTGAGTGGGTAATTATGCGTCAATATTTTCATCGTTCCGGATTCCTTTATCCTCACGGCCAGTCATCTCCCCTGTTCCCACCAAGCCTGCCAAACCCGAGCCGGAAGCCGTGTTGCGAAGCTTTACCATTGACAAAAGATTGTACAAAATCGAAACGGAGTTGTTTGAAGATATTATCAAAGCCAACCGAGAGTTCGTAGTAGTATTTATTACTGTTGATATAGAAACCATTGGCCGCGGTGACAAGATAGAGATTGAGCTTTTTTATGCCCGGGATCTTATTCGTTAAAAACCCATTGAAATTATGCTCGAGATGCGCCAGTGCGTAGAAACGGGAGATATTACTGAACTGGTAGATCGGTAATAACTGGAAACTATTCAGGTATTCTGTGGCAAGTGTGGATATATTACCATTAAAATGATTGTAGTCCGGTACCTGTACATTACTTCCCGTATCAATAAATCCGCCGATACCCAGGCGGTAACGGAATTTACCTTTGAGTTTGAAATTGATATCATCCCGCATGCCCAGCTTCCATTTGCTGAAACGTTCATCGCTGCCCAGTACATTTTTAAATGCCTGCAGGTATTCCACTGAAAAGACAGGATGTTTTGAGCCGACACTGATCTTTCTTCCTGGTAACTCAATATAACGGGCACCCGGTTGCCAGGTTAACCCCGCCATGATCATAAATACCTGGTGACGTTGTATATTGGCGGACATGATCTCTGAAGGATAATTCGGCGTATAAGCGCGGTCAGCTTTATCCCTCCACGTATAATTGGTCCGGTTATCGAGCGGCATCCGGTCCTGGTATTGAAAGCCCGTAACAAAAGAAATGCCACCACCCACTCCTTTCCGGAAGCTGCCACGGAAATAGATCGCTTCATAACTTTTTATCCGGTTCTCTTCACTCAGCAAACAAGAGAGGGTGTTGCCGCGCAAACCGATCGGGCTGTTATTGTTGAACTGGAACACTCTTTTTCCTCCTGAGACTGTCATCGTGGAAATATATTTTTTCCCCCAGGTATAACTTGCCGTAAGATGCGCATTGAAATGTTTGTTGGCAAAACCATAGCGTAACGCCGGTGAGATCGTAATATTCCTGCGGCTTACGAGGTTCGTATCGGGTCTTTTGCTCCAGGTAAATGCGGGGAATGCGACCCATCCTTCCGCGGGGTTGAAATTAATAAGTTCGAGCAGGGATGGAAAACGGATAACCGTTCTATTTTTCTCCGACTGGAAACTTTGCCCCAGCAGCAATATGTTTGTAGGGGTGATCTTATTCCTGATCCGGTCAAGAGAATCGGTATAACGGAGATCCTTACGTAATAAAGCGAGACTGTCTTTGCGTATATAATCCCTGATCTCATCATCCATCAGCGGTACGGGTCTTGTTCTGTCCCAGTACTCCTCCGTTTTTTTAGTGGAACTGTCCGTGTATCTGACAATGGTCCTGGAAAAACTTTTCCTGTTGAATTCGGGTGAAGCTTTAAAATCAGAATAGATATTGACAAAACTGCCATAGAGATCGAAGCCCATTGCTTTAGCCGCGGGATAGATCACCTGGCTGGAAACATACCAGGTATCATTATTACCGGGACGATAGGTTTGATCGATACGCAGGGTATCCAGGCGTTCCATCTGGGATGCCTTCGTAAGCAGGAGTTGCACCGAATGAATGCGCCAGTCATCAGCCACAATATCGATATACCCGCTGAAGAGCGGTTCGTATGTTCTTTTCGGAGTTACTTTGATATGCGATATTTCTCTTCCATCTTCGAAATAAGATCCTTCCAGTTTATAACGGTAAAAATTCAGGGCGTTATCAGCGATCGGTGAGATAAATCCGCGGGGATTCAGGCTTTCACCTACAAAAACATTGTTGCCGTAAAAGGACATGTATCCCGGCGCCGCCAGGCCAAAACCATTTGTCTGGCCGCTTACTTTCGAAGACATCACTTCCACTTTTACCTTATTGGGTCTGTCCACCGAATATTTTGAAATGGTCTCCGACAGGAAGATTATTTTTTTCTTGCTCGTATCCCCATCTTCAAAATCGATCTTCTGGCCAAAGATCTTATCCGGGTAATCACGGAGCCGCAACTGCCCCTTGGTATAGACTTCGCATTCAAACTTGTCCAGCTGATTCTCATGAAAAGGTCTCTTCTTTATAGTATTACGGATGATCGGGTTAGCCGGGTCTTCCCCGTTCTTCACGATCACTTCACCCAGTGTCAGTTCCTGGAGGGTAAGAATAAAATTCAGTTCGATATCATTGTCCGAGACCGTGATCTTCCTTTCTTCTTTCTTATAGCCGACGTACTGGCAGACCAATGTATAATTCCCGGCTTCCAGTTTGAGTGAATACTTCCCTTCGCTGTTGGCATTGGTGCCTTTATTGTTCTCTTTTATGAAAACAGATGCATACGGCAATATCCTGCCATTATTATCCGTAACTGTTCCCTTTATTTTTTGTGAATACGCGATCCCTGAATAAATGGTGAGAACGAAGAAGAAGAAGAGTGTTTGTCTCATAGCATGTGGCAGGCCAGGATAACTTCAGCAAATGATTTTTAGTACGGTTGCGGACAGTTGTTTGGAAAGATTTAACATCATTTCGGGGAAGAACGCAGGTA
>DASYLC010000301.1:0-7051 GCA_036009775.1 Chitinophagaceae bacterium
TGTTCACTCCCGTATCGAGAAGAAAATTTGACAAGGACGGGAATGCGATACCCACCCATGAAGCTTATTCAGCACTGGTAAAAGAAGTAGCCGGGGAACAAAATGTTTTGTTTATTGACCTCGATGAAAAAAGTAAGGCGCTGTACCAGCAGTTCGGCGCGGACAATTCCACCTTGCTCTTCCTGCAATTGAAACCCGGCGAGCATCCTAATTACCCGGAAGGGAAAGTTGATAACACGCATTTTAATGAGCTTGGTGCAAGATTGATCGCCCAGATCGTTTTAAAAGAAATAAAAGCGCTGATCCCCGACCTGGCAGAAAGGGTGATCGTACCGGTTGTAAAAAAATAACCTGATTTGAAAAAATACCTGCTCATACTGATCGGATGCATCGCCACGAGTGGGGCGCATGCGCAATCGACAGCAGGCATCACAGGAACCCGGGATACTTCATATAATTTACTCGGCGAGTACAACAAGCATCTTGAGAACTATCCTTATATAAAAATGGTTGAGGAGTTCAACTATTCTTTCATCACTGAAGAAAAAAATATTACGTACTGCTCGACGAATGAGCGGCAGTTGAAGCTAGACCTGTTCTCTCCAAAAGAAAATAGCGGTACAAAAAGAACAGCGATAATCTTCATCCATGGGGGTGGATGGCGGAGCGGTAATAAAGCCATGCACTATCCTCTTTTACAAACTCTGGCGGCGCTTGGCTATGTATGTATCACCCCTGAATACAGGCTATCAACCGAAGCATTGTACCCGGCAGCAGTACATGATATCAAATCAGCGATCCGCTGGACCAGGCAACATGCAAAAGAATACGATATCGATGTCAACAGAATTGTTGTCGCCGGTCACTCTGCTGGGGGAGAACTTGCGGCCTTTATGGGTGCCACTAACAATTTGCATCAGTTTGAAGGCGACGGATGTTCAAAAAAATTCTCCAGTATTGTCAATGCGGTTATCGACCTCGATGGCACCCTTGCATTTATTCATCCTGAATCAGGGGAAGGTGATGATAGCAAACGAACTTCATCAGCCACTTATTGGTTCGGCTATTCTAAAACAGAGAACCAGGAACTTTGGAAGCAGGCAGCGCCGTTAACACATGTGGGTAAACACACATCTCCCACCTTATTCATCAATAGCGGGGTGGCACGAATGCATGCTGGTCGTGATGATTTTATTGCAGCACTTACACAATACAATATAAATGCTGAGGTAAAGACATTTGAAGGATCTCCACATAGCTTTATTTTATTCCATCCATGGTTTGACACCACCGTTGCGTACATGGATAGATTCCTGCAAAAACATTTTCCTCCGGAAAGGAAAACAGGAAAAACGATTACCGTGGCCAAAGACGGAAGCGGTAATTACACGACAATACAGGCAGCTGTCAACGCTGTTCCCAGGACAAACAATTCCCCGGTAACTATATTTATCAAGGAAGGTATTTATAAAGAAAAGGTCTTTATTGATTCCTTACAAAGATTTATCACCTTCCTGGGAGAAAACAGGGCAACTACGATACTCACATTTGATGATCATACCGGCAAAGTCACTCCTGCCGGCGATACGATCAATACCCGCACCTCCTGGACTGTTAAAGTGGTGGCCGATCATTTTACTGCGAAGAAGATAACATTTCGTAACGATGCAGGTTTTGGTGCGGGACAGGCCGTGGCGGTAGAATCGGATGGAGATAAGGCTATTTTCATGGATTGCCGGTTTATCGGCAACCAGGATGTCCTGTTCACGAACAGCGATAAGAGCAGGCAATACTATAAGGATTGTTATATAGAAGGCACCACGGATTTCATTTTTGGATCTGCCACCGCCTGGTTTGAAACATGTACCATCCGCAGTAAAAAAAACTCGCACATAACAGCTGCTTCAACACCGAAAGAAAATGAGTTTGGTTTTATCTTCTATTGGTGTGAGTTGACGGGGGATACCTCACTCCACAATGTATCACTTGGTCGTCCCTGGCGTGCGTATGCCCAGGTAACCTATATGGATTGCTACATAGGTTCGCATATAAAACCGGAGGGATGGAGCAAATGGAACAATACCGACAACCATTTAACAACCCGCTATAGTGAGTACCATAATCTTGGACCTTCTTCGGATCTTTCAAAAAGACCTGATTGGACGACAGAATTGACAGCTGAAGAAGTAAAAAAATATACCTTACTTAATGTCATGCGTGGCTGGAATCCTTTGCAATGAAAAAACTGGCAACCATAGTATTTCTTTCCTGCTTTAATTATTCAGTAACAGCACAAACTATCTCAAAGGTTTGGGTTTCCGATAAAGGTGATGGGACGTATAAAAATCCTGTCATACACGCCGATTACAGCGATCCCGATGCCATACGGGTGGGTGACGATTATTATATGATCTCTTCCAGCTTTAATCACGTGCCGGGTCTGCCGATACTTCACTCCAAAGACCTGGTGAACTGGACGCTGATCGGTCATGCACTAAAAAAACAGGTACCTGTTGAACATTTTAATAAAGTGCAGCATGGCGGTGGTGTATGGGCACCCAGTATCCGCTTTCACAATAATGAATTCTATATCTACTATCCGGATCCCGATTTTGGTATTTACCTGATCAAAGCAAAAAATATTTCAGGCCCCTGGAGCGAACCCCTGGTGGTGCAGGAAGGCAAAGGCCTGATCGACCCCTGCCCGCTCTGGGATGATAATGGAAAAGTCTATCTCGTGCATGCCTACGCCGGAAGCCGGGCCGGAATAAAATCGATCATCGTAGTAAAGGAATTGAATGCAGCAGGAACAAAAGTGATCAGTGATCCTGTACTGGTATACGATGGTCATGAAAAAGATGCCACCATCGAAGGGCCGAAGTTTTACAAACGCAATGGTTACTATTACATATTTGCACCAGCGGGTGGTGTCAGCACAGGCTGGCAAACTGTTTTGAGAAGTAAGAATGTCTACGGTCCTTATGAAAGAAGGGTGGTAATGGACCAGGGTTCTTCTCCCATCAATGGCCCGCACCAGGGCGCCTGGGTGGAGACAAAAACAGGCGAAAATTGGTTCTTACATTTCCAGGATAAAGAAGCGTATGGCCGTGTTGTGCATTTACAACCGATGAAATGGATCAATGACTGGCCGGTGATCGGAGAAGATAAAGATGGTGATGGTAAGGGCGAACCGGTATTGACTTATAAGAAACCCAATACAGGAAGGACATGGCCGATAGCAACGATAGCGGAAGATGATGAGTTCAATGGCAAGCCCGGATTGCAATGGCAATGGCAGGCCAATCCGCAGGAAGCCTGGGCTTACACGACTGCAAACGGGTATCTTAAATTATTTCCTGCCTACCAGGCCGATCCTGTTCCCAATCTCTGGCAACAGCCTAATTTTTTAGGACAAAAGTTTCCGGCCACGAGAGGTTTTTACATGACCGCCAAAGTAAAACTGGACCTGAGAACAGAGGGAGAACGGTTTAGCATGGCGGTACTCGGAACAGATTATGCAGCGGTATCGGTCATGAAAAAGAATGGTGAATTGTATGTGGTGTATAGTTCCTGTGAAGGAGCAGACAAGGGAAACCTTCCAAAGGATACGATCATCGAAAAAATAACAGGAAATATATTTTATTTAAAGATCGAAGTAGAAGCTGGTGGACTCTGTTCGTTTTACTGCACACCTGATCATAATAAGAACGCACCCCGTATTCCATTTGAGATCAAAGCAAAGCCCGGCAAATGGGTAGGTGCAAAAATTGGCGTCTGCTTCACAAGAAACGCTATTACGAATGATGGCGGATCGGCAGAACTGGATTGGTTCTCGGTGGGAAGGCCGGAGATGTTGGAAGATGATCGATGAATACAGTTTCTCGCGGCGATCGCAACGCTGAAGATCGCAGCCCAGAGGGGCGATATATCAATAGCCCGGATTTTACCCGGGGTAACAAGGCGAAATATTTTTCAAACCCGTAGGGGTGATATATAAAAGATGAACAACGAACCGAAACCTGAAGGGTCCGCCAGCTGGCGGAACGAAGCCGATAGTACTACAGGTGATGACAAAATAATTTTCATACCAAAATAATAATCATGGAACGCCGCAAATTCTTAGGTTATACCGCCGCAGCAGGCGCTGCACTCATGCTTCACCCCTTTGAAGGCTTTGCTTTTGTGCCCGGTCAAAAAATAAAACTGGCACAGGTAGGTACAGGCCACCGTGGCAGCGGGTTCTGGGGAAAGAACCTGCTGGATAATTTTGGCGATATCATAGAGTTTGTAGGTCTGTCGGATATCAACCCTGGTCGTCTTGCCTATGCAAAAAATATCTATAAAACGGATTGCCCGACTTTTACAAGTTTCGACGAGATGCTCTCAACCACGAAACCGGATTATGTGATCGTGACCACGGTAGACGCCACGCATGATGAATTTATTGTGAAGGCATTGGAGAAAGGTTTTAATGTGATCACCGAAAAACCGATGACCACCGACGAACAAAAATGCAAACGCATACTCGATGCGGAAAAAAGAACGGGAAAAAAAGTGATCGTAGCTTTCAATTACCGGCACAGTGTGCATGCGATGCAATTAAAAGAGCTGCTGGCGAAGGACCGTATCGGTAAAATAACTTCTGTCGATTTTAACTGGTACCTGAATGTCTATCATGGCGCCGATTATTTCAGGAGATGGCATGGACGGATGAACAAAAGTGGTTCCCTGTGGGTGCATAAGGCCACGCATCATTTTGACCTGGTGAACTGGTGGCTGAACAGCGAACCCGTGGAAGTAAGCGCTTATGGTTCCCTGGAACATTATGGAAAGAACAATGCGTTCCGCGGAACAAAGTGCCGGGGTTGTGAGTATAAGGACAAATGCAAATTCTTCTGGGATATCACCAAAGACGAACGGCTGAACGATCTCTATGTAAAGAATGAACAGCACGATGGTTATATCCGTGACGGTTGTGTATGGAGCAACGAGATCGATATCTATGATAAGATGAGTGCGCAGATCATTTATGCCAACGGGGTGACGGTCAATTATTCACTGACCACCTATTCACCGTATGAAGGATGGCAGATCGCTTTTAACGGGATGAAAGGAAGGATCGAGACCTGGGAAGATATTCCTTACCTGCAAAAGACAGCGGACGACCAGGCCAGCCGTCATGCGATGGAAATGAGCAATGCGGATGATGCGATACCCGGTGAATTCCGTGAAATATTAGTGATGGACAATTTCGAAAAGAATTACGAGATCTTTACGACCCCGAAGATAAAAGGTGGGCATGGCGGCGGAGATGTACGGATGCAACGGAGGATATTTGTCGACAAAAATGATAACCCGCACCATGTCATGGCCGGAACAAGAGAAGGTGCGATGTCGATCCTGATCGGTATCGCGGCTAGAAAAAGTATTGCATTGAAAAGACCGGTAAAAATTTCGGAGCTCACTGACCTGGTACCGATGGCACAACGGTTCTGACGGGTAAAAGCTATGAGCCTTGAAAACGACCCGGATGCCCTGAAAACAGGACTTTGAATGAGCAAAAAAGCGCATACGTGAACCGGTACCGTTCCCGGCAACGATTGCGTAAAAAAAGCTTCGCAAATCGTTGATTAACAATTAATATCTGGTTAGACTTGTATAACGAAAGCGGTTAAAAAATTGGTTTGCCTGATGAAAAAAACACTACTGATATTTTCATTTGTTGCTATTGCAATTTCTTCCTTTTGCCAGCAACAAAAATTACCTCTTGTCATTGTTCCTAAATTCAAAAAAGATACCCTGAGCATTACCAGGTTTGGAGCAATACCCGATGGCAACACGTTGAATACAAAAAGTATCAATAGCGCTATCGGTGCCCTGAATAAAAAAGGCGGTGGCGTTGTAGTGGTGCCGGCCGGTTTATGGCTGACGGGCCCCGTTGTTTTAAAAAGCAATATCAATCTTTATTTAGCTACCGGCGCTACTTTATTATTCACCAGCGATTTTGATGAATACCCATTGGTAAGAGCAAACTGGGAAGGTATTCCGCAGATGAGGAACCAGTCACCGGTTTCCGCTACGGATGCTACCAACATTGCGATAACGGGTAAGGGCATCATTGATGGCAATGGGGATGCCTGGCGAATGGTAAAAAAAGATAAGCTCAATGAAACACAGTGGAAAAAACTGGTGGCTTCCGGTGGTCTGTTAAGTGATGATAAAAAAACATGGTACCCGACTGAAAAAACATTCAAGGGTTCCAAACTGATCAATCCCGGTGCGATCAGCCCGGAAAAAGACGCTGCTTTCTATGAGAGCGTCAAGGATTTTCTTCGTCCCAACCTGCTCCTGCTGACTTCCTGTAAAAATGTTTTACTGGAAGGTGTCACCTTTCAAAATTCCCCGGCCTGGTGTCTGCACCCGCTGATGTGTGAAAACCTGACCGTGAGAAACGTATCCGTAAAAAATCCCTGGTATGCGCAAAATGGCGATGGTATCGATGCTGAGAGCTGTAAGAATGTACTGATCGAAAATTGCATTTTCGATGTAGGCGATGATGCCCTCTGTATGAAAAGCGGTCGTGATGCGGAAGGAAGAAAAAGAGGCATGCCGATAGAGAATGTTACCATCCGCGGCTGTACAGTGTACGCGGCGCATGGCGGTTTTGTGGTCGGGAGCGAGATGAGTGGCGGCGCCAGGAATATCTATGTCAGCAACTGTACTTTTATCGGTACGGATATTGGTCTGCGTTTTAAAACAACAAGAGGTCGTGGCGGCCTGGTCGAGAATATCTTTATCAAAGACATTTACATGAAGGATATTCCGGGTGAAGCGATATTGTTTGATATGTATTATATGGCCAAGGACCCGATCCCGCTGGATGGCGAGAAAAGGGAATTACCCAAAGTGGAATTCAAAACCGTGGATGAAACAACTCCCATCTTCAGGAATTTCCATATCAGCAATGTGTATTGCAATGGTGCTGAAAAGGCCATCTTCGTCCGCGGCTTACCCGAAATGCATGTAAAAGATATCGTATTGGAGAATATGG
>DASYLC010000302.1:0-26912 GCA_036009775.1 Chitinophagaceae bacterium
TACGAAACTGGTCATTCTTGATCTGATCAACGGTGATTGGACGGGTTCTGTAAATTCACCGGTTGCTTTTATGTCGATCGATGTGGATTATTATTCATCCACTATAGCCGTTTTAAACAACCTTGGGAAACTGAGATCGGAACTATTGTTGCCCAATACAGTATTCTATTTCGATGATATTCAATTACCCAACCACAATCCTTTCCAGGGAGAATTGCTGGCGATCGAAGAGTTCAACCAGTCAAATAAATTTCGTAAGATTGTAGACTTTTCGAAGGTCCTGAGAACAACGCGGAGGTTGAAAAATGCCTTATGGATCAATCATATTTTTCAACTGCATGTTTTGGACCATACAATAAGGAATGAAGAATACCGGAATGCCGACGATCCGCCACATGTCCTTGCGAACAAATATTTAAAATAAGAGGAAGTTATTTGAGAATACTAAAGCTAATACTGCTGCTTACCATCGTGCCCGTTTCTCTGGAGGCTCAAGTCGATCTGAACCTTGGATTAGCAGCCTATTATCCATTTAGCAATAACGCGAATGACGTGAGCGGGAACAATAACAATCCTGTTTTTAACAACGCTACCTTAACTGCTGACAGGTTTGGAAATCCCAACAGCGCCTATCACTTTAATGGCGTTAGTAATTACATGAAGATCCCCAATGCCCCAAGCTTAAATTCCACGAATAAACTTTCAGTATGTGCATGGGTTAAAGTGATGGGATTTTATACAGGAACCTGTCATGGCAATAGCATCATGATGAAAGGCGATGCGGACTACCTGCCAGGCAATTACCTGCTTCGCTTTGATGATGGAGCATTTACGAATTTCCAAAACTGTGCCACTCCCGGAATAGATCCGGCTCACCAAAATTTCTATGGGGCTGGCGTCTATACTCCTCCGCCGGGCTATGCTCCTTATATCCAAACTAATCAATGGCATAATGTGATAGCTACTTACGATGGTACTACTGCAAGACTATATATTGATTGCCTGTTAAGAGCCAGTATGCCGCAAGCCGGTTTAACTTTTACCAACGGATATGATCTCTTCCTCGGGACATTGAACACTGCCTCTTTTCCTTACTGGTTTAATGGTGATATGGATGAGGTAAGGATTTACAATAGGGCATTGAACCAGGATGAGGTGAATGTATTAGGAGGTTGCAATTCGGCCTGCACCATCAAAAATGATTTCTCTTATAAGCGTGATCCCTGTACTCCTTTGAATGTTGAATTCTCTACCAACGCTACAGGCTACAATACTATAAAATGGGATTTCGGTGATGGGAACAATGCCAATGCCGTTACTACCACCTCTAATCCCTATGCCAGCCCGGGCAATTACCTCGTCACCATGATCACGGATTATGGCAGCTGCGCTGACACTGTAAAAAAGACGATCGCCGTTGACGTGCAGAATGATAACCTGCTGGTAATAACACCGGATACGATTTTGTGCCTGGGAACGACCAAAAAACTAAGGACACAACCCGCACTTAATTTTTGCTGGACACCAACTACCTTCCTGGATAACCCTAATCTTCCCGAACCCACCACTTCTACTACGCAGAATATCACTTATTATTTTACGGCAGAAGTGACCGGCGTCAACCTGATAACTAATGGCAATTTTAATGCAGGCAATTCAGGCTTCACATCCGAATACAGTTTTGCGACTCCCAACGTTACAGAAGCCCAGTATTTTGTTGGTCCCAATCCCCAGGTATGGAATCCTTTACTGAGCAATTGCACCGATCATACAACTGGAAATGGGAATATGTTATTGGTGAATGGATCACCGACTCCCAATATTAAGGTCTGGACGCAAACAATAAACATAACGCCGAACACTAACTACGCTTTCTCCACCTGGATCCAGGCACTTTATCCACCCAATCCAGCGCAACTCCAGTTCTCGATCAACGGGAAAGATGTTGGATCAATGATCACCGCCAGTATTCCGACCTGCACGTGGGCACAGTTCTTTACCAACTGGAACTCGGGCAACAGTACATCCGCCACTATATCTATCGTAAATAAGAATACATTGGTGCAGGGCAATGACTTTGCTCTTGATGATATCTCTTTTGCCCCCGTATTTATGAAAAGAGATAGTGTAAAAATAACTACGGCCACAGCTGTGATAACTACCAACAATGATACACCGATCTGTGAAGGCGCTTCCGTGCAGCTGAATACATCAGGCGGTGTTTCGTATTCCTGGACTCCTGTTACCGGCCTCTCCGATCCGAATATCGGTACCCCGCTTGCCTCACCTGTTGTTACCACCCAGTATACTGTTACTGGCATCGGCGCCAATGGATGCAGTGCAACTGACATAGTAAATATCAATGTTTCGCCAAAACCCACCATCACGATCAGTAACGATACAGCGATCTGCCAGAATACTTCAGCCCAGCTTCTTGCAGGAGGTGGTGCTTCTTATAGCTGGACACCCGGCGCCACGTTGAGCAGCACTTCGGCCCCTAACCCGGTTGCTTCACCCATTACCAATACGATGTATTATGTTACCGTGACAGACGCCAACAGTTGCAACAACCTTGATTCTGTCAAAGTAGATATTGTGTCACCCGACCAGTTCTCGATTAACGGAAACCAATCATCCTGTCTCAATACATCGGCGCAACTAAACGCAGCTGGAGGTGATAGTTACAGCTGGCAACCGGCTTCATCGCTGGATGATCCTGACATTCCTGGTCCGCTGGCATCGCCATTAAGTACGACCACCTATTTTGTAACCATTACCGAGAACAAATGCCATGAATCCTCAACACTTTCCACAACGGTTACAATATTGCCATTGCCAAATATCAATGCCAATAGCTCAAATGATATTGATTGCTCGACAGCGCAAAGCAAACTGATCGCCAGCGGCGGTATCACCTATTCCTGGACCCCTGCCGCCAGCCTTTCCAATCCCAATTCCGGTACAACGATAGCAACTCCAACTATCACCACGGAATATTTTGTAACCGGAATCGATGTTTCGGGCTGTTCGAATAAAGGCAGCGTGATTGTTAATGTTAAATACACGAACAAAGCCGGGTACTTTATGCCTACTGGTTTCACACCCAATAATGATGGCAAAAACGATTGCTTTGGTATAAAAGAATGGGGACTCATCACAAACCTGGAGTTCAGCATCTACAACCGCTGGGGAGCACGGGTTTTCTTTACCACCAACCCGGACGACTGCTGGAATGGGAAATACAAAGGCGTAGACCAGGATACCGGTGTGTTTGTATTTATGGTAAAAGCAAAAACCATTTGCGAATCTTCTGTTTTCAGGAAAGGAACATTTGTTCTTATACGCTAAACCTTAGCGGTAAGGAGACTATTCATCGTACTGTTATTTTGTTCAACGACAAGGAGCACCAGCAATTTTATTCTCTGTATGCAGCATCGCTGCCGGGTAAATTTGTCGTAAAAGATAAATGGATCCTGCTGACCGTTACCTATGACGGAAATGAAGTGATACTCTATGCGGATTGCGAGGTCATCGGCCGGGGAGAAGTAAAAGATTATTATTTTTCCAATGAGGAAGACCTGTTCTTAGACAAACTGGATAACCCCAATTACCCTTATTGGTTCACCGGGTTGCCGGACGAGGTAAGGATCTGCAACCGGGTAATGTGCAAAAGACGAATTGGCACCGCTTTGTAAGCTTAACCAATAGTAAACATTTTTCCATTTAAAGACCATTATCTTTAGTATAATATTCCTGGTATTCCCGGGACATTCATCCATCATTCCTGCTATCATGATGAAATGGGTTTTATCTTTTTTGGTATTTTCTTCGCTGGCTTCGGCAGCACAGGTCAACCTTTCTTCCGGGTTAGTAGCCTATTACCCTTTTAACGGAAATGCAAAAGATGAAAGCGGGAATCACCATGATCCATCGGTTACAAATGTCAGCTTTACTGCCGACCGGTTTGGGAATGCCAGGTCAGCTGCCAGCTTCAACGGGACCAGTAATTATATCCGGATACCCGATCATCCGGCCCTGCATTTCAGCAAAGGCATGTCCATCTCCGCCTGGGTAATGATCAATGGGTTTTATGAAGGCAAGTGCCACGGCAACCGGATCATCATGAAAGGAAATGATGATGATAATAACGGGAACTACTTCCTGACCTATGACGATAACCATTCGACCAACGGGAGTAATTGCTTTACTGATAAGGTTGATAAAAAAAGACAGAATTTTTATGCCGGGCATATCAGTCCTTTCAAAGGGAACTATATTATCACCGGAAAATGGTGCCTGCTAACCTATACGTACGATGGCCGCGATGCTTTTTTGTATCTTGACTGCAAACTCATTGGAAAAGGAAGTTTGCCGGGTTACCATTTTTCCAATAACGACAACCTGTACTTTGGTAAAATGGAACTCAGCCAGTATCCGTATTGGTTCAACGGGTTGCTGGACGAAGTAAGGATCTATAACAGGGCCCTGGCAACCGATGAGATACTGGCGCTCTGCAATAAAAAACAGGAGGAGCTGGTGCCGGATATTACCTGTGCCGGTTCAAATACGATCCCTGCTAAATTCGATTACGACCTTTCGGATTGCACCACCGCTTCTTTTGAACTGGGTACCACGCAAACGAAAAAGATCAAAACGATCCAGTGGTATTTCGGGGATGGCGGTACATCCAATAAACTGGCGCCGGACCACAGCTATAAAAAAGAGGGCAGTTACAAAGTAAAAGCCATTGTTACCAGCTCCTCCGGTTGTACAGATACTTTTACTAAAGAAGTAAAGTTCCGGGGCTTAACCACTGATTTTAGTTTTTCAGAAATGGGAGAACGGGGAAAGATACAATTCAAAGCAAAAAATAATTCGGCCTCTTATTCCTGGGATTTCGGGGACGGGAACACGGTGAAGAGAGAAAGCCTGGCTTCCAATTTTTATACACAGGCGGGAGAATATACGGTCAGGATGTTTGCGCTGAACAGTTCGGGCTGCAGGGATACCGTTGAAAAAAAGATCGCCGTTGTGCTGCCGGTAATCATCACAGAAGTGACTGTGCCAAAAGAAAAGGAACCCGTCGTCATCACAGCGCCTTTACCGGCAACAACGCTGGAAAAAAGGGATAAAGATATTGTTCGCACGATCACCGTTGACAACGATTCCCTGGTCGTTTCCCTTTATGATAACGGCATTATCGATGGCGACAGTATCAGCCTGATCTACAACAATGAAGTGATCCTTTCCAAACAGTTGCTCGGCACAAAGCCATTGACCCTGTATCTTACCATTGATCCGCAGCGAAGCAACAATGAACTCGTGATGTACGCGGAAAATCTCGGAAGCATTCCTCCGAATACGGCTTTAATGATCATCACCGATGGGAATAACCGTTATGAAGTGAATGTAAGCAGCAATAAACGCAGTAATGGGGCCGTTTCCTTTACACGGAAGAACAATAAAGCTATTTCTTCACAATAAACACCAGCCTCTCCTTTTGGTGAGAGCTACCCTGATATATGAAACAATTTATCGTAACAACTTTTATTGCATTGCTGGGCCAGGTCAGTTCGTTTTGCCAGCAAACACTGAATACAGGCATCGTTGCCTGGTACACATTCAGTGAGAATGCCCGTGACAGCAGCGGTAACAATAACGACCCGATCGTGAATAATATCAGTTTCACGAACGACCGGTTTGGCAATCCAAACGCGGCGGGACTTTTCAACGGGAAAGACAATTATATCCGGGTAAAGAACAGTTCTTCGCTTTGCCCCGATGAACTGACCATAGCGATCATTGTAAAACCCATGGGTTTTTATAATGGTCTTTGCTATAATAATTCACTCCTTGATAAAGGTGCATGGGATTACAAACCAGGTGCTTATTCTCTTCGCTTCACTGCGGGAGAACATACACTCGGAGATTGCCGGGACGGCGACTCGGCGCATCAGAACTTTGTGGGAATGACGGGAGCAAATGGCGGGCACACTTCGCAAAGCATCTATGTAGTACCCGGCACCTGGTATTATGTTGTATACACCTACAGCAAAACACAATCCCGTTTATACATTGATGGGGAACTGATATCCTCGGCGCCGGCAAAAGGAAAGCTCGGGAAGAACAGTGAAGACCTCTTCATTGGTAAAAAAGATAATGCGCAATACCCTTACTGGTTCAATGGTGTCATGGATGAAATAAGGATCTATAAACGGTCACTCAGTCCTGATGAAGTGTTTGATCTCTATACGATGCAGAAGAGACCTGCCTCTTCACAATAAACACTGTCAACTCCTTCTCCCCTTCTATTTTTTTTTCGTGGAAACTAAAACCGGCTTTCAACAGCACTTTCTGTGAGGCAATATTCGGTGTTTCGGTCACACCATAAATTTCCGCAAGCGGCGTCCTGGTATAAAAATAATTCACACCTTCTTTGGTCACTTCCGTGGCATAACCCTTGCTCCAATGCACGGGGAGGAATGAATAACCCAGCTGTATCTTTTCCACATCATCAGGGATCGGGATGATCACAAAACAACCCAGGAACTCCCCGGTCTCCTTATCTTCCACGGCCCAGTAACCTTTGAAGTCATGCGGATCGGCACTAAGTATCTTTTCGGTCAGGAAGGTATCGCTTTCTTCCCGTGTTCTTGGTGCACGGATATACTGCATAACGTCGGGATCGCCCTGCAAGGCAAAGTAATTATCCCTGTCATTCTCCGTGAAATGCCGGACCAACAACCTCTCTGTTGTAAAAATCACCATACTGATTGTTTAATTAAAAGAAGGCCCGATAATGTGTCAGTTTCATACAGAGAAGCCTCAATTCCTCTGCGAACCCGCGATCCCCGCGTGCGATTTTCTGTGACTCATCCAAAGTTCCATGAACAGTTTGAAACACAGTGGCAGGGGGACAGGGAGAAACACCGGGCCCGTCTTTCCCTAGCCTTTGTACCTCCTTGGTTCTAAAACCTATTTGTGGATCTCCGACGTAAAATGAAACTCAATATCCGGGTTATTGTTCCGCTCCGTATTCAAAAACCACTCGCTCTGCGCCAGGTACACCATATGCCCATCCTTATCCTCTCCTATATTCGCCTGTTTGAACCGTGAGAACTCCAGCAACTTCTTCTGATCGGTGCTCGTCAGCCAGCAGGCTTTATAGAATGGCAGTGTATTGAATATCACCGAAGCACCGTACTCGTGCAGCAAACGGTATTGAATCACTTCGAACTGCAGCTCTCCCACGCAACCCACGATCTTCTTGGTGCCACCAAACTGGGTGAATAACTGCGCTACTCCTTCATCGGTCAATTGCATCAACCCTTTTTCCAGTTGTTTGGATTTCATCGGGTCCTTGTTCACCACTTCCTTGAATATCTCGGGAGAGAAGGACGGGATACCGGTAAAGAAAAAATCCTCTCCTTCCGTCAGTGTATCGCCGATCTTGAAATTACCGGTATCGAACAGGCCTACCACATCGCCGGCATAAGCATCTTCGATGACGGATTTATCGCGGGCCATGAAGGAGTACGGATTACTGAAACGCACATCCTTATCCAGGCGGACATGATGGAAATATTTATTACGCTCGAACTTACCCGAGCAAACCCGGAAGAAAGCGATACGGTCGCGGTGTTTCGGATCGAGGTTGGCATGGATCTTAAAGATAAAGCCGCTCATTTTATCTTCTTCCACGTCCACGGGACGGACCGTGGTCTCGCGACTTCTTGGTGTGGGGGCTATGCGGATAAATGTATCGAGCATTTCCTTTACACCAAAGTTGTTGATAGCACTGCCAAAGAATACCGGCGCCACTTTTCCTTCCAGGTAATCGGTTATCTTCAGTTCGCCATGTACACCGTCTACCAGTTCTACGTCTTCGCGGAGCTGGTTGGCATCTTTCTCTCCCAGTTTTTCATTCAGCACAATATCTTCCAGGTTGGCAACCTTCAGTGTGTTCTCATCGGCGGCTTTGGTTCCCGCGGTGAACAATAACAGGTCCTTGTCATGAAGATTGTACACGCCTTTGAATTCCTTACCGCTGTTGATCGGCCAGGTCATCGGGTGCAGGCTTATCGATAGTTCTTTTTCTATTTCTTCCAGCAGATCGAAGCGGTTCTTACCATCCCGGTCCATCTTATTGATGAATACGATCACCGGTGTTGCCCGCATACGGCAGACTTCCATTAATCGCCTTGTCTGTGGTTCAACCCCATTCACACTATCAATAACAAGGATAACACTATCCACCGCCGTGAGTGTCCGGTAAGTATCTTCCGCGAAATCCTTGTGACCCGGAGTATCGAGCAGGTTGATCAGTACATCATTATATTCAAAGCTCATTACCGATGTGGCTACCGAGATACCTCTTTGTCTTTCGATCTCCATAAAGTCGGAGGTCGCATGTTTCTTGATCTTATTGCTCTTGACCGCGCCCGCTACCTGGATAGCGCCACCGAAAAGGAGAAACTTCTCCGTAAGCGTGGTCTTACCGGCATCGGGGTGAGAGATGATGGCGAAGGTTTTGCGGCGGGCTATTTCGTTGTGATATTTCACTTCGTGTTTATGGTTTATTGTTTTTGGTTTATCGTTGGGGTCGTTCTGTGCTCAATTCCCGTTTAAACCATGAACTTTTCAGGGCGCAAAGGTAAGGGATGAGGGGGATTTGGAGGCTTTATCAAAAGAGTACAGTATATTTAATTGTTTTCAAACGGTCGTAAACAAACAATGCCCGACCCAATAAAATACATCTGCAGTTGCTGCGGTAAGGAACACGAGCAATGGCCCGCATTGGCCTACACTTCTCCGTCTAATTATGATAACCTGTCTGAAGAGGACAAACAGAAGATAGGTACTCTTGACAAGGATTTTTGTACTATAACATACCCTGATAAAACAGATAAGTTCATTCGCTGCACTTTATCACAAGAGATAATTGATCATTGTGAAACGCTCGAATACGGGCTCTGGGTTTCGTTAAGCGACAAAAGCTACCAGGACTATTCCAATAATTTTGGTAACGAAAATCATGAAACAAAATATTTTGGCTGGTTATGCAATGATCTGCCTGATTATGAATTCGAGGAAAGTATTCCAACGACTGTTTTTACGAGGCCGGGGAATCATCGGCCAGAAATTGTTCCTCATGAGGGTTTCGATCATCCATTTGTAACAGATTATTATAATGGGATAACAAAACTGGAAGCAGAAAAACGAATACGAAACATGCTCCAAATTATTGAAGAGCGCGACGGTCCAACCCAGTTTGACCCATAAAATTTCCCTCCGGAACAGGACATATCGCACAAGCCGGTAATGAACAGAACATACAGGAGTCCGTCACCTTGCGGAAGGAACGGTGCTGGTAATACTACAGTTGGCACCATCATAATAATATTCCCGTTCCCGAAATAACAACGAAGGAAGAAATATCCACCCATACGGATAATAACCTGGAGCTTCAATCTCCAGGTTGGCCACACACTTCATAAAACATAACATGAAAAAGACCAGTTTATTCTTTATCGTTGGAATTGTTCTGTCTGTATCAATGAGGGCGCAAGTAACCCCGCTAAAAGATCGGGAAGATGCAACAGCTGCTCGACAAAGCCGTAGGTCAGCGCTACGGGAATGACGACCTGATCACCCGGCAGACCATCGGGGGTGACAGTTTCATATTCCGGTACACCGTTGTGGCATATGACAAAAACATGGACCTGGATTTTACGGGTATCCAGTGGGCCGGCGGCTTCAAGTATACATCATCCGTGTCCGGGGACAATCCTGCTCTGCAAATTTTTGTGCTTGAATTTGAAAAGGACCTGCATTTCATTATGCGATCCCGGACCACCTCGGTCATTTATGATGGATACAGGAAACAAAAAATGAAACTCTACGTGCTGGTGAAAGATGCAGAGGAAATGAACGAATTGCTGAAACAATAAAGGATCACTGTTATAAATAATCCCTGGAAATAACCCGAACAGGTGCGCCAAAATAATTTCCAACCGCGAAAAATAAAAATATGAGAAAAGTCTTAGTCATAATTTGCAGCCTGGTCATTCTTTTCAGTTGTAACAGCAGTGGAGAAAAATCGACCCCAAAAATTACCAAAAAAGAAAAAGTCGTTCAATCTCCTGCCGATATGGAGCTGCAGGGATCACTAAAAGGTAAAGTATGGACAGCCGAAAATGACATGGCGCCGATGGCATTACTGAAACTAAAAACAGACGGCACCTATGAATTAAGATCCGGTAAATATGCGGACACCTGGGAAATAAGGGACGGGAAAATAGTGTTAGCCAGGCTAACAGAATGGCCTATAGAAAAACTAAACGACACTACATTCCGGTTGTATGTTAAACCAACTGACAAATGGTATACCTATAAATATACCAGCTCTATTGATTAACCAAGACGGTCCAACTCTACTCCATCCTCGGCAGCCGCGTTATAGTTCCACTTTGTTTTAGCTCCAACGCATCTACCTTACCCGTAGCATTCCGCAGCACTTTAAAGACAGCAGATGGTTCTTCCAGTATATAGAAGCTGGCATTATGGGAGAAGATCAGCTTATAACCATCGGCCGGCTCACCGTTTTGCTGCAAAACAAGATCGTTGTCAACAAATTTCAATGTCAGTGTGTCTTTTCCCATCAGGTATTTACCGTTATATTGGCTCAATGTATCTTTCGGGACCGTAACTACTCTTTTAAATACAGGATTGTAAAAATCTTTCCAGTTATAGACCTGCGCTACACTGTTCAGCACCTCGGTGATCAATCCGAAATTCTCTCCGTTCTCCATGATCACTACACCATTGCCACCTTCAAGACTTCCATAATAAAGACATACAAATGCCTCGTTACCGCCGTTGTGAATAAAATATTTATGACCATTCCTGTTATCAATAAACACACCCATTGCCGCGAACGTATCGATATAAGGTGTCAGCCTTCTCTTCATCATCACAGGTGATAATACTTTTTTCGAACGCCCTTCATAAGCCAGCTGACATTCGATAACATATTTGGCAAGATCCGTTGGTGTTGTCCATAAACCCGCGGCAGCCTGCTCGGGATAAATATGGTATTTCATTTTTACCGGTTTGCCATCATTATAATAGCCGGTAGCCAGTTCTGCCTCCGCAGGTGGCGGTTGCTGGTAAGAGCTGTTGGTCATGCCCAATGGCGTTAAAACTTCTGTCTGCATATATTTCGCATAATCCTGGCCGGTAATAGTTGTCAGCAGTAATTGTGAGATAGTAGTACCGCCACCGGAATACTCGAATTGTTTACCCGGCTCGTATTGAGAACGGACAGCTTTCGTGTTCGCGGGCTTTTTACCATCCAGCACTTCGGTCACCGATGGCAATTTAGCATTGGCCACATACCCCGGAAAACCATGAATGCCCAGGCCGGCAGTATGACTTAATAAATTATAGGTGCTGATCTTCTTATTCCCGGAAAGACTGTCGTAGGGGAATTTCCATGTCGCCAGGTAATTATTGATATCCGCTTCAGGGTCCAGTTTGCCCTGCTCCACCAGTTTTAATATGCCCATACTGTTAAGGCTTTTACTGATAGAAGCCGCCTGGAAGCGGGTCGTTGTAGTTACTTTTTTTTGTTCGCCTTCATCCGCCCAGCCATAGCCTTTGGCCCATTCTACCTGGTAATTATGGATAACAGCAATGCTCAACCCTTTTGTTTTGGTATCCTTCATCCGCATTTCAATATTACCGCGGGGGATCGTATCGCCATAAACAGTGCCCGGCGAGAGAAAGTTCTCTACTTTATTTATTCTCTCCTGTACTTCTTTTGAAGGGGTCTGTGCAAAAAGGGAAACGGGGAAAAGAAGAAGCCAAACTAATTTACTACTATAGGCGAGGCGAATTTTTTTATGCATTCATAAAAATAAGACTTTCTGATACACTGGATGCCTGTTCTTCTTAGTCTTCCCAAATTGCGTAAGAAAAGACAATATATTTACAGGCATAAAGAACATTCACCCATGACAAAACTCGCAGAATCCTCCGGCACCGTTATCTATGAAGACGGAAAAAGACTATACATCAGTAAACGACCTGCACAGTGGACCACTGTCTTTCTTTTTGTAACGGGTTTGTTGTCGCTTATTTTATTGATCAACGGTGTGATTCAATTGTTCACCCAGGCCACCGGCTCATCCAAACCGGGAATTATTCTTGTTGGTATAGCGGTATTTTTTGCACTTGTTTTTTGGAGAGTTAGTCTGTATCATAAAAAAGTCAGTGCCATTCCTCCCCATGAATTACAACATATTGCCATTGTCGATCTCGAAAACAATAACCTGCTCGATGCTCAGCAAAATGTCCTCACTCCCCTTGACCAGGCATGGCTCACACGAAAAATGCAGATCAGTTCCAGTTCGCCCGAATTAATAATATCCTGGGGACGTGGGTCCCTCAGTATCGTCAAAGGCAATCCTTTTTCTGGCGGAATAGCAAGGATTGAAAGAGCATTGCTGTCAAAAGGGATCAGGGGAAGATAGACGATCGTTTCTCGCGGAGATCGCAAAGAGCAGAGTGCGCAACTGAAGCTCTGAAAGAAAGCCACTTTGAATTCTCCTTTCCTCCTGTGGAGGAAAGGAGGTAGAGATCAGGAGGCCTCACGTTGTCCCTGTATAATCTGTGGGTTGTTCAGTTCTGTGCCCTTCGCCTGCGAAGGACTGTGTTAAAAACATGCGCTGCTTTCACCCTTTGATCAGCTTCCAGCAAAAATCAAATGATAAAATCAGACCATTATTTTTTCCATTCCGAACCTGCGAATACAATTCTCCTGCTGCATTCAGCCTGAACTGTTTTCCATTATACCCCAGTGAAAGAAACTTGATACCCCAAATGTCACGGGCGCCCAACCCTTTCCAGTAAAATAGTTCCAATCCTGCAGAAACCACGGACATATTATAGACACCAAAATAAACAGGTATATAGGCAGGATTGCGGGAATGCTCATAGACAAACCTGTTCGTAACCGGGTCACGGAAGGATGTATCAAACACATTGGCTTTACAGAAAAGAAATCCTGCCTGGGCTACCATGTCAATATACCGGTCAGCAGCTATTTTTTTTGGCATATCGTACCGGACACCGGTATACAATCCTATCGAAGTAGGATCGGTAACGTACAAATTATTCTTATCATACTGGATTGGCCGGGTGACAACTTTTATTCCCCAGGCCAGTTCCGGCTGCGGCTCTTTTTGATAACGCTGACCATTAGTATAGAGTGCAGAAAGTTGTAACCACGTGAAGAAAAGAAAAGTTGGGCGAAAATTGCGGTGTAAAGAGTTGTGCATGAAAGTTGGTTTCCCGTACGAAGGACTAACGAAGAGCAGCTCGTAAAATTGCGCTGACTTATAAAGTTCCACCAACGATGAATTTCTAGATTGACATCGGGAGATAAAAATGTCCCTGCGGAGTATAAAGGTATATCGAAAATGCTCAATAGCGAACCGAACGCACAAGAGTGCGACGCAACGAGGCCGATAGTAGTACTGCAGCTGGTAACATAGCCAGATCTTTCGTGCCTGGGGTTGACAGGACACAAAGAATCAAAAACACAACAAGAATGTCAACATTCTACAAACTGGTGGTTGCATACCATAATTCTTTACCTCCAATAATTCAATAATACCGGCCATCGAGAACACGTTGTTCCCCGTATACCGGATTCAGTAAATTGGTTAACACGTAAAAACAACCTGCTATGGATAACATGCCATTTCAACGCCGTCGCTTCATTAAAAACTCAGCCTTTGGTTTGTTCGGCATCACCGCTTTTGGTTATTCTTCCGCGCAGAATTCTGTTAATAAAATGATCGGCACCGGTACAGCCGAACCCATTTTCTACCGGTATCCCAGCATGGATGATAATATGGTAAGCGGCATCGTGGGAGCTTCGCACGGAAATTTTGCGAAAGTAAAAGAGCTGGTAGGCAAACGGCCCGAACTGGCTGGCGCTGCATGGGACTGGGGTTTTGGTGATTGGGAAACCGCGTTGAACGCCGCCTCGCATGTCGGCCGTCGTGATATTGCCGAGTTCTTAATGGCCAATGGAGCCAGGCCCGATATTTTCACCTGTGCCATGATGGGTATGCTGAAAGCGGTGCAGGAGATCATTGAAACTGTTCCCGGTATCCAGTCGCATACCGGACCGCATGGCATCACTTTGCTGCAACATGCAAAGAATCGGCTCGAAGACAAGACCATCACGGAAACGGATAAAGCCAATGTAAATAAAGTGATCGCTTACCTGGAAGGGTTAGGTAATGCAGACATGAAACCAACAAACCTGGATATAACTGAAGATGAAAAGAAAAAATACTTCGGGGAGTACCGTTTTGGAGATGGCGAAAACGAACTATTTATTGTAGATCAGCACCGGCTGGGTTTTGTGCAGGCGGGTCGCAAAGGATCAGCCGGCCGTAAGCTGAATAAAGTAGGTGATAATACTTTTTCCCCAACGGGAGCAGCTTCAGTGAAGATCATTTTTAAATTGAAAGATGATAAGGCGGTGTCATTTAGTGTTCATGAGCCTGAGCCGCTGGTGACAGCTGTTAGAATTTAGAAAATTCTTACGCATGATGGTTGATCTTGATCTGCAACCGGTCCACAAATAGGTTGAGAACCACGGAGGCACAAAGGCGCAGGGAAATACGGAAACTCAGTATTTCTCCCTGCCTCTATGTTTCAAACTTTACAAATACAGGTTAGTTGGCTTTTGCGTTCTCTGCTCTTTGCGCCTTCCGCGAGAAACAACTACGCAACTACAACAAGATCAAACTCTATATTCAATAAATGACCCCAACCATAAACTATAAACCATAAACTCTCCCATCCACTCCCCAAACCCCTACTTGCCATTTTTATATATCCTCCCCAGCATCTCATACAGCTCAGGATGATTTACTTTTAATAATTCCGGCTGCTCAAAAAAATATTCCGAGATAACAGGGAAAAACTCAACCGGGCTGGTAGCACCGTACATATTGATATCGGATCCATTGAATCTCATTTGCCTGATCGTTTCATTCATCATACTCTTCCATTGCTCCTTGTATTTACGCTCTAAGATTATTTCAGGAACACCATCCATCGTGCCATCCATTTTATCGATCAAATGCACGAACTCATGAATAGCGGTGTTGTTCGCATCCTGTTCGTTGATAAATCCCTGCCGCAATTGCCATTTGGTAATGATCATCACATTTTGCATAGTGCCGGTACCTACCATACCTGCTACAGGCCGGTCCGGACCTGACTGGTCAAAATCATGGTTGAATGTGCCGGGGTATACCAAAACCTCATGCAGGTTTATATATTGCCAGTCGGGGATAGCAAAAACGGGAATAATGGCCCCGGCTGCGATCAGGAGCCGGTCAAGGTCCTCAACCTGCGCGTTCACACCGGTTATTTTCACCGCCGATAAGAACTGTTCGGCTCTTTTTTCAAATCTTTCTTTGGCCTCTTCATCCAGTTGCCGGTAAAATTTTACATAACCGGTCAGTAACTCCCTGTAATTCTCCGGCAGGAAAACAGTGTCTTTTACAATACTGACCCGGAAAACAAATAAGATGATCAGCACGATCAGCCCAAAGCCAATTACAATCTGCCAGATAGTGAACATAATGAAATGAAGTTAAACAGTATTGGGTAAACAATTTAATTGACGATAAGTTGCGTTTTAGTAAGTACTTTTAAAAAAAGTAACATGCCAAAAACAAAGATCACAGTCAACAACAACGGTTCCTTAAAAGTGGAAGGCGATTTTGAAGTAGTGGATCGGAATGGTGGGGTCTATAATTTGCAAGGGAGGGAAATTGTTTCCTTTTGCCGTTGCGGGCTTTCGAAGAATAAGCCGTTTTGCGATGGATCGCATAACGGGCATTTTGAACATGAAGCAGTGGCGTTTGATCTGCCGCCAAAGAAAACTATTTAGTTCTCCTTCGCATTATGCTTCTTTCTCTTTTTTTGATAAATAGGATCAATTATTCATAGACTTCTATGCACGGCCATTGCTGCGTGTTCGATTTTGGTACTGCATTAATCTTATATCCAACTACGCAATTACAAACCAGATCAAACTCCATATTTACTGACCGGCCAGGAACCTTCCTTCGGAGGCCAGGGAAGGGGAAATGCCTGATTTGATTCTGCGTAGCAGGATAACTTTGCGCTCTCTGCTCACCGCGATCTCCGCGAGAAACACAACAACGCAATAAAAAGGTTTTATCCCCGCAAATTTTCAATTTTCATACCACGGATGTATATTTATATGATAGCGGAAAAAAAACGTTACAGTATACAGGAACCAAAAACTAACAAACTATGAGAGAAGCAATGCTGATCTGCCATTTTCTTGGTCTCACAATGGGTTTGGGAACAGGCTTTGCCCATGCTTTTTTAGGATCGATAACACCCAAAATGTCTGCTGAGGAAGCAATGAAATTTCGTATGCATTCATTGGTCTTAAGTAAAATGGGACATATTGGAATAGGCTTATTGCTTATTTCCGGGTTTTACCTGATCACTCCCTATTGGAAAGTTCTTTCCTCCTTTCCATTGTTAATTGTCAAACTGTCCCTGGTTGCGGTACTCATCATTTTGATCACACTGATCGGTATTGCAGGAAGAAAGGCAAAGAAAGGTGACGCGGCAGTGCAATTAAAAAGAATGGAGTTATTGGGGAAACTGACACTGTTGGTGGGGATAGCGATTGTTGTGCTGGCAGTAAATATTTTTCACTGAACATTTTTGTTGCCTGCGACAACCTGGATACAGCCTGACGCCTGATGAATAAACACAGATATTTCCTGGTACGCAACTACTAAAAATATCAAACTTTATATCCCATGAACGACCGGCCCACAGCCTTCCTTATCACTCCGCTAGAAACTTAGCGCAGCGTGGCCGCCCTGAAATAATTGATCTTCCGGTTCCGGTCGAATTTTATTTCGATCCGTTCGTACTTAAAACTGGTACCGTCCAGGTATTCCTTACCAATAATAATGGCAGTGACAATCCCCTCTTTCGTGGTGATCTCTACCGGCGCTGTCATCTCAAACTTGTTTTTGGGATGTGACTTAAAGAAGATCCTGTCGAGCCGGGTGATCGTTTGTTTTGGGACGTTTCGCAACGTCTTCATATACACTTTCACAGTGTCGGCAAAATACTGTTCGGCAGAATCGGCTTTACCCTCATTACGGAGCCGGAATAATTCTTTGACTATTTTTATTTCAGGAACTTCCTGCGCGGGTTGCCCGGGAAAAACAGTAATACAGGAGAAGAACAGGTAGAAGATAAATGTCATGAAAAAGATTGATACTGCAAACAAAGGACAAATTTAGACATTCCTGTAAGATCCCCGTTCCCCATCCTGATCATGTAATTCATTCCCCAAATTGTGCAAGATCTTACTACCTGAACAGCAAACTTTCGGAGTGATTCTTGTATCACATTCACGAACTAAAAATGAATATTATGACAATAAGTAACAGCGCCGCTACGGCCGCGGAACAAGACACGCTGACCCTCAAGAGAACATTCGACCTCCCGGTCACGACAGTATGGAAAGCATTCTCAGACCCGGAAAGTTTTAAAAAATGGTGGGGACCGAAGGAATATACCTGTCCTGACTGTACTATTGACTTTAAAGTGGGTGGTAAATACCTGGCTTCCATGCAGGGGGAAGATGGAAAAAAGATCTGGTCAACCGGCACCTACAAGGAAATTGTGCCATTGAAAAAAATAATTGTCACTGACAGCTTTGCCGACAGTAAAGGCAATATAGTACCGGCCTCTTATTACAATATGCCGGGGAAATGGGAGTTGGATTGTTTGGTAACAGTAGAATTTGAAGAGGCCGATGGTAAGACCAATTTAAAACTGCAACATGCCGGGCTTCCGCCTGAAATGATCGATGACTGCAGGAAAGGATGGCAATCATCGTTTGATAAATTAGAAGAGAATCTATAAGTAATTACATTTACGCCATGACGTTACAAGTAATGTCATGGCGTAAATATTTTTCCTTCTAAATAATCCGTAGCAGATCTTCCCTGCTTTTTTCTTGATAAAAGAAGTGGCCTGCAGGCCGCGCTAACAGCTCTCCACGCAATTACAAATAAGATCAATCCCTAAATTCAATGAACGACCAGCCCATAGCCACTAGCCACAGCCTTTCCTCATCTACGCCTCGCTAACCGTTAATAGCTAACAGCTTCCTTGCACAACTACAAACAAGATCAAACTCTATACTCAATGAACGACCGGCCCATAGCCCGTAGTCAGCAGCCCACAGCCTTTCCTGTACAGTAAGTTGAGAAAAATTAAGGAGGAAGGAAATAAATCTTTAATTCAGGCAAATACCTGCCAGGCGGTACCTCCTTTGCCCTTTCCCTCACTAACTTAGCGACATGATGAAAAGAATGATGCTTCTGCTGATCGTATGCAACTTTACCAGCCTTCTGTTTTCCCAAAATAAAGACAGCCTTGAATGGGCGGAAATGCACAGGTTGGACCGGATGCTGGATTCAGTACACAAGGCCGGCCTGGTCAGGGAAAGCACTTTCCGGGTACAAATGGATGAAGCCTTGCAAAAAACAAGGCAGGGCATTGCAGAGAGCAAGCAAAAAGAATATGAAGAAGCTAACAAAGAAGTATTGGAACGACAGGAAAAAACGCAGCGAAAAAAAAGGGAGACGATGGTACTGGCACTTGCCGGTTTTTCGGCTGCGATACTTATTATGAGGATGATTGTGAGATGGAGGAGGAAGATTCCTCGTGTCCCGGAATGATGAGATTCCTTGTACCCTGGAATGACAGGCAAAGATGAACGATTGCATTTCGGTAAACGACCGGCCCCAACCGGTTAAATGCATATTTTTTCTGTGCAAATATGACACTTCAAATGAACTTTGTATTCATTAAACGAGTGCGTTATGAAAGCTGCAACAGAAAGAAAGATCATCCGCTGGATACATATCATCGGCAGTATTCCTCTCCTTGGTCTTGTTTACGGCCCTGTGAGTCAATATCCCGGGGCCATGGCTGCCATTCAATGGGTATTGCTCCCGCTGATCGTGTTGTCGGGACTGTGGTTATGGAAAGGACACCTGCTAAAAAAAAGGTGGAGAAAAAAAAGAGCTATCGTTAAATTAACATAGTGCTAAGGGCGCTGAAGCGATGAATCAGCAGCACACCAGCAATTACAATCCTTATCTTTGCCCATCAATAATAATGTATATGAGACCTGCATTATTCCTTGTTATCGCATCCTGTTTTTGTCAACAGGTCATCGCCCAGTATACCATCGAGACCGTATTTTATCCCTACCGCAATGGAGAGCTGATCAAAAACAGTAAAGGGGAAGTAGCAACCGAAGTTTATAATGCCGCCAACCAGATCGTGGAAAGAAGATCGGCTCATTTTGCCAACCAGAACCGGAAGACCCTGTATACTTATAATGAAAAAGGCAAGCTGGCAATGGAAGAAGATTTCCTGAACGATTCATCAACAATGAAAAGATATTACCAGTATAACGAAAAGGACCAGCTGGCTACGATGTCTTACAAGACCTATAACAAAAAATATAATGATTTTGATCTTGTCGAATATTATTTCTATGATTTTGAAGGAAGGCTCGAAACGGTCAAGCGGACCTCGGGCGGATATAGCGATAACCAGACCGTTACCTATAAATACGAAACCAGGCGCGGTCAGAATTTATGTATCGAACTGACCCAATCGGATCATTCTAAAAAACCGTTTAAAAGAACAACGGCCTATAATGAAAAGGGATTGATCATCAGTCATTCTATTGATGGGAACAAGTACAAATATGAATACGAATATGATGAAAAAGGCGAATGGGTCAAACGGAGAGTTTGCCGCAAACAATCCGGTGGTGGCAGCTGGCAATGGACAGGAGAAAGTATTCGCAGAAGGATCAATTAAAAGACAAGCTTAAAACTAAGGACAACATGAATTTTTCCGTTGAAAAATCGATCGCCCTGCTGGAACGAACACCCGCTACAGTAAAAGCTCTCTTGCAGGGTATCCCGGAAGACTGGATCCATTGCAATGAAGGCGAAAATACCTGGAACCCTTATGATATCATCGGGCATTATATTCATGGCGAGAAAACGGATTGGGTGCCGAGGATGGAACTCATTTTATCAGGCAACCCGGATAAACATTTTGTACCCTTTGACCGTTTTGCCCAGTACAATGACAGCAAAGGAAAAACACTGACAGAGTTGCTGGTTGAATTCGGCCGGTTGCGGGAAAAGAATATTGATATAGTGCGTTCAAAGAACCTGTCAGAAAACGATCTCGTCAAGAAGGGCATTCATCCTAAGTTTGGAGAAGTAACGCTTGCGCAACTGCTGAGTACATGGGTGGTGCATGACCTGAACCATATCGCACAGATCTCGAGGGTAATGGCGAAACATTATGCGGAAGATGTGGGGCCGTGGACCGAATATTTAAGGATATTGCAATGGTGACAGGGTGTCTGACGTCCCGAAGAGCGTTTGACATATAAATGCCCAATGAATCTCTGCCACATAACTAAATTATATGTCCCAACAAAACATCATCGACTGTTACAATAAAACAGCGACCAACTATGCTGAAAAGTTTGGCCATGAATTAGAGCATAAGCATCTTGACCTCATCCTTTTAAAAGCATTTGCGGCGGAGAATGGAGATAAGGGTAAACTGATCGACCTGGGTTGCGGGCCGGGACAAACCAAAAAATTCATGGCCGGGTGCGGGATAAAGGATATTCTCGGTGCCGATCTCTCGCCGGAAATGATAAAAGTTGCAAAGGATCTCCACCCGCAACTGGACTTTGAAACCGCCGATATGCTGAAGCTCCGTTACCCGGATAACCATTTCGGTTCGGCGATTGCATTTTATTCCATTGTTCATTTTGACGATGCGCAACTGGAAACTGCATTCAAAGAAATACGAAGAGTACTAAAAAAAGGCGGACAGTTTCTTTTTTCCTACCATATCGGTGATAAGCCGGTTCACCTCGATGAGTTTTTAGATCAGCCTGTGGATATTGATTTTAATTTCTTCCAACCAAAAAAGATTGGTGTACTGCTCGCCGCCGCAGGTTTCGAGATCCTGGATGCGACAGAAAGAGAGCCATACCCGGAAGAATACCCAAGCCGGAGGGCTTATATCTGGGTGATGGTGCCTGATGTCTCAAAGAGCGTCTGACACGTTTTCCAAAAAAAAATCCTTCTTATCTTCAATCCATGAAAATCGGCAACACTCCCCTCATTAAACTGGAACGCCTGTCCGAGCCGGGCTGCGCGGATATCTATGTAAAATACGAAGGCACGAATCCCACCGGGAGCATGAAAGACAGGATGGCATTGTCCATGGTCGAAGGCGCTGAAAAAAGAGGACAGTTGAAAGCCAGTGGCAAAGTTGTGGATTATACCGGTGGCAGTACAGGCAGTTCGCTGGCGATGGTTTGTGCCACGAAAGGTTACCAGGCGCATTTTGTTTCTTCCGATGCCTTTGCCGAAGAAAAATTACAAACGATGAAGGCCTTTGGGGCCACGCTGGAAATATTCCCGGCGGTGAACCGGAAGATCACTGCGGCGCTGATCGACTCGATGGTGGCAAGGGCCAAAGAACTGAGTACCGGGGCGAATGTGTTTTGGACCAATCAGTTTAACAATGTTGACAACCGGAATGCTTATCATGCCATGGCCCGGGAGATCATCGCGGTGCTTGGAAATACTATTGATGAATTCATAATGGGCGTGGGAACGGGTGGATGTTTTTCCGGCAATGCAGAGATCTTTAAAAAAGAGATCCCTTCCGTACGCTGCATCGCTATCGAACCGGATGAGGTCCGTGCCCTTTCGGGAGGTGATATATCAGGTTCCCATAAATTAGAAGGGATCGGTTCGGGTTTTGTTCCGGCTATCTGTCGCCTGGACCTGGCCGATGAGATCATCGCTGTAAAATATGAGGATGCAAAGGATACCGCAGGAAAATTAGCCCGGATGGAAGGCATATTCGGCGGCACCACGGCCGGCGCCAATGTATGGACTGCGATACAAAGAGCCAGGGTCATTGGCGCGGGAAAGAAGATCGTGACGGTCGTTCCGGATTCGGGATTGAAATATCTGAATGGAGATCTGTATAGATAAAAGTTAATAGATAATAGTTGGTTGCATTTTATGTATAATAATTATAGTCATGGGCAAACTCCACGATTCCATCAAACCCGCACACAAAGAATTCATCGAGAAGCAGCATATCTTTTTTGTCAGCACGGCACCGCTCAGTGCTGATGGAAGAGTGAATCTTTCGCCAAAAGGCCTGGATTGTTTCCGGGTATTATCGGGTAACAAAGTGGGTTATATGGATCTTATCAGCAGCGGTAATGAAACATCGGCGCACACGCTGGAGAACGGTCGTATCACGATCATGTTCTGTTCCTTTGAAGGAGCGCCGAATATATTACGGCTATATGGAAAAGGATTCACCGTTTTACCGGGGACGGATGAATGGACCGCCTATTCACCACATTTCAAATTATATCCCAGCACCCGGCAACTGATCATCGCGGATATCGACCTGGTTCAAACATCCTGTGGATTTGGTGTCCCATTGTATACTTATGATGGAGAGCGGGATATTCATTTTAAATGGGCGGAGAAAAAAGGCGCTGATGGGTTGCATGAATATATACGGCAGAATAATTTAAAAAGCCTGGATGGGCTTCCTACTTCTCTTGATCTGCAAGAAAGCGGGGGAGCCACAGAATAGATTTTACCGGGGGTAAATGGCTTGGCCACAGATGAACAAATGAACGCAGAATAGATTTTGACTGCGACATTACGGGTTGGGGGGCCACGAAATCACACAAAAACACACGAAGAATATCGCCAGCAATTTTTCGTGCCAATTCGTGTGCTTTCGTGGCTAAAAAAATAGCGAAGTTGCCCATCTGCGTAATCTGCGTCCATCTGTGGCTAACCAATGGCAGCGAAGCTCTCTATCAGTATTAATCCGTGGTAAAATAAAGACAGCTAAGCTGTCTCTTGTAATTCGTGCCATTCGTGGCTAAAAAAATAACAGCCCCGGCAATTCATTTCGGTAAATTTGCCCCGTGATCCGCCGCACCATACAGATCATTACCAGCAGCTTTAAAATGGCATTGCAGGAATTGTGGAAGAATAAACTCCGCACTACCCTCTCGCTATTTGGGATCATGATCGGAATTTTTTGTCTTATCGGTGTACTGGTAGTCGTCAATAGCCTCGAACGCAATATCCAGAATGAAGTAAAGTCATTAGGCACGAACACTATTTACGTTGATAAATGGGATTATAGCGCCGGCGGTGGTCCTGATTTTCCCTGGTGGCGTTATGTCAACCGCCCCTCTCCTGCTTTTGATGAGATGCAACAGATCATGGGACGAACACCGGGTGCCAAATACGTGGCCTTTAAAATTGAGACCCCGGCCAGTATTGATTACAATAATAGCAGCTTATCCGGGGTAAGTCTTTATGGCGTGAGTGAACAGTTTAAAGATATACAACCGGTGGAGATGCAGAGCGGACGATATATCTCCGATGCAGAATTCTCCCGGGGCAGCAACGTACTTGTGATCGGTAATGAAGTGGCGGAAAAATTGTTTGGTAACCCTGAAATAGCCGTAGGCAAAGAGATCAGCACCAAGGGCAAGAACATGCGGGTGATCGGGGTGATCAAAAAACAGGGCAAAACAATGATTGGCGGGTGGGCCTTTGACCAGAACGTAGTACTGCCTTATCGTTTTGCAAAGGGAGTGATGGATGAAAAAAGAGCAGACCCCCTGATCATGGTGCAGGGAAAAGATAACCTGAACAGCAAGGCGTTGAAAGACGAACTGACCGGTACGATGCGGAGTATCCGCAAACTCACTCCCACCAAGGAAGATGATTTTACATTGAATGATATCAATGATTTCAGCGATGCTATCAGTGAAGCCTTTGTTGGATTGAATATCGGTGGTTGGGCCATTGCAGCGCTATCCCTGATCGTGGGTATGTTTGGCGTGGCCAATATCATGTTCGTATCGGTGAGGGAACGCACCAGCCAGATCGGTCTGAAAAAAGCGATCGGCGCCAAGCGAAGAGTAATACTCGCGGAATTCCTGCTGGAATCCGCATTTCTTTGCGTGATCGGTGGATTGATCGGGCTTACTCTTGTCTTCCTCCTGGCAAAAGTGTTGACCCTCGCATTGAATTTCCCTGTGTTTGTATCTACCTATTATATGTTGTTTGCTGTTGGCCTGTGCATTTTTACAGGGGTCCTGGCTGGTTTTCTTCCGGCTTTGCAAGCGGCAAGAATGAATCCTGTTGATGCGATACGAGGCAAATAGAGAAGGCCAGATTGATCATAAAAGCCGTATTGGTCATATACTATTGTAAATTTGCCTCACGTTAAATCCATTTGACCCATTTGACCCATTTGACCTATATGACTACTACTATCCTCGCCATAGAATCTTCTTGTGATGAAACATCAGCTGCTGTTTGCAGGGATGGAAAGATATTGTCCAATTTTACTGCCAATCAAACCGTGCATGAAAGTTATGGTGGCGTTGTACCTGAACTGGCATCAAGGGCGCATATGGAAAATATTGTTCCGGTCGTGGATACTGCATTAAAGAAAGCCGGTTGTACTATAAAAGACATCGATGCGATCGCTTTTACCCAGGCGCCGGGGCTGATCGGTTCATTGCTTGTGGGAGGAGAATTCGCCAAATCATTATCGCTGGCGCTTGGCAAACCACTGATCGCCGTGCATCATATGCAGGCACATGTACTGGCCAACCTGATAGACGATCCCAAACCTGCATTCCCATTTTTATGTTTAACAGTGAGTGGAGGGCATACACAGATCGTCTTATGTGAATCACCCAACAAAATGAAAGTGATCGGTGAGACAATCGATGATGCCGCCGGTGAAGCATTTGATAAATCGGCCAAATTACTGGGACTTCCCTATCCCGGCGGGCCGCTGATCGATAAATATGCGCAGCAGGGAGATCCGAACCGTTTTAAATTCCCGGAACCGAGGATCGAAGGACTGGATTTTAGTTTCAGCGGGTTAAAGACCTCGATCCTTTATTTTTTAAGGAATGCGGGGAAGAGCAATTTATTCAAAGAAGAGTTTACGGCTACTGAAGAAGAGAAACAGGCATTCATTAAGGAGAATCTCGCTGATATCTGCGCTTCTATCCAGTACCGCATCGTTACGATATTGCTGAATAAACTGAAGAAAGCGGCGACCGAAACAGGTATCAGGGATATCTGTCTTGCCGGCGGTGTGTCGGCCAACAGCGGCCTCCGCAAAGCCTTTGAAGAAACGGGCAAAAAGAACGCCTGGCGGACATTTACCCCTGCTTTTGAATACTGCACCGATAATGCAGCGATGATCGCTATCACCGGTTATTATAAATACATGGCTGGTGATATGGCGGAATTATCTGTTCGATCAATGGCAAGGGCTGAATGGTAGATCCGGGATAGATAAAAGTTGATAGAGAAAAGATAATAGTTGTTGATACATATAATCATCGTTTCATTGTCTCTATTGATCATTACCTATTAAAGCAGATCTCCAACTAATTTATGGCGAATTCCTATTTTCAATTCAAACAATTCACCGTTCACCAGGATCGCTGTGCGATGAAAGTAACGACGGATGGTTGTTTGTTTGGGGCATGGGTAGCGGAAAAAGCCGGGAGTCCGGAGACGGAAGTCCGGAGCATTCTCGATATTGGAGCCGGCACTTGTTTATTATCACTCATGCTGGCACAAAAAGACCGGTTGGCAATTATTGATGCCATTGAAATTGATAAGGATACTTCTGAACAGGCTTCGGAGAATGTGCAAGCATCTCCCTGGTCAACACAAATAAATATCATTCACGCCGACGCAGGGGATTTCACTTTCTCAAAAAAATATGATATGATCATCAGCAACCCACCTTTTTATGAGAAAGAATTAAAAGGTGATGATAGTAAAAAGAACCTGGCGCATCATAATGAAGGTCTTTTACTTCGCGGGCTTTTAAAAATTATCAAGGAGCAACTGGCTCCGGATGGGAAGTTCTTCCTACTCCTTCCCTATAAAAGAAATGAAGAAATAAAAAAACTGCTCCTGAAAAATGATATGCCCGTCGAGCAGGTCGTATTGGTGCGACAAACACCCAACCACGACTATTTCCGTATTCTCCTGCAGGGAAAACTAGCCATTGGTGAAAGAGGAGAAACAATCCTCAGTGAGATAACCATAAAAGATAAAGAAGAAAAATGCAGCCCGGAATTTCAACAACTACTTAAAGATTATTACCTCCATTTGTAAGGTTCACGGCTTTGGGCTCACGACTCAAGACTCACGATTCACGACTGACGATTCACGCTCTCCCTTCCGCATACTCACGCAAATATTCAAACCCCTCCGCCAGTTTCCCATCCTTCGTCATCGTCGCCCTTTCAATGATCGCCGATCCGTTTCCGGCGAGATCTTCGAGTACATGCTTGATAAGCTGTTCGCCAAAATAACGGCTCGCATCACGTGGTAGTTCATTCGGCAGGTTGCCCACGGCCATGATATCGATGGAATTTTTCAGGTAAGGAGCTGTCCGGGACAAACCCGCTTTATCAACTCCGTATACGGGATCTTCGATCGACTGGTCACCCATATTGATCGGGACAGAACCATTTTCGTCATCGGTAATATCCGCGATCGTTTGAATGATGAAATTCTCGGATGTGGCATCCTCTTTCTCAAACAAACGGGGCACATTTTTTTCCCAGTACACCCCATTCATTAAAATATCCG
>DASYLC010000303.1:0-6870 GCA_036009775.1 Chitinophagaceae bacterium
GGTGATAAAAAGAATGCTTGTGCGGGAAATGCAGGTTCTTGTGTTCCTCCAGGTACTTTGCAAAATAATCACCGACAAAGTCTTTCTGTGAAGACGCTGTTTCCTGCAGGGTAGTAAGACTATAGGTGGGCAATGATCGCTTTGACATAACAGGCGTTTCAGCCACAAAGCTACACGACTATTACCACGACTAAGGGTAGTTTTCGTGGATTTAATGGTACTTTTTACCGGTTATGTCAGTAAGGAGCATAAAAATATTGCTGATCTCCCCGGACCTTTTATGTTCCGGGTTATTTCGGTCCTGTCAGAAAGTATTTTCTAAGGTTCTTATTATAACAGCCATAATATGTTACCTGCTGACCCTCGGTCAGGGTAAGAAAACCACCCGCATTGATCTCGTAAGTATAATTTGTAGCGTCAAGCCGGCACTTGCCGTTCATAAAAGCAGGGGATTCGGCAAATTTTGCAGCCAGGACAGCCTCAGAAACAGGTGTTACAGTTTTAAAAATTTCCATTGCCTGGGATGATGTCAGCTTCCAGCCCTTCTGCGCCTCCGTTGTTTCGGACCCGGCTCTTATTTCTTTTCTCAACGTGATGATCATTATATGTGTATTGGCGAATACGGGTCCTGTTGTATCGATACGGACCAGGGGTACGGCAAAGCTGCTGTTAAGTATAAATAACAAGGGCAGTAAGACAAATAATTTTTTCATGGTTGATATTTAAAGGGGATCTGAATTTTCAAAAAAATTATTTCAAAAAACCGGATGGTGGAATTTTATTTAGGGCCCGGTACTTTTTTTTGAGGGAATGGTAACAAGAGCCCTGTGCTGTGTTATTGTAATCCCGGGAGCCTATAAGTATGTTGGTAAAGCAGGTAGCGGCAGCGTATAGTCTGAATTGTTTCAGGTTCTTTGTATGCCTTGAAAAAATCTATTGCTGTAAACAACCATAAACCATAAACAAAGTAATTCTACGACCCATCGTAATTCTACAATGACATCTTTGCAGAACGTAAAAGTCCATCAATGATACTCATGCAATTACAGTGTCAGTTGAAAACTAATGATGAAAACGCTATGAAGCAGCAATTGCCCTGTTTATTTTTGTGCTGTTCTTTACATAGAACACTACAGCGTTCCGTCTCATTGAAAAGCCAGTACCCGTCCGTACCCCGGAACACCGCTGTATTCTCTCCAATATTCCTGTGCTAAATCTTTTCTGTCTTAAATCCAAACCCTCAGGGTCGGCATTGTTTTATTATAAAATAAAAACGATGTTGAAAAGAAAACTGTATAAGGCCTGCGTTTTTATGAGCAGCTTTATATTCGTGGCAGTAGCTTCCGGCAGCAGATCCATCAGCAAAAAACCAGGTATCGATCCGCCTGTTGTAAACAAAGCAGGCACACATCAGTTCGACTCCAGCGGTCTGTGTACTTGTATCCCCTTTATTATAAAGGATGAAAAGGCAAAAGCGCCCAGGCTACAGCTCAATAAAAATGTGGCCCCCTTTGTAAAAGACTATATTAAGAAGAACGGTTTTTTCCTCGGGAAGACCAAAGGCAGGAATGCTCCTTATTTTGCCATTATGGATTCGGTATTTGAAGAGAACGAACTACCGGTTGAATTAAAATACCTCGCTTTTGTTGAATCCGGTTTGAAGTATAATCTTATTTCACGGTCAGGGGCCGTCGGTCCATGGGCGTTGATGCCGGTGGCAGCGAAAGAATATGGTCTTAAAGTTTCAAGACATAATGATGAGCGTCTTGACTACTATAAAAGCACTTCTGCGGCTGCCGGATTACTGACCGATCTGTATGATCAGTTTGGCGACTGGCTCCTGGTGATCGCCGCCTATAATTGCGGACCGGGTGGAGTACAAAAAGCGATCAAAACATCCGGTAGCCGTAATTACTGGACCTTGCAGAACTTTCTGCCGGAAGAAACAAGAAAGCATGTAAAGAAATTCATCGCTGTGCATTATTATTTTGAAGGGCATGGTAGTTTGACCACCCTGACAAAAGCAGAAACGGAAAAGCATATAAAAGCAGTAGAAGTTTTTGTATCCCAACAACAGGAAATAGAAAAGACAGATTCACTTTCCGCGGTAGTAGTGAAATAACAAGGACGGTTTAATATTCCGGGAGGCAGGCAAAAGGGTGATCGTTTATTACAATCACCCTTTTTACAGCTACAGGCGGAATTATCCCGCTTTGATCTTTTTGGAAACAGTCGTCTTCCTTCTTTTCCACTTCGCCAATTCACCCATCTCGTAAAGACTATTTCCCTTTTTATCGGTCAGCCCGGTTGCTTTGGATAAGGCCTTGCTCAATGCTTTTATTTTGCTGGTGTAAACCGGCTGTCTTTTCTTAAAAAGCTCTTCAAATGTTTTGATCGCGGTAGTAATGACCTTCAACTCTTTTTTAGGATCGTTCAATTTGCGGTAAATGACCATCAGCCGTGTGTATGCTTTTTCATTGGCCGGATGCGCTTTGATCGTTTGCTCCAGGTCGTCGATCTCCTGTTGCAGATCATCTTTGTTACCCTTTTCTTTATTCAGGTGTACCACTTTCATGCGGAGGCAGGTGTTTTTCAAGAATGGCCTGTAGTTTTTGCTTCAGGCTATCGGGACAGTTGGTATTAAAAAGCAAATGAACAGGATCGGTCTCAAAATGATAGCATTGACTGGGCTTCAGCAGGGCACCATCGATCGGAACCAATTCATTGTCCAGCTCTTTTAACTCACTGACAAGAATATCCAGGTTTTTTTCCATACTGTAAACAGTACAGATAATATGCCAGATAAGCTGACGTTGTTTTGTTTGAGTAAGATCTTCCCCGCTAACGGGGGGAATTACTGCTTGTATTTTATTGAAAAGCCGATAATGGTCAAATTCACCAGGAAGGAAAAGCCATTCGTAATGATGATCGGGTAGTCGTTCCTGAGTATACCATACCAAACCCAGCCGCCGAGGCCGGCCAGCAAAAGGAACAACATAAAGTAAGAGATGTTCTCCGCCTTCTTCTCTTTGATGATCTTAAATAATTGGGGGAGCATGGAAATACCCGTCAGAACACCTGCCCCGATCCCAACATATTCACTGTATTCGCCCATTGATTATTTATCCCTTCTGTCAGTTCACGTTGATCTCGTAAAGGGTGCCGCTTTTTTCAATCGTGTATATTTTGCCCAACCCGCCAAAAATGAATTGGGTATTGGCATAGTCAGACTTGCCAATTTGGTGCCAGTTCCCGGTAGAGAGATCGGTCTCGTATAAAGCACCGCCGGGCTCCACTGTATATAGTTTATCATTCATGACAGCCCCGGCCATTGTATTTTTCCAGGCGCCTGCCGTACCGATCCTTATCCATGTTCCATCATTGGTACTGATCGCATAAAGACTGCCATCTTTTTCAATACTGTACAAACTGCCATTGGCGGCATAGAGGAACCGGGTATTATTGAATTCAGCTTTGCCGATCTGTTTCCAGGCACCGGTACTGGCATTGGTATAAAATAATTTACCGCTTGCTTCGACCGTGTAGATATAACCGCTCATAACAGCGCCGGCAATAGTATTGGCCCATGCGCCTTTGTCCCCGATCCTGATCCAGGCCGCGGTACCGGGGATGGTACGGTAAAGACTCCCGTCTTTTTCGATGGAAAAGATATTCTTATCGCCCCCTAATAATAACGTGGTGTTCGCATAACTCTGGGTACCGATCTTTGAAAAAACACCTGTTGAGGCATTGGTCTGGTACAGGCTGCCTGATTTTTCAATGGAATATAAAGTGCCGCCTGAACTGGCCACAAGAACTGTATTGGCCCAGGCGCCCGACTGACCTACCTGCCGCCAGGTTCCGGGTTGGGCGTGAATACCGGTGTTAATGAAAAGGGCTGCGCAAAACAGCAGGAAAAGTTTACGGTGCATGGTAAAATGGTTTGCTATAAAATTAAGAAAGAAAAATTTCTTGCCAAATAGTTGTGCCTCCCTTCGAAATTTGCAGAAAAAATGCAGGAACACGGATTAGACGGAGTGGAAGGATAAACACGGATCGATTCCACTACGCAGAATCCGGTATTTTTAGGCAACAGCGATCAATCCCTTTTAATTTTGTTTACAGAATTAAAATCCGGGTTCATCCGTCATATCTTTTAAATCCGTGTGCTTGTATTTAACTGGTATACTATTAACCAAATAACCAGGAGGTAAAGCCCTTTGAAATTTGCAGAAAAAATGCAGGAACACGGATTAGACGGAGTGGAAGGATAAACACGGATCGATTCCGCTACGCAGAATCCGGGATTTTTAGCAACAGCAATCAATCCCTTTTAATTTTGTTTACAGAATTAAAATCCGTGTTCATCCGTCATATCTTTCCGTGTGCTTGTATTTAAAATGGTATACTATTAGCCCAATAACCAGTGGGCAAAGCCCTTTGAAATTTGCAGAAAAAATGCAGGAACACAGATTAGACGGAGTGGAAGGATAACCACGGATCGATTCCGCTACGCAGAATCCGGGATTTTTAGCAACAGCGATCAATCCCTTTTAATTTTGTTTACAGAATTAAAATCTGTGTTCATCCGTCATATCTTTCAAATCCGTGTGCTTGTATTTAAAACTGGTATACTATTAGCCCAATAACCAGTGGACAAAACACTTATAATTTCGTGTACTCAATAACAGAGTAGAATGTCAGAGTCAAAAAAGCCCGTTCCATCGGAAGGGTTTATGTTTTGATGTTATCAGAAGAGGCACAATGCGTTCCGACGAAACGCTCTTATCTTACCTATAGTCTCGTTACCCATAAGGTGATCCGCCGGAACATCAAGGTCATTGAACAGGCAAAAAAATACCGGAAACGGTTTCCCGCGCCCGGCACTTTTTCGCATGGCAAGAGGTTTGTGCTGTGAATTAGTCAATACTTTTTAACGTGATATATTTATTCAGCTTATCATAGTTAAATCCCTTTGCTCTCATTTCTTTAATGTAAGCAGGTGTAACACCAATTGCTTTTACGGTAACGATGTCATCAATACTGATACTCTTGAAACCCACTTCTTCAAAACTTTTGATGAATTCAGGCGTGATGTTCTGCGATTTCAGGGCAGGAAGCTCATCCAGGTCGATATTCTTATAACCCATGGCTTCAAAACCCCTGATGAATTCAGGTGTGATACTCAATGCCCTGAAAGTAACAAGGTCTTCGGGCTTAATGTTTTTATAGCCCATGTCCGTAAAACTTTTCAGGTACTCCGGAGTAACGTTTTGTGATTTCATACCCACAAATTCATCGGGTTCGATATCCCTGAAACCAGCATCGTGCCAGCTCTTGATATATTGCGGGGTAACGCCCAACGCTTTAAAAGACACCAGCTGGTCATTGGGAATGGTGAGCCCTGCATCTTTGAATGCGTTGATATAATCTTCATCGATGCCCATTGATTTAAAGCTGACAATATCATCCGCATCATCTGCTTCTTTAGCATCCTTTCCCTTTAACTGCCTCACTTTACCGATATATTCCTTGTCGATCCCCTGCGCTTTGAAAGTGACCAGTTGATCGGTCGTTACATTTTTATAACCGGCGCTGCGGATCTCCTGGATATATTTATCATCGATACCCAGCGCTTTCAGGGGAATAAGGTCTTCAAGGGTCACGTCTTTGAAACCGGCATCTTTGATCGACCTGATATAAGCCCCATCGATATGCATCGCCGCCATCGGGATAATAGCATCTTTGGTGATGGTGGAAAAACCTTCACTCTTCAGGGTCTGCAAATAATCTTTTTTGATATTAATGAAGAAGAAAGTCAATTGGTCGTCTTCATCCAGTTTTTCCTTTAATTCAGCGCTCATATAGTCAGAGTAAGCCTTGTCAGCAATGAATTTGTATTTACCCATGCCGGTATTGTCCTCAAATTTGCCGGTCATTTCTATTTTACCTGCTTCCCGGAGAATGCTGAACGTTCCGGATGTGCCTCTCGGCAGCGTACCCAGTTCTGATAATTTGAAAGTAGAACCGTTAAAAGAATGGCCTGATTTAAAATTATCATCATCATCATCGTCGAGCAGTTCATCGCTGAAACGGATATTGATCTTGTCACCCTTGATCACCGCGAACCAGTAGCCCTCGGCTCCGGGGTCGCTGTGTTTCTTGTATCCATTTTTAGTGATGATGGTTGTTTGCGCTTTGGCCCTGGGTTCATTCAATAAACAGGCAAACAGGGCGAGAACGGGGAGCAGGAAGAAATATTTCCAGCTCGTGTGCAGGTTTGATCTTTTTGTGTTCATCATGGCTATACGTTTTTTAAGAATTGACTGGTTATAATTTGTGGTCAGGCTGAGCGGGAAATGCGGGGCTGACACTTTTAACAGGTTTAACTGGTAGCTTGTTTTTTCAACCGCTTCTTTCTGCATCAGCTGGTCGTCGGTAAGGAACTCGAGGTTGCTCTCGATCTCGCGGCGATAAACCCAGGCAAATGGATTGAACCACTGGAAGATCAGCATCAGTTCCGCTACCAGGATATCAACGCTGTGTTTCTGGCGGATATGTACTTTTTCATGCAGGAGGATCTGGTGATAGGTATCCCAATCGTATTTTTCGGGGTTGATAAAAATAATATTGCCAAATGAACAGGGCGCCTTATCACCACTGACCTCAACAATACGATAGGGACCATCCACGATCACCGGGTTGCGGCGGGACCTGACCAGCAATATGACAACCTGTAAAAGGAAATTCAAAGCGAAAACGATCACGCCAAACCAATACAACCATAGCATCCAGGTCATGAATTGCCCCAGCGTTAATCTCCGGAGAGGTGCGGGTTCAGGACTTGTTTCAACAGGAACTTTTATAGCA
>DASYLC010000304.1:0-10062 GCA_036009775.1 Chitinophagaceae bacterium
CATTTATTTTAACAATGTGGCTGTTTATTTCAACCAGTACCGCGCCGCTACAAGAATAAAGGGGTCTGTCCCCTCCAAAAAGCCTACCTTTGCCGCTTCCCGGCCCTTCAACTGTATTTTCTAACGTCCCGCATTTGTATATTAAAAAGTTTTTATGACAAACGACCAGATCGAAAAATTTGTACTCAACGAACACCTTGACAAATCAGCAGTACAGATCAACTTCAAAGCCCGGCAATCTATCACCGGTATGTTCATCAAAACAGCTGATTATGCTGAATTGAGATCAAAGAACCTCTGGCGTATCGTCAACGGGGCCAGTCTTACTGAATACAATAAATCAAAAGACCTTAACCTCGCCCGTATCTTCAATGGCGTTGAAATAACAAGGCTCGGAACTTTGTAAAAAAACTTAACTTCCGGTCAAATAGCCCTTCCCCTCATGTCTGCCGGAAGCAATGACCAGTTTTATACAAGACTACCTGTCAACCAGATTAGCCTCAGCGAATTGCTGACGGAAGCACACCTGTTCTTCAGGATCCCGGATAACTGGCATGTACTGATCACCGATGTAAAAGGGTCTACCAAAGCGGTAGCGGACGGGCTTCATGAAACAGTGAACCTGGTTGCAACCGGAAGTATTGTCGCCGTACTAAACATTGCATATAAAGCGAACCTGACAGTTCCCTTTTTTTTTGGAGGTGATGGCGCTACTTTTATCGTGCCTCCTGCCCTCCTGGATGAAGTGATGAAAGCCTTATTGCTGCACCGGAAAAATACACTGCAGAATTTCAACCTCAGCCTGCGGGTGGGTCATGTATCGGTGGAAAATATTTACGCCCACGAACATGAGCTCCGCATCAGTAAACTTAAAACAGCAGAATTGTTTTCGATCCCCGTTCTTTTAGGGAATGGTCTTTCCTATGCAGAGCGTATCATAAAGGGTGAGGACTATTTATTAGAGCCCCCGCCTCCCACACAGGAAGAACTGGACCTGAGCGGGATGCAATGCCGCTGGGATAAAATAAAACCACCAGGGAATTACGATGAGGTAGTGAGTCTGCTCGTCATCGCTCAACAAGGCGTTAAACAAGCCGAAGCATTTAAGAAAGTGATTGATCAGCTCGACAGGATCTACGGCGATACCCAAAAAAGAAAACCCATTACTATTTCCAAACTGAAACTGAAAGCGACCTTGAAAAAGATCGGTTCTGAAATGCGTGTCAGGCTGGGAGGATATAAACCGTTATACCTGATCAGGAACTGGCTCGCCACTTTGATTGGCACTTTGTACTTCCGGACAAAAAAAGGAAAGACCTACCTGGCACAGCTGGTGGACATGTCTGATACCCTTGTTATCGATGGAAAAATAAATACGGTTATCTCGGGCTCAGTCAAACAACGGGAACAACTTGAAACGGCGTTGAATGAAATTGAAGCAGCCGGACTGATCCGGTACGGCATTTTTGTAAGTAAGGAATCAGTCATGTCGTGCTATGTGCGTAGTATGGACCAAAATCATATTCATTTTGTGGATGGATCTGAAGGAGGCTACACGAAGGCCGCTGGCGTGTTGAAGAGTAAATTATTTGTGAGCTGAATTGGGGAAAATAAACAATAGCGGCGTCAAAGAACTATTATCTATCATCTTTTAGTTTTTATCTGCCTAATTCCCCACCATCACGAAAGCACCCCAATAGAAAGGATTTTCGTACTTCTCTTTTAGTTTTAATTGCGCTGCCCTGAAAGCTTTTTGTTTACTTCCCGGTGTCGGATCTTTCAGCCATTCCCGGTAAAAATTGATCATCAGTTCCTGCGTAGCGAAATCATCGATCATCCAGAGACTCATGATCACCGATTTTGCACCGGCTACCAGGAAGGCCCTTTGCAAACCATATACGCCCTGCCCGTTGAGCAATTCACCCAATCCTGTTTCGCAGGCGGATAAGATAACAAGATCAGTGGAGCTCAGATCCAGCCCGATCGCTTCATAAGCGGTGAGAATTCCATCTTCAGCCGTAACAGATGCTAATGTATCTCTTGCAATAGCTGCGGCGCCAGCCAGTATCACACCCGAACGCAGCAAAGGGTTCTGCCTGGCGATGTCTGTTTGGATACCGAATACTTTCTCTGTGGTGTCCTTTATATTTTTCAGGAAAAAACCATGGGTGGCAATATGCAATACCTGGGGACTGCTTATTTTTTTGATCGCATCTTCTGTCGCTTCCTTTTGCAGGTGATCATTTACAATCCAGTTCCGGCTCAACAATATCTTCTTTATAGAATCGGACTCTATCTTGGTACCCGGCAATTCTTTCAGGTCGGGAAAACCCGGTAACCGCTCACCGGGCGGGTCAGTGCTTTTGCTTTTTACTCCATAGTCGGGAAACGAGAATATCTCGGCCCTTTTGGAACTTACCGTTACCGGTTGTTGCAGGATATCTCTTGTATTGGTCACAAGGTTGATATCCGCTTCGTCGATCAGGTATTTATTTGTTTCGGGATTCTTTAACGTATAAAGATTCACCTGCTGGAATACTCCATCGGCAGAAAAATAGATCTTCTTTGCATTGAGAAGATGCTTCTTCAATGGTTCCCAGAAAGCAGAATAAGATATCTCATCAGAGAATTTGGCTTTCAATGCTCTCCGGTAATTGCCCAGGCTTCTTGTTTCGAGTGCATTTCCATCGGGAAGAATGACCATCTTTGGAACCACCGATGTTTTATCAATGACAAGGGCAGTATAATAAACAGTATCCGTCCATCTTGATTTAGTGTAGAAATCGGTGCGGATGATCTCCACGGCATACTCACCGGGTTTTAATCCCGCCTGTATATCCGTCCACAGCACTGTTTTCTTCTCTTCTTTACGAAATCCCATCTTTAAAGCGATCGTGATCTTCTGTTCCAGGTCATTCACCTGTTTTTCCAGTGCGGGGAGGCTGACCCCTTTTGATTCCAGTTCTTCGGGACTCAGCCGGTATTGCTGAACAATGGTTTCGCGGAGCCGCATCCAGTCCCGGTAATCATTCTTCAGCTCAGCATTGGAGCTGGCAGCGATACCCGTCCGTATCTTTTCCGATTCCTTCAGCAACAATGATTTTAATGCTACCTGGTTATTGTACATCCGTGTCACCAGCACATCGATGTTACGGGCAGGAAATTTTGTGCGTAACTCTATCACAAAAGAATTAAAGGTCTCAAATGCATTGGCCACATTATAGTAAAAAGCCGTTTTATCTCTTTCACTCAGGAAGGGAAAATATTTTTCGATCAGCAACAGGTAGCCTTTCATGGAATTGAGATAATGCTTCTCCGCTTCGGTGAACTTTCCCGCTTCCCGGTACGTTTCAGCCAGGTTATATTCTGTTTCAATATGATCGTAGTGATTCTCTCCCAGTTTGTTCTTTAAGATCGACAGTGACTGCAGTGTGTAGGTGATCGCTTCATCATAACGTTTCATCTGGCGGTATGTCCCTCCCAACCCACCGAGATAGATACCATATTTGTCATTGGTCTCGCCATACGTGGCTTTGTAGATGCGCAGGCATTCCTTGTAGGTCTCTTCGGCTTTTGACAATTTGCCCTGGGCCTTGTATACCGAGGCAAGATTGTTCAGGCTGTTGGCATAGAATTTATCTTTCTCCCCCAGCGTTTTTTTATAGATATCCCTGCATTCCAGCAAATGCTTTTCTGCCTCGGGGTACATACCGATGGCGAATTCGACCAGGGCCAGGTTATTGACCGCATTCGCATAATTCGGGTGATCCGTACCCATTAATTTTTTTCTCAGCTCTATCACTTCTTCAAAAGCATACACGGCTTCCTGCAATCTTCCCATCGTGCGGTAGAGTTCGCCCAGGTTATTCAGCGGGTTGGTATAGTCAGGATGATTGGTCTTCCCTGCCGCCCGGTAGATCCCCAGTGATTGCTGGTAGGATTGTTCCGCCTCCGAATATTTCCCGATCGCTTTTTGCACCAGCGCCAGGTTATTGAGCGAATAGGCCGCAGCATTAGTATTGTCCGCCATTGCAACCGCCCGCAACAATGCGGCTTCAGCTTTGTCATAGTCACCCATGTGACGGTACAACTCGCCCAAATTATTTTCCAGGGTCTGCAATGTTGTTTTCGAAGGCTTGGCGAGGGAGGAATGGTATTTTTTCAATGCGAGCATTATCTCTTCAGCCTTATCATATTTACCAAGTCCCTGGTACACGAGCGACATAGCGCCCATCGCCCCGAGATAATCATCGCTTGTTTCTCCCAGTATGACCTTATAAAAATTTACTGCTGCGGCACACATTCCTTCTGCTTCAGCATATTTGCCCATATCGATATACAGGGAGGCCAGCGTATAAAAACAACGGGTGTATTCGACGCTGCTTTGACCGAAGGCGGTGGAAAGCACGGGTAGTGATTTTAAATACAAAGGCTCGGCCTCGGCATAACGTCCCTGTTCCTTATAACAGGCTGCCACATTGAATAAAGCCAGTGCATAATGGTAATCGGCCTCACCCAGTTTTTCCTTTGCTTTTTCCGATGCTTCGAGGAAAATGATCTCAGCCCTGCTATGCTCTCCGAGCTGGTAATAACTTGATCCAAACCGGTTAAGGAATTCGACCAGCACAGTGTCATTAGTGATAGTGGCGGACCGGGGATGGATCTTCTCTGCCAGCTTTACAGCTGTTTGATATTCTTCGTGGGCAAAAGCGGTATCCATTTCTTCCAACTGCTTCTTTATATCCTGTCCCCGGGCTACAATTGAGAAAAGAACAAATACGATAAGGTTTAAACAAGTTTTCATCTTCCTAAAATTAGAACAATTAATCTGCACTTGCGACACTCCTCCTTTGCCGGAGCAGGTTCCGGCGCACAGGGCTTCACAATAGCAGGTAACCAAAATGGTTAGAACCGTTTATTGTCTGATCAGGCATTTTCACTGCCCGGGGTTTAAACCCCGGGTTATTCTTTCACCATATAGGCATAAAACAGACCGGATTCACATATATCTATGTATAGATTTCTTCTATGTCCATTGTTTATGTGGTTCATACTAAAACAGCTTAAATTTGCCCTCTTTTCTATTACTATGAAAAAGATCATATTTTTTATATTATTTATTGCCGGCAGTTCTATCGTTTTGGCTAATTCCACTGATACGATCCCGAAAATAACTGCGAGACCACTGGTATTTGAGAACGCATTCCGGAATGACCCGAAATTTGAGGACCCCACTGTTTTTGCCAGTTTTTATACAGTCGATCTCGGGAAAATAAAAATAGAGACCGGCCGGCTGATCGCCTGTGATGCCAGCGATATGCATAAATATCCTGCTTTCAACGAGATATTTCCCCGCGGGGAATTCCCGGTTCAGTTGTCGGTCGTCAAAGCGGAAGCGGGAGAAGCAGAATATGTGGCCTATACAAGAATTGTTTTTTCCCAAAAACCGGTCAGGAAATGGTCCTATGCCTTAAAACCCGGTGATTATTTCAGGGAGCCCTGGGATTCCACCACACGGATCAGGTGCATATTCATGGGTGAAATGGGAATGCAAACCACTGTCATCGCCGATTCCGTCAGCAGCAATGCCTTTATTAAAAAACCCCATACCGAATGGGGCGCGGTATTTGTCGAACCTTTTAAAAGAACCGGCAAAAAAGGATTTATTCATTCCTTTAATGATCATAACCTGGTCTCGGTCGCCACTTTTTTCAATCCCTGCTATGCTGCTTATATTGGTTATGATGACCAGGGCAAGCCCTGTCGCCTTTTACTGGACCCGGGAAATTTCCAGATCCAGAAATCACTTTTTTGAGCAGATTATTAACATCATTTAGCAAAACAACGATTGCAGCTTTTTACACAAGTTGTATTTTTACCGCATCATTAAACCACACGCATTAGCACATGAAACTGAAAAACCTTTGTATGGCCGCTACCCTTGTATTCCTGGTAAGCTGCAAGAATAACAAGAAAGAAGATAAACCCGCTACCAGAAATCCCGATATAGAGGATGTGGATGCCCCGATAAAGGATAGCGCACAGGCCAAAAAAGTAACTGACCGGGATTATAGTATCACCAAAGATCTTGCGTATAATGATATGTTCCTCGACAGTTTGGCGATGGAACGCTATATCAGCAGGCGGGAACTGGCCGACAAAAAGATCGCCACCCGGATCCGGAGTTTTTACAATGCCCGTAATTACCAGTATGCATGGTTCTCTACCAAAGGGATGACAGAACAGTCCCGTTTTTTCTGGAACCAGTATGACTATGCCGTTACTCATTTAAAAGATACCAGCCTGGTCAGCTCTGCTTTTTATAAACAGGCGGAGCGTTACCTGAACCAGGAAAAAATGACGGCCAGCACAAAGGACAGTTCCATTTTAAATACGGAGTTTGGTTTTACCGAACATTTTATCCGCTTTATCAACAGCACGTATGAAAAAGGCTATGTAAAAAGAAAGGAACAGGAAAAATTCATTCCCATTAAAAAACTGGACCCGGTGGAAATGGCCGATTCATTGCTGAATAAAAAACACAGCGATGATAAATATTATGAGCAGGTGAATGATATGTATGGCAACCTGAAGAAGAGTCTTCTTCTTTATCATAATCTCGCCAAAGCAGGAGGATGGGGAACTATTCCTACGGCCAAATCGATCAAAAAAGGAGAATCCACCGCAGCAATACCGCTTATTAAAAAAAGATTACAGCTTACACAGGATATGCCGGGTAATGATAGTACGAATGCATTTACCGATACCCTCGAACTGGCTGTAAAGAAATTCCAGAAACGATATGGGTATAAACAGACAGGCATCATTACCGCTTCGCTGATCAAAGACATGAATGTGCCGGCACGGGAAAGACTGATGCAGGTACTGCTGAATATGGACAGGATGCGCTGGATGCCGCAGAAACCTGTGGGTAACCTGATCATCGTGAACCTCCCCGAATTCATGCTCCACGTATATGATGGAACCAAAACCGTTTTTGATATGGTAGTGGTAGTAGGAAGAGTGGGCAACAATACGATGATGTTCAACGGCGACCTGAGCCAGATCTATTTCAGCCCTTACTGGAATGTGCCGCAGAGTATCATCAAAAATGAGATAGAACCGGCCATAGCCAGGAATGCCAATTACCTCGCCAATAAGAATATGGAAAGAATAGGTGGCGGTATCCGGCAAAAGCCAGGCCCGGGCAATGCGCTGGGCAAAGTAAAATTCATTTTCCCCAACAGCTTCAATATGTATTTCCATGATACGCCATCCAAGAGTTTGTTTGGCCAGGATAAACGGGCTTTCAGTCACGGCTGTATCCGCCTGAGCGAGCCGCAGAAAATGGCGGAATGGTTGTTACGGAATGACAAAGACTGGACAACGGAGAAGATCGTTTCGGCCATGAACCAAACAACGGAAAAAGGCGTGAAGATAAAAGACCCTGTCCCTGTATTTATCATTTATTATACCTCTTGGGTGGATAGCGACGGCGATCTTAATTTCCGCGATGATGTATACCAGCACGACAGCGAACTCAGCAGGAAAATGTTCACCGGCACCCCTGTAAAAGAAAAACCAGCGACCGACCCGGCGATAACAGAAAAAGTTGCTGGTAATAATTAAGTTATAAGATACGGTTATAACGAAGGCAGGAAGCGGATGGATGCGTTTCCTGCCTTTGCTTTTGTAACAAACAATTCGATAATAAAGGATATTCGCCGTTCATCCCAAAAACTCCACTGTCTGTAAACACAATGCAGCATTTTGGAAGGCTATACTGCCATTAGAATACCGGCTGTACTAACCTCACCAAAACTGTATGCTTATGTTACGGTATGTAATGTCCTTCTCTGTACCGGAAGGCCGGCAAGAAACTGCCCAGAAGGTAATCGACGATTATTTTAATTCCCTCTCCAAACATGGTCCCGGTGGTATGCGCAGCCAGTGTTATGCAGATTATGATGACGAATGCCACTTTGTGCATATCAAAAGTTTCAAACGGGAATCGGTGGCCAACCAGCATTTTAAGTCCGGTACATTCCGGGAATATGTGCAGCAACTGGCCCAATTATGCGGGAACACGCCCTCTTTCTCCCGTTTGCAACAACAGCAAACCTTTGAGTCTATTTACTAAGGGATAGGCCGTATAACATCCTTCGAAGTTCCCGATCTTTGCGGGATGTTATTTTTTAACAACGGGAAGTAATTGATGCCGGAAAAAGCGATTTAATTTGTAAGGACAAACTATACTGCATGAAAAAGACCGTTTGTCTCCTGGGCCTCGTTTTCTTTTTGTCAGCATTTTCGGGGGCACAGAACCTTGCCACGGTTGATACCGGTAAATACCGGATCAATCTTCCTGATTACTGGAAACCGGGTAATAAAATATGGGAGATATTGACAGATAAACTGCCGATGGTCTGCGAAGAGCTGGTGAATAAAGAACTCTGCGGTGACCGTTGTAATCCCCGTTATAGTATTGAGTTCGAAATGTCCGAGCCCGAGATCCTTGATTATTATTCCAATCATATCTCGTCCGGGCGAAACACACAGGCCTGGGAGTTCGTAACCTTGTACCGCTATTCTTCTGCCCTTCTTTTACTGAATGAAAAAGATGAATTGCTTACCAAATTAATACTGGTTGATAAGAATGAAATATGGCGGGTTACCAATAAAGCAGAACTGCCTTCCTATATGCCTGCAGCTCCGCAAAGGATCTATCCTGTTTCTTCCCCTACTATGAATCCGCAAAACCAGCTCAACGAAGGGATCCGCCAGTCCCAATTACAAACCGGCACCACCGGGCAAAGTCCTTTTGCCTATATCAATAAAAATAAAGACAAGTTATCCCCTACCCGGCGCGATATGCTGGGTATCATCGATGAAAAGATCAGGTCCTGGTGATTATTCATTTCAAATCCTGTAAATTTAGCACCCAAAAGAGCAGGCAAACCATTGGTTGCCTGTTGATCATTAAACCAGGACAAACCAACACGATGCACAAAGTAATTATCCCGATCGATTTTTCCGAAACTTCACTGAATGCTGCCCGTTTTACCGCAAAAATGCTCGCTGGAAAAAAAGACGCGGTGGCTGTTTTGTATAATAATTATGAAAGCGAAGGCGATCATGACGTGGTGGTCGGTTACCAGGAAAGCCTGAAAAAAGAATTCCGCGCCTGTGGGGTGTTAAATATCGAATGTGAGCAGGAAATGGGTGGCGACCTTATCGAGAATATTGCGCGGCTGGCCCATACGTCAAGGGCTACCCTTATCGTTATGGGCATTACGGGCAAATCAGAAGTGAGACAGGCGATGTTCGGAAGTAATACCCTCAAGCTCGTGGACCGGAACCTGCTGCCGGTGATGATCATTCCACCCGATGCCGAATACAAAGGGATCAATAATGTAGCTTTCACCTCCGACTTTAAAGATGTGGAAGCCACTACCCCATCCGCATTGATCAATTCGGTCCTGGAAATATTCAAGCCCATGCTCCATATCGTCAATGTAAATAAGGAACATTATGTTTCGCTGACAGAAGAGATCGAAGAAGGGAAAAAGAAGTTCCGGGAAATGTTCAGTGACCTGAAAACGGAGTTTTATTTCCTGACCATGAATAATTTTTTTGAAGCGGTAGATACCTTTGTAAAGGATTACAACATCGATGTGCTGGTCACCATCCCGAAGCACCAGAGCAATGCGGTGTCCCTGTTCAAAGCATCGCATACCAAGCGGCTAGCTTATCATAGCCGGATCCCGATACTGGCGGCACATGAATAAATCATATTTTAACTGTTGTTATTACCATTTTTATCTCAGCTGCGCGCCGGATTTTGGGAATTCATCGATTGGAACCAGATAGGCACATAAAACACAATAGAAAAGCACATAGCTATGTGAAATCCTGTGTTTCAATCTTTCTATGTGGTGAGTAATTGGAAGGAAACAGCGAGTTTAACCCCTGAAACCTGCTATAAAACAGGCAGTGACTCAGTTTGAAATTTTTGCGTCCCACCGGATGCTTCTTGTGCAATAGTCACATGAACAGTATTTA
>DASYLC010000305.1:0-6296 GCA_036009775.1 Chitinophagaceae bacterium
GAAACGGTACTGGTAGAAGATACGACAACCCATCAAAATACTATTGCCAGTACTGTGCAAACAACAGCTGTAACTCCCGCCGGTAATTTTAAATTTGTTTTGGAAACTGCCAATGCACAAAGAGCTTTTAGCCGGTTGAGCAAATTAAAGACCTTTCAATGGGCTGTGCAGATGGAAACAAAAGATTCACTGGCTTACAAACTATTCATGATCCTGCCCGGAACCACTTCCGATACTACCCGGCTGATCGACTCCCTCAGCATGCTGAATGGCAAACGGGTCTATATTGAATAGCTTTCGATACTCAATCTCCCCGGATTCATGGCAGGGGTCCATTTGAAATCAATTCTGTCCCGCAGGGCAATGTCATTAAGTTAAGGAAACGGCTAAAGCCGTTCAGAGATTCTCTGCCTTTTATAGGCCACGGTTTAAACCATGAGCTATAAGAGAATTAACGGAAGGATTTGTCGGCCTCGGTCTCCTGCAATTTTCGCAGCCCCCTGATAATATATTCTGCTTTGATGACCTTGGCCAGTGTTCCCCTGGAAGATAAGCGGTTCGACTGATCAACGGGTATCAATACCTGTCCGCTGACGATACCGATCAGTTTATCCTGCTTGATGACCGGCCCGCCGCTGTTACCGGGATACACTGTGATATCACCTATAAAATAAGAGAGCTGGTCATGTGCCATGGCAATATTACCAAACGTGTTCACCGGTAATACCACCACATTTGACTGGTAGTCGTTCCGCTTCTGGAAAACACCCACTTTTGAAATATCCGGATATCCTATTGCCGCGATCCCTTCCCCTGTACTGATATTCTGCGACCTGTCGATATCCGCAATATTGATCGGCACATAACCGTCATCTTCGAGTGTTTTAATAAGGAAATTGGTCAGCGATGCCTGCAAGGAAATGATACCGATATCGGTCGCATCATCTGAAAGATAGAAAGGACTTACCGGACCATAACCGGTGGAAAGGATCGACGCGTCATTTACTTTTCGTTTCAGGAAATACTCATAAGGTGTGCGGATAGAAATGTCCCTGTACAATCTCGGCCCGGTCGTGCTTTGACTTTCCTGAGGATCATAGATCACGTGCTTGGCGGTGACCAGGTATTTCTTCCCGTTATCGGTAACATAGATGGCGGTGCCCGAAACAGGAATGGTTTCCCGGCCGAGTTCGCTTCTTCGCTCCAACTCATCTTCTTCCGTAAGTAATTTACGCTGCAGCTTCTCCGCCGTGATGACCTGGTCGATCTCTTCAGGAGAATACCGGAGTTCCAGGCACTCGATATTGATCACCGAGCGTTCCCATTTTTTTATATCGGTGACTTTTGGTGCTGATCGCCTGTTACAGGAGAAGACAGACAGTAGCAGTAAAAGAAGGATGGATCGGTTGAGGTTCCGCAAGTTGGTTGATTTAATATCAAATTTAATTGATTTTAAATCTACCCAATTATTTATAATTATTTACCGGTTAAAATGGCAAAGACCGGAAGCTCTTTAGCAGAGGTTATGATTTACCCGCGTTGTTCATGCGGATCATAACAATCCGCATTCTGCTATTTTAAATATTCCCGGAGGAAGTTAATATCCACCCAGTAAATATTCCCGGTACCATTCCTTACCTGGCCCGCAGCCTGGCGGAGATCGCCGTACACAACGGGTTTGTCGAAAGATCTTTTTAGTGAATGTGACTCACTGGAGAAGAAAAAAGCTTTTTTATCAAAACTCACAAACGGGCAATAGTCCAGCCTGTCGGAGTTGATCAATGACAGGTTCTTCGCCTTTTGCCAGTTATTACTTTTATCCTTTACGCTGATATAGAGATCGCCCCTGCCTTTTTCATCCTTGCGACCCTGCGAAGAGAAGAGAATGAATTGTTCATCCGGCGATACGAATGCATTGAACTCATAAGAGGCGCTGTTCACCATCGTATCCAAAACGACCGGAGCCGAGTATGCGCCATTTTGCCATCTCGCCACATAAATATCTTCCCTCCCGACACCTCCTTTATATTGTGCTGTATAATACAAATTACCATTGGAGGCTACAGATGGATAATATTCATCTTCCTCCGTATTTACCGGCGCACCCGCATTTTTCGGAATGGACCAGTTCCCGTTCACCCGTTCAACATACCATATATCAAAGTCCTTTGTCTTCCCTGCAGGATTCTGTGAATTGTCATCGAACGGGCGGTTGGATGAAAAGAACAACCGGTTCCCGTCGCCGGAGAAAGCCGGTTCGAGGTCGCTGTATCTCCCGGAAAATGATACCACTTCCGGTTTTGACCATGCATTCCCTTTCTTTTTACTGCATACAATCGTTTGGAAATTACTATAGGGAACCATGACAGTGTAAAGTATCTCATCACCTTTGGGAGAGATGGCCATATCCCGTTCGTACATCGGTGTGGAAATGAAATTCTCCGCGAACAGAGCGGGTTCCCCGGGAGGTGCTGACAGGTCAATGGCCTGCTGCGCACAAACCTTATTAGTAAGAAAAGATACTGTCGCCAATAAAAAGAACAGGAACCTGGTCATTGCGTTATTGATTTGTAATAAAATATCAGTCCTTATGCACTAAAAAATATTTGGAAGGACTGAACCCATATTTTCTTTTAAATGCTTTGCTGAATGTAAACACATCAGGAAAACCACATTCGCTTGCGATGGATGTGACCAGCCTGCTCTTCTGGTGCAAAAGATGACTGGCATACTCCAGTCTTTTGCACAACATGTACTGGTAAGGCGATATTCCCACCACCCGTTTGAAACACCTGTAAAAATGAAACTCGGACATATTGCTCTCTCGCGCGACGGTGTTGATCTCCGGGTTATTCAAAAAAAAATTGTCCATATAATTTTTACCGGCAATGATCCTTTTAATGATCTCTTCTTTTGTGCTCGCCTTTGATACCACCAGGTTCTTAAATGCATTAGTCATCAGCCAGCCATCCAATTCTATCCGGACCGGGCCAGGAACATTTATCGCTCCGTCTGTTCTCTTAGTTACTGCCTGTATAGTTGCTGTTGTTATCATTGATCACTTGTCTTTTTAAAACACCCTGTACAATATTATCACAGTATCAGGTACAGATGCAGGAATATAGACAAGGCCTGTCTCACCGTATACGAAAAGCAGTCTGCAGTGTATTAATGGCATTGCCGGTTTCGTATACTGAAATGACCTATTCATATACGCTGGTACCCGATCGGGCAAATTCATTGCTACAAATGGATTTTTAGTGGAAATTCGCTTATGAAAATCTCAACGCGGCAGCATACACTGTTCTGGCTTGCTTATTTCTTATGGGATGTTTTACAGGCCGTAGTGGCCATATCGATGTCTCCCGGCAGGACTTTCAGCACAGAGATCATGCCGGCACTGGGCACGACCTTTTTAACGATGCCCGTTAAAATGGCGCTGTTTTATTTATTGTTCCGGTTTACGTTGAAACCTCTCCTGCTCCGGCCAAAATATACAGGACACCCTCTTGTACTGGCTTTTGGAGTAACCCTGCTTTTCTTATTCATGCTACGGGTGCTCATATTTTATATTGTATTCCCGGTTTTCTATCATGCGGATATGTCGTCGGCAAGTTTTTTCAATCTGTCGAGTCTTGTGATTACATTGTTTGATCTTGTGATTCCTGCCTGCCTGCTGATGATCTATGAATTATACCGGTTCACTCATTTATCCCGGGAACGGGAAAGCCGGCTGGAGAAGGAAAAACTGGTCTCCGAACTCAGTTTCCTGAAAGCCCAGATCAACCCGCATTTTCTTTTTAATGTATTAAGTACGGTGCACGCATTGTCAAGACAGAAAGCTCCGGAAGCGGCAGATGTGACATTAAAACTTTCCCAGCTGATGCGGTTCATGCTATACGGCGCCAACCGGGAGAAAATATCTGTTGCGGAAGAAACAAAGTTCCTGGATGATTATATCGAACTGGAAAAAGTCAGGTTCCGGAATAAACTGACCGTGCAGTTTGGAAAAAATATCGATGACCCTTCACAACAGATCGCTCCGTTGATACTGCTGCCATTTGTGGAAAATGCATTTAAGTATGCTGCAGGAGAAAGCCGTATGAATTCTCATGTGAATATCATACTTACAGTAGAGAGCGGCACATTATGTTTCGAAGTGGAAAATTCCGTTGAGACCTCACCACATTCAGGTTCCGGTACAGGGATCGGCCTGGCCAATATTAAAAGGCAACTGGAATTATTGTACCCGGAACATGAATTGATACTTGAAAAAAGAGAACATAGTTTTTTTGCTTCGGTAAAGCTTAAATTACAGGGGCATGAGGAAGTATAGCTGCATCATCATTGAAGACGAGCCGCTGCTGGCAGAAGTCCTGGCCGATTATGTGAACCAGACACCTTTTCTTGATCTGCAAAAAGTATTCGGGGATGGCATATCCGCGATGGAATGGCTGTCCCATAAAAAGATCGACCTGGTCTTTATTGATATCAACCTTCCCAAATTAAAAGGCATTGATTTTATAAAGATGTTCCAGGGTTCGTGTAAATTCATCATTACAACAGCCTACCATGAATACGCTCTGGAAGGTTATACGCTGAACGTGATCGATTATCTTCTTAAACCCATTGAATTCAACCGGTTCCTGATGGCTGTCAATAAGATCAGGTTCGAGGAAAAAACAGAGACGGATCCGGCCGGTGACAAAGCCGGCAGCAAAGATTACCTGTACATCAATATAAATAAACGAAGGGTGAAAGTGAATTTTTCCGAAATACTGTATGTAGAAGGTATGAAAGAATATATAAAGATCTACACCGAAAAAGCGAAATGGTATATCACAAAAATGCAGATGGGACAGATCAGTGAATTGCTTAATGAACAATTTGTACGCATTCACCGTTCGTATATCGTGGCAAAACCAAGGATTACTTCTTATAACCTTACAGAGGTCTCCATCGGTGACATTATTCTCCCTGTAGGCACCAATTATAAAGGATCCTTACCCGGGCAACTGGAATGATCATGAAATTATCCGGGTTCAGGCTGCCCTTGATTTTGAAGGACTGCACCCATACTTTCTTTTATACGCTTTGCTGAAAGTAAAAACATCCGGGAAGCCGCACTTGCCTGCTATATCGGAGATCAGCCAGGTCCTCTCGTTGAGTAATTCCCGGGCGTATTCCAGCCTTTTACCCAGCATATACTGGTATGGAGATATACCGTGAACCTGTTTAAAGCAACGATGAAAATGGAATACGGACATATTGCTTTGACGGGCGATGCTCATCACATCCGGGTTCTGTAAAAAACTCATATCAATAAACTCTTTGCCCGAATTGATCCTGTTTACAATCTCGCTCCGGGTACTTGTCTTCAGTGCACTTAGTTTATTCAATCATTCATGGTTTTGATTCACAATTTTCTTTTTCTCTTGTTTGTGTAGCTGCCGTTCAAAGCCGGCTCCTGTTAACCAGATGCATGATTTGTTAAAATTGCATAACCCTCTTATCAATTGACAGGGATCAATTTGGAAATGACGCCTGGCTATATGTCAAAAACTGCTCAATCCGGGTCTTTTATGACCAGTGGGAGATTTTTATGACCAATGGAAAGCACTTGTCCCGAATTCGTAAAGCGAAGAGAGAGGACAAAATAAAAAAGCAGGTGATAGAAACCACCTGCTTTACTAACGGCAATGCTAAAAATTAACGTGAGAATAATACCTGTTAATTCAGGTCCCAGAAGATACGGCTCGTGAACTGGTTGATCGGACCTTCTAATCCTACATTGGCTGAATTATAATTATATTCTGTTTGCGGATACAGATACCTTACCGGTATGGTTGCACCGGGAGGGAGCTGTGGCGATACCGAAATACTCGGCCCCGCAGTATATCCACCCGTTGTACCATATGTAAAATGGCTGGTAGACGCACCCGGCAAGGTAGATACGGAGGAAAAAGGAACCCTTCTGTAATCTGTCCATATTTCGAGTGTATTGATACCATTCAGGGCAAACCATTTCTGAGAAAGGATAGTTGCAATACCACCACCCGGAGCACCAGGGGCCAGAGGACCTGCTGTGTAATCCACATCGGGAAAACCAGCATTGAAATCAAGATAGTCGGCTAAAGCACCAGCGGGATTGGGAACTCCCATATAGGTCATACTTGCCAGGATACCGCTTTCCATGAGTGATTGCGCTGAAGGGCCGGAACTGATAAAGCCTCTTTCCCTTGCTTCTGCTCTCAGGAAGAAAGCTTCAGCCAAAGAGAAAAGTATCTGTGGGGAAT
>DASYLC010000306.1:0-12101 GCA_036009775.1 Chitinophagaceae bacterium
AACTATAAACTTAAGTAAATTCATACCCTATATCACTCCGGTACTCCATTCCCGTAAAAGAAACTTTCTCTATTTCCTCTTTGGAAATTTCAACGGCATCGTATACTGACAGGCCATAAGAGGTCATACAAAAAACACGTCCCCCGCTGGTCACCACTTTCCCGTCTTTTAATACGGCTCCCATATGAAACAGCATGCTGTCAGCAGGATTTACATTTTCCAGTCCAAGTATTTCGTGTCCTTTTTCATACTCACCGGGATAACCACCACTTACAGCCACGATGGTGCAGGCTGTGCGGGGGTCGGTGTCAATGCTGATGGTATCCAATTGCTGGCGGGAAGCTGCACGCAGTAATTCGACCAGGTCATTTTTTAAGCGTGGTATCACCACTTCTGTTTCCGGGTCACCCATCCGGCAATTGTATTCGATCATATAAGGCTCATCATTTTCGATCATCAATCCAAAAAAGATAAAGCCCCGGTATTCGAGTCCTTCTTTTTGCAATCCCGCTACAGTCGGGCGGATCACTTTATCCTCTATCTTTTTCATTAGTTCGTCTGTTGCAAATGGAACAGGACTTACAGCACCCATTCCACCCGTATTGGGACCGGTATCCCCTTCCCCGATCCTTTTATAATCTTTTGCTTCGGGTAAGATCACATAGTTCTTTCCATCCATCAGCACAAAAACCGACATCTCCACTCCTTTCAGGAATTGTTCCACCACTACTCTTTTACCGGCATCCCCAAATTTGGCTCTTTGTATCATCAGTTCGAATTCCGCGATCGCTTCGAGGGGGTTCTGACAGATCACCACACCTTTGCCGGCAGCAAGCCCGTCTGCTTTCATCACAATAGGGAGCTGGTGATTTTTAAGGTAGCCGACACCTTCTTCATAATTATCCAGCGTAAATTCTTTGTAAGCGGCTGTCGGAATATTGTGCCGGATCATAAATGCTTTGGCAAAAGCTTTGCTGCCTTCAAGCTGGGCGCAATGCTTACCGGGCCCGATCACATCGATCTCTTTCAGTTCGGGGCTGCTGATAAGAAAATCGGTTACTCCTTTTACCAATGGCTCTTCGGGACCGACGATGACCAGGTCGATCTTTTTGTCAATACAGGCTTTTTTGATGGATTCAAAATCGGTCACCCCAATTTGCAGGTTTATGCCGCATTCCGCCGTACCGGCATTACCGGGAGCGATAAAAAGGCTTTCGCAAAGAGGGCTTTGAGAAAGTTTCCAGGCAAGGGCGTGCTCTCTGCCGCCGGAGCCTAATAATAGGATTCGCATAGTTGGTTTCTGTAGCTGGATATTAATGATTTGCGAATATCGGGTGTGTTTGCTAAAGATACATTGAAAAAATTTTTGGGTGGCTAAATTTCTGTATTTTGGTTGCTCTAACGATGAGGTTGCTTCGGCTTCGCCTCGCAAGACTCTGATTAACTAACTAAAAAAATCTGTATGAATCTACCTGCAAAAACCGGCAAGCATCCAAAAGGACTATATGTATTATTCTTTACGGAAATGTGGGAACGATTTGGCTATTACCTGATGGTGGGGATCCTGTTGTTGTTTCTCACAGACGGTTCAGGAAAAGGATTACCGAGAGCGATGGGTACGGATGTGGTAGGAACGTTTATCGCATTGGTATATTTAACTCCGTTCATTGGCGGCTTATTGGCCGATCGTTACCTGGGTTATATTAAATCTATTTTTATTGGCGGTACATTAATGGCTGCGGGATACCTCACTATTGCTTTGCCAGGTGATTATACTGCGTATATATCCATGGGGCTGATCATCATCGGCAATGGCTTTTTCAAACCAAATATCTCTACCCTGTTAGGCAATATGTATAACAGGGAAGATCTGCGACCCTTAAAAGATAATGCGTATAACATCTTTTACATGGGAATTAATATCGGCGCTTTCTTCTGCAATTTCATCGCGGCGATTCTTCGTAATAAGATCGGTTGGCAGGCTGCTTTCTCCGCAGCAGGTATTGGTTTGATCATCGGCCTGATCGTATTAGCCTTTAGTTTAAGACACGTAAAAGAACATGATATAAAAAGACCGATGCAGCCGGGCGATATGCCAACATCAAAAATACTGGGCTCCGTATTCGCTCCCATGATCATATTTGCAGCGCTGGGCTATATTATTCCCGGCAACATATTCGGTAGTGATACTTCTGATGCTTTCATCCTGGCCTGTGTGCCGGTAATTTTCTTCTATGTTCGTCTTTGGAAAAAAGAAAAAGGCGAAGACAAAAAAGGTATCGGTGCACTGCTATTTATCTTCGCAGTTTCTGTCATATTCTGGACAATTTATAACCAAAACTCAACCGGTTTAACTATTTGGGCAGAATCGCATACAGAACGCTCGATCCCAAAATTCATGGAGAGCCCGGCCGATGCAGTGTATACCCTGCAAACGCTGGAAACCAAACCCCAGCAAGTGGATAGCCTGGATCAATATATGCGGGTAGTAACGGATGATTCGGGCCATGCCATAAAAACTATGGGACCCGATCCTTATTTTGTCAACATGCCTAAAGACAAATGGCCTCCCGGCGGTTTGGCCAAAGTGGGCAATACTGAATTATTTCAATCCATCAATCCATTCTTTATAGTTGCGTTCACACCACTGCTCATTTTATTTTTTGCCTGGAGAGCACGAAAGGGAAAACCGGTAAGCACCGCCAGCAAATTCGCCTGGGCTCTTGTCATTTCAGGTTTAAGTGCATTGGTAATGGTATTCGCTGTAATGTCCGTGCCAAGTATCTACACACATAAGACCAGCTCCATGTGGCTGTTCCTTACCTATGGTGTTTTCACCGTCAGTGAGATATGCTTAAGTCCTATCGGTTTATCGTTTGTATCCAAACTGGCTCCGCAACGCTTAACAGCACTGATGATGGGCGGATGGTTTATTTCCACATCTCTCGGCGGAAAAGTAGCCGGTGTAATGGCCAGCTCCTGGGATACCATGCATGACAAAAGAATATTCTTCGGCGTTATTGCCATTGCGGCGATACTGGGCGGTCTGTTAATTTTCAGCCGTGTAAAATCGCTTGATAAGATCGTAAAAGACAAAACAGGTTCAGCAGTATAATCAAACTAACCGCTTATACAAAGGTGGCTCAAGGGCCACCTTTTTTATTTTCTCAACTACCAAAGCGATTTAGTGGCAGATCAATTCGTTTTGTGTAAATAGCGACAGCCAATGCCATTATAAAACCCATTTGGCCCCTCTAAAATCTGCTTTGGTATAACTCCATTTTGATTATCTTAACTCCTTAAACGATTCGCCCATGTGGAAGAAGCATCCTAAAGCATTGCCCTTTCTTTTTTTCTCCGAAATGTGGGAACGGTTCGGGTATTACCTGATGATCGGGATCTTTACGCTTTACCTCAAAGATTCCGTGGATGGCTTTAATATGGATGAAAAACAGTCCGCAAGCCTGTACGGCACATTCATCGCCCTTGTATTCTTTACCCCGTTTATCGGCGGCCTGGTCGCCGACCGTTATCTCGGTTACCGCCGCTCTATCATCATGGGCGGTTTACTGATGGGCATCGGTTATTGCTCGATGGGTATTCACAGTGAAAAGATGCTCTATGTCTCCATGGCCCTGGTCATAATCGGCAACGGGTTCTTTAAACCGAATATCTCAACGCTGCTGGGAAATGTGTATTCCACTCCGCAGTACATGAAGCAGAAAGATGAAGGATATAATATCTTTTACATGGGTATTAATATCGGCGCCTTCATCTGTAATTTTTTCGGCGCGGCCTTATACAGCATTTTCAGCTGGCCGGCAGCTTTTGCAGCAGCGGGAGTGGGTATGTTCATCGGCGTGATCACTTTCATTACCGGTACTAAACACTATAAAGAGTACGATGTACGAAAACCATTGCAACCCGGTGACCTTCCGCTGTGGAAGATACTGTTACTAGTGATCCTTCCTTCCATCGTTTTCGGGGTCATCGGTTATTTCCTGAAGGGCGTTGAAACACCCCAGAACCCGCGCAGTTTTATTTTTGATTCAGACTCTACCGACGCTTTCATCTTTGCCTGCGTTCCGGTTTGTATATTTTATACCGTACTGTTATTGCGAAGCAATAAAAATGAACGACCCGCCATGGCTGCTATGCTTTCCATCTTTGCCGTGGTGATCTTATTCTGGGCCATCTTCAAACAAAACGGATCGGCATTGAATACCTGGGCCAGCCGTTATACCGACCGGCAGGTAAGCGGTGCATTTGGTGGTGTTTTACATTCACTGAAACAAACCGATAAACCTGCCAATACCACCTATAAGCTGGACAGTGTCGTGAAACTGGATCACCAGTTCCGTAAGGTAAAAGTGGACGGCAAGGAAGTAAAAGAACCAGGTTATCCTCCTTATTTTAAAAATATAGCTCCTGAAAAATTGCCGAAAGAAGGCGAAGTGGTAAAAGCGTGGCTGCCCAGTCTCAGCCAATCCATCAATCCTTTCTGGGTAATTGCATTGACACCTTTGATCGTCGCTTTCTTTACCTGGCTTCGCCGGAAAGGAAAAGAACCCAGCACTCCCACCAAAATTGCCTTTGGCCTGCTGATCTCTGCTTTATCCGTACTCGTAATGATCGCGGCGGTAAAAGCCGGTAATAACGGAACAGAAAAAGTAAGTGTCTGGTGGCTGATCGGCAGCTACGGTGTGATAACTATCGGCGAACTCTTTCTAAGCCCGATGGGATTATCATTGGTGTCCAAACTCAGTCCCGTCCGTATCACTTCACTGATGATGGGCGGCTGGTTCCTCTCCACGTCGATCGGGAATAAATTAAGCGGTATCCTTGCCAGCAAATGGGATGAATATGAAAATAAGGCCAGTTATTTCTGGCTGAACTTTATTTTACTCGGGGCTGCTGCCATATTCCTTTTTGTGTTGCTGAAATGGTTGAATAAGGTGATGAGGGAGAAAGGAGTGAATTAGGGAAAAGCTGTTAGCTGCTAACGACGTTACAATTAGTTATAGATTCAAGGGCTGTGGCCTACTGGCTGTGGGCTGTGGGCTATGGGCTGCGGGCTGCGGGGCATTGATTCATAGCTAAAGGCTAAAAGCTAGTGGCTAAAACAAAACAGCTATTTTCCTTATCTTCCAGTAACAAAAATCAATTGCTATGACTGACGAACCCAAGTTCAAGCCGTTTGTCGCCCCGGAAACAAAGATGGCCGAGTTTACGGTCAAAGCCGTTATACTTGGAACTATTTTCGGAATACTGTTTGGAGCCGCCAATGTATACCTGGCCTTGCGGGCAGGACTTACCGTTTCGGCTTCGATCCCCATCGCGGTCATTGCCATTACACTGGGACGGAGGGTTTTTAAAACGACCATCCTCGAAAACAATATCATTCAAACGACAGGTTCAGCAGGTGAAAGCATAGCATCCGGCGTCGTATTCACATTGCCCGGCTTCCTTTTTCTTTCTACTGCCAGTTCTGCCAAATTCTTTGAATACGGTTCTATTTTTATCCTTGCCATTTTCGGTGGTATGCTGGGAACATTGATGATGATCCCGCTTCGCCGCTCCTTGATCGTAAAAGAACATGCCAACCTGCCCTACCCGGAAGGAACAGCCTGTGCCGCGGTTTTGAAAGCCGGTGAGAAAGGAGGCGAGTTTGCCAAAACCGCATTCCTGGGATTGGGATTTGCCACCGTATACGCAGTGCTTCAAAAATTGTTCAGGGTAATAACCGAAACGCCCATTTATGATACTGTCAAACATAAAGTAGTAAACACTTTTTATCCTTCCGCGCAGATCTCCGCGGATATCACACCGGAATACATGGGTGTCGGTTATATCATCGGCATGCGGATCGCAGGTGTGCTGGTCGCAGGAAGTGTATTGAGCTGGCTGGTATTCAACCCGATCCTGGTCTCATTGGTAGACCCGGTCAATATCGCCATGCAACAGGCCAAACTTGGCTTTTTAGCGAGCATCGATGTTAAGGGCGGCTATGGCGAATGGAATCCTGTAACACATACTTTTGCCGACCCAGCAACCGCTGTGTATCGTGCTTATATCCGGCAGATCGGTGCCGGCGCAGTAGCCATGGGTGGTTTTATCACACTGATAAAAACAATACCTACCATCGTCTCTTCCTTTAAAGAAAGTGTCCGTTCCGTAAAAGATAAGGGTGCCAAAAGCACACTCCGTACGGAACAGGACCTGAGTATAAAAGTTGTAGGTCTTGGTATACTGGCCCTCGTTATCCTGATCGCGGTACTGCCGGTAATACCCGGTGACAATGTTTTCCAAAAACTGCTGATCGGCATACTCATCGTTGTATTCGGTGCTTTCTTTGTAACTGTTTCATCCCGCATCGTTGGACTGATCGGCACTACGAATAACCCGATCTCGGGTATGACCATCGCTACGATCATGAGTACCTGCCTGATCTTCGTGGCGGTAGGCGCAACGGGCTCTGTTTACGAACCGATGGCCCTCGTGGTAGGCGGTATGGTTTGTATCGCTGCTGCCAATGCGGGCGCCACTTCGCAGGATCTGAAAACCGGGTACCTGGTGGGGTCCACACCAAAATACCAGCAGCTGGGTTTGTTTATCGGAGCTATTGTTTCGTCCATCGCTATTGGATTTACTATTAAGATACTTGACACTCCCACTGCAGAACAGGCAGCTAACGGGATCCATCATGCGATCGGCAGTTCTCTTGCGGCCCCGCAGGCAACGCTGATGGCCACCCTGATCAAAGGTATCCTCGGCGGTGACCTGGACTGGAATTTTGTTATTGCCGGCGCCGCACTGGCGTTGGTAGTAGAACTTTGTGGTGTTAAGTCGTTGAGCTTTGCGATCGGGGTTTATCTTCCCATTTCCACCACGCTGCCTATTTTTATCGGGGGCGCTATCCGTGGTATCGCAATGGCAGTGAAAAAGAAAAGAGGTGAGGAAGTAAAAGGAGATGATGATCTTGAAAGAGGAAGCCTGTTTGCAACAGGGTTGGTCGCAGGAGGCGCCCTGTTGGGAGTGCTCTTTGCCATACTTTCAAGGATACCTGCGGTATCCGGTGCTATGACGAAGATGAGCGCTGAATCGGGTCTTACCGGTATCATCGGCGAAGGTGGTTATATGGTGTTGGGTGTATTGTGCTTCGCAGTGATGGGATTCGTTCTCTTCAAGCTCGGTACCAGTAAAAAGAAATTGATCTAGGACCGCAACAGGCAAAGGAAAATGCAGTAAACAGATATATTAATCTGAATGCAGAAATGAAAATAAAGATCTTCTTATTGATCGCTATGCTTTTTGCATCGCAGGCGATTTTCCCCTGTGGAAATTCGTATAGTCATTCCGACAATACGGATGTATATCGAAGAGGAAACTCTCCCGATGTTTTCACATTCAGGGAAGGATTTAATAATGCTTCCCTGCTGGAAGAATTAAACAAGCTGGCCGATGCTGTTAAAAGCAAGCTTAATCTTTTTGAGGACGAAAATGACAGGGCATTGACCCATATGAGAATGGGTGAATATGATAAAGCCTTTGATATTTTATCCCGGCTGGAAAAAGAAAAACCCAATGAATACAATATAATCGCCAACCTGGGCACCCTGTACGAATTAAGAGGAGAAAATGAAAAGGCCCTTCTCTATATAAAAAAAGCTGTTGCGCTTAATTCAGCGTCTCATCATGGAAGCGAATGGTTCCATATAAAAGTGCTGGAAGCAAAACTTTCCGGGAAAGACAACAGTTGGTGGATAACTCATTCCGTTCTCGGTCTTTCCACGGTTCAAAAAGATCCCGAGGTCATTATCAGCGATATTACCTATCAACTGAAAGAAAGGCTTCCCTTTACAAAAAGACCCGATATAATGATGGCCTCCATACTGAATGAGAGCGGGGATTATCTTTTAAAACACAAGAAACAGCAACAGGCATGGGTTGCTTATAAAATAGCTGACGAATACGATGCTGACAATTCTTTTAAGCTAAGCAGCAAAACCCTGAAGCTGGAAAAATATTTTTCTGAAAATAACATTCCCGTCCCCAATTACGAATCTCATTTTATCAGGGCGGATTATATGTATGAAAGGGGGAAAAGCCTGCTTGAGACGAGCATTGACAATTATCTGGAGAACCAGGAAGAGTTAAAAGAGCAAAAAAAACTGGAAAAGAAAAAAGCAACGATTTTTTGGATCATGGGCGGAACAGGGGCTGCTATCGTATTGTTTTTTGTTTTCTATGCATGGAGAAAGAAAAAATCTGAATAGGATCCCCGGAACGGGGAAAGGTTATGGAAGTTACATGGGGTAAACAGGTCACAATACCCTGCATTGGGAAAGACTTTTAGAAGTTGCGAAGACTCCATAAATCATAGTGAGTTCATGTGATCCATGTGACGCATATGACTTATATGACCACTATTGACCACATTTCCATTGCAAGTCCTTATATAAAATTCATATACTCGTATTGCTTTGCCAGTATCGCCTTATCGTCCGCCTTCAACCATTTATTCAATATTGTCGCGTACACATTTTTAAAATCTACCCTGTATTTCAGATCGCCTTCATCGAGATCGGCGAGATCCGGTAATTCATTGATCAGCCCTTTTTTCTTCAGTCCGCCGCTGATCAGGAACATATTATTCGCGGTGCCATGATCGGTACCATTGCTCGCATTCTGTTGTACCCTTCTGCCAAATTCAGAGAACGTGAACAGCATTACATCTTCAAACCGGTTATTGGCCTTCAGGTCTTTTACAAAGGATCTTACCGCGTCATTCATCTCGGTGAATAAACGTTGCTGTTGCCCGTCCTGGTTGATATGCGTGTCAAAGCTCCCGAGCGACACATAGTAAACCTTGGTATTGATCTCCGAATAGATCAGCGAAGCGATCGTCTTCATACTGTTGCCCAGGTCTGTTTTGGGATACTCCGCTTTGGTAGGATGTAATTTGCTTTGCTGGAAAATATAATCTGCCGAAGAGAGTGTTTCTGCCATCGTCTTATATAAATAATCCGCCTGCTGCTCCCCCGCTTCATTGACATGATTCTTGCTTACCTCCTTAAAGAATTTTTCATTGGCCGTTCCGTATAAACGCCGCGGGTCTTTTACGGCGATCCCTTTGATATTATCGCCTTTCAATGCCAGGCTCAGCATATCATCGATCTCTATAGCCTGCGTGGGTTTATCACAACCTTTGCATTGGGCATCCAGGTAACGACCTACCCAACCGTTATTCCAGTATTCATTGCTCTGACTGGCGGTATGCCAGATATCCATGCTGCGGAAATGCGAACGGTCAGGATTGGGATAGCCGACATTATTAAGAATGGACAGGTTGCCATCATCGTATAATTCTTTAAAGGCGGTCAGCGCAGGATGCAAACCCACTTCATCGGTCAGCGAGAGGGCTTTATCCCTAATGATACCCAGTCTTGGCCTTGCCTTATAATAGATATCATTTCTAACGGGGATGACCGTATTAAGGCCGTCGTTACCGCCACTCAACTGAAGTATCACAACGATCTTATTACCCATGGGCACCATGGCCTGTCCTTCAAATGCTTTGAGGAACTTGGGCAATAATAGTGAAGCTGTTGCCAGCGACCCGATCTGGATGAATTCTTTTCTTTTGAATAACATAAAAAAGCTTTGAGCTATTGGCTGCGGACTGCGGGCTCAAAGCCCATAGCCCACGGCCCGTAGCCGTTTTAACATAATTGATACTCCGGCGTACTCATTAACTGCAGTGTCGCCGTTTTAATAAAGTTCTCCCGGCCGGTCTGGTCAGAGAATTTTTTGATCAGTTCGGGATCGATGCGGCTTTTAACCTGCAGCAGGTTACCACTGATCGTTGCCAGCAATGATTCCCTTGGAACAGATTCAAAATTCTTTGTGTACAATGACCAGTCGATATTTACCTGGATCGGTTTGTTCAGTCTTCCCATTTGTTTCATCGCCCCTCCTTTAGGGTCCTCGTTAATATCCTTGCGGCCCATCATCTGGTCGTCATCATCTTTTGGTTTGATATTGAATTCGTCCTTGTCATCCAGCATCTGCGGGATCCGCATCCGCATCATCAGTGTGGAACTGTCGATCCAGCTTTTACCGCCGGGCCAACCGGCTACATTCGGCGGGTAGAAAAGCAGTTGCCCCAGAGACCGCTGAACCAGCAGCAATACGTCATCCCTTTCAAATTTCATGGGCAGCATTCGTTGTATACCGGCCACTAATTCGATAGGTGATTTTATTTTTACACCCACATTCTTTTCTTCGTAGAACCATTCGCTGGTAAAAATATCTTCCAGCAATTTGGAAATATCATACTCATTCTTATAAAAGCGATCGGAAAGCCATTCCACTTTCGCATTGTCCGGGTCTTCATTCACCAGGAACTTATACAATTTTTGGGTGATGAATTTTGCCGTTTGTTTTTCCTGCAACAGGATATCCAGTACTTCGCCTCCATCAAAATTGCCTGTCTTATTCAATACGGTCTTGCTGCCAAAGTCATGCTGTCCTTTCCGGAAAATATATTCTCCTTTGATAGTAGCGTTCCACCCGGTAAATGCCCGGGCAGCTTCCTTTACATCATGCTCGCTATAATTACCACGGCCCAATGTGAATAGTTCCATCACTTCCCGCGCAAAATTCTCATTCGGATGGTCTTTGCGGTTCTGCTGGTTATTTAAAAAATTCAGCATCGCTGCTGTTTTGGAAACTTCTTTGAGCAGGGTACCGAAGTTGCCCAATGCATTTCTCCGGATCACATCCAGCAAACCCTGCTGGAAAAAAACATTGAGATTACGGCAGGCAAAATGACCATGCCAGAAAAAAGCCATTTTTTCTCTTAGCTGGGCCGAACTGTTCACCATTTCATGCAGCCAGTATATGTTCAGGTTGCGCACCCCCTCCCGGTTTTTTTGCTGGATCATCTTCCGTTCATCGGCGCTCATTTCCTTCAGTTTTTGTTGCCGGCCTACTTCTTCGATCCCCATATAGAGACCCTGCAGATAATCATCCGCTACATTCAGAAATTCGGGTTTTTTATCCGAAGCTTTGACAAGGGCCTTATAAAATTGTTTGGGGGTATACTCCGAAAGATCCCCGAGTTGTTCGACTGCGGGGCCAAAACCGGCGCGCCACATCAGGTGCTGGTTCTTTGCCTGGTTACTCAATGGCATGGGCTAACATTTTAGTTTCAGACTATTATGAAGGTACTAAGTTTAAAAACGGTGCCAGATACCAGGTCTAAAACGTTAAATTGACCTGCTTATTTTCGCTCCGCCTGTTATTTGGCCGCATTGGCCTGCAGGTAAGCGGTAATATGAACCCCCTGTTCCTCGTTCAACCCCGCCCTTGGGTTCATATAAGAAAGAATTCCCTTCCATCTTTCCGACGTGTATTGTTCCGGTTTGGGCAGGTCGTGACAGCGGCCGCAGCGATTGGTAAAGATCATTTTCCCCCTGGCCAGGTCAGGTGTGATGTTCAGAATTGTTTTTTGGGGTGATGGAGGATCCGTTTTGCGTTCTGTTATAACAGGCAATACCTTTTTATTACAGGCCATTGCCAGTATTCCAAGGGTGATGATACTATAAAATATTTTTTTCATCTGTTTTATGATTACACTACCGGTCCTGATCATTGATTCAATATGACCTCAAAAAACGCCACCGGTTTATTGACGGGCCCATTACTAAAAATAAAAGGCTGCCATGCATGGGCAGCCCTGTATTATATAAATAATATGTTTAGTCTATTGTTTGGCGTTCGCTTTAATATAAGCAGTGAGTTGTTTTTCTTCTTCTCCGGACAACTTCGCTTTCGGCACCATGGATCGTAAAATATTCTGCCATTGTGAAAAAGTATAGTCGCCTGCATTCTTCATAAGATGGCAACCGGTACACTTACCCATCAAAAGAGATTTACCATTGTCCATATCGCTCATTACCGGCGGCAGGTTTGCCGGTCTTTCGGCTGCTTCGATCTTTGCCTTTGTCTCGGCATCGGCTTTGTTTTCCGCGTCTGTTTTTGGTGTTACGGTAGCTGTTTTTGATTCTGAATTGCCCGTTGCAGCACCTGTGTCAGGT
>DASYLC010000307.1:0-2959 GCA_036009775.1 Chitinophagaceae bacterium
AAAGCATCCCGGGCGGTCACATATCTGAAAAACAGGGATTTGCGGCGACAAGATCAATCCCTGGTCGACAATTGGTGGCAACCCTCATTTCCAAAACAGCTATTGGTATGGCAGAGACCAGCCCGCAACCTGCCCGTTGCTGCATTACTAAGCTGGCCGAACCGGGCAATATGTTTGTCCTGGCATGCAACTATCTATCACCAATGAAAGCCGGGATAAATGGATACAGGACTTTGTTCCGAAAAGATCCCGAAAAAATATTTTTTTGTTTTTTTCCCCATGCCATTGCGTAAATCACCGTTGATCTCAGACCTTGAGAAAATCGTTTAAAACAAGTTGACGATCAGGGAATAAGAATTGCCGGGAAATTTTGCTAAGCCGGCTTAAGCAAGATTTTCTTTTGCTGCTACCGTATAAACCGGAAGACAAAACCCATTATTTATACGGTACAGATCGTATTATTTCTACGGGGTCGGAAGAAAGCGATCATGAACTAAATTAAATTCACTTGCGACCAATTACAAAACCAAAGAATTGCTAATGGTACCGATCTCCACCTTCGGCCAGTACAGGCGCTCTGTGTTAAGAAGGATAACAATTATCCTTACCGGGTGTATACTATTTTCAAATTCCTTCTCTCAAACAAAACTTGATTCTTTGCCCACTCACAGAGTCCCGTGGACAGAGCCCTGCGGGTTGGGGAAGCTTGACCCGCAAAAATTTGCTGCCTCGATAGCTGAAAAGTCAAAGAAACTGGAGGATAAACTCGTGGCGAAGAGTATGAAAGTACTGGAAGGAATGCAAAAACAGGAGGAGAAAATTTATCGCAAATTACTTTCTACAAAAGATTCACTTGAGGCCAGATCAAAGCTGATTGAGTTAAAAGGCAAGTATACTGTTCTGAAGGATAAGCTAAAGAACCCGGAAATGCCGGGTAAGGCCAGGCAATATATTCCTAAACTGGATTCATTCTCCACTTCTCTGAAATTCCTGGATCAGAATGGTATTGGTGGCAAAGTAAAAGATGCGCTTGCCAAGACGGGCAAACTCCAGGACAAGTTCCAGCAGGCGGAAGAGATCAAAAAATTCATCAAAGAACGACGGGAGCAGCTGAAAGCCCAACTGGAAAAGCTTGGGATGGTGAAGCAATTGAAGCAGATCAATAAACAGGTGTATTACTATGCCGCACAGGTAAAAGAATATAAAGAGATCCTCAGCGATCCGAAAAAGATCGAAAAGAAGGCGCTGGAATTACTGAGCAGGACAAAAGTCTTCAAAGACTTTATGCGGAAGAACAGCATGCTGGCATCCCTGTTCCGTATTCCCGATCCCGATTCACCACTGGATATGTCCGGTTTCGCGGGCTTACAGACAAGGGTGCAGGTCAATAACCTGGTACAGCAACAGATAGCAGCCGGGGGACCCAATGCACGGCAGCAGTTCCGGCAAAATATGCAGGCAGCACAATCGCAGATCAATGAGCTGAAGAATAAAATTCTTAAAGCAGGAGGTGGAAGCAGCGATGCTGAGATGCCGGAAGGATTTAAACCGAACGATCAAAAGACAAAATCATTCCTGAAGCGCCTTGAATATGGCGCCAATGTACAGTCGCAGAAGGCGAGCAATTATTTTCCTGTTACCAGTGATATCGGTTTGTCGCTTGGTTATAGGCTCAATGACAAAAATATTATCGGTGTAGGGGCATCCTATAAGATTGGATGGGGCGGAGGCTGGAATGATCTCCGGATTAGTCACCAGGGTATCGGCTTACGAAGCTACGTCGATATAAAATTAAAAGGCTCGCTCTGGATCAGCGGTGGTTATGAACAGAATTACAGATCGGCTTTCAGTGATTTTGACCAGTTGCGTGACAGGAATGGCTGGCAGAAAAGCGGATTGCTGGGACTCAGCCGTTCCATTCCTGTGAAATCAAAATTCTTTAAGAAAACGAAACTGATGCTGCTCTGGGATTTTCTGAGTTATGAGCAGGTGCCGAGAACACAGCCGATCGTATTCAGGATAGGGTATCAATTTAAATAATTCTTTAGCATGATGAAAAGAATAATCTTGTTTTTTGGAATGTTGGGTGCTGTCAATGCAGCCTCGGCACAGGCCGAAGCGCCGAATTATGCCAACTCCGCGCTATTGCCACCAACAGGCGCACAGGCGAGCAAAATGGGCAGTTCGGCAGTGAATTTATTTACAGGGATCCCGGCCATCTCCGTTCCGATCTATAGTTTTAAAAATAACAGTGGTATCGGGATGTCGGTATCGCTGGAATATTCCGGGGGAGGAATACAGGTAGCCGAATCACCGTCGGTCGTTGGTCTTGGCTGGTACCTGAATGCCGGGGGTATCATTACCAGAACAGTACGCGGGTTGCCGGATGATGTGCCTACTTATGGGTACCTGTATGCCTCGGCAATACCATCCGACTGGCGGGCTGATGGTAATAAGTATTACCACGATAGCGTTGATACTCAACCCGATATTTTTCAATTCAATTGCCCTGGCGGTTCCGGAAGATTTTATATGGGAAAGAACGGCCAGATCGCCAGTGTGCCGTTGTCAAAAGTCAAGATCATACCCACTTTCCAAACGGCCAGTCTTTTTAATCAAACCCTGAAATCATTTCGTATCGTAACAGAGGATGGAGTGAAATATGATTTTGATGATATCGAGCATACCACTATCAACATCGACCTGTCCTATTTTGGCCTGGGCAATGGGCCCACGGTGTCGGCCTATTATGGTAAACCTCATGCTACATCCTGGCATCTTACAAGGATCATTTCTCCTTTCTACACCGATACGATCAAATTCAATTATGAAAACAGCGGTATCTCCTATGGATATAAGCTTCCCCAGGTAACTTTCGTGAATAATTCTACAGGGGCAAGAACGACCCCGCCTACTGCTCCGGGAAACGGAAGTTCGGGGAGCCGAAACCTGCAGTCCA
>DASYLC010000308.1:0-11262 GCA_036009775.1 Chitinophagaceae bacterium
TCTTAAAGGATAGTGCTACAAAAGATTTCAAAATAGCATCCGGGATGGATGATATCATTGAACTTGATTTCAAAAACCCGGCTTTACGAAAGGCGATGAAGGATGCCATGAAATTCTGGGTGACCGAATGCGATATCGATGGCTTTCGTTGCGATCTTGCCTTCTGGGTGGAACTGGATTTCTGGAAAGAGGCAAGAAAGGAACTGGATGCCGTAAAACCATTGTTCTGGCTCGGCGAATTTGACGAACTGGAAAAACCGGAATACGGCGAAGCATTCGATGCCAGCTATGCATGGACCTGGATGCATAAGACAAAGGAATTTTATGAGAATAATCACCCGGGGGATACCAGTGTGACGGTGCCTAGAAAAGATTTCCCTCTCGATAGTTTGCTGGACGTGTTAAAAAAATATGATGACCTCGGTGATAGCACCATGCGGACCTGGTTCACTACCAATCATGATGAGAACAGCTGGAACGGCACCGAATACGAGAAGTATGGTGATATGGCCAGAGCGCTGGCGGTATTCAGCGCCACCTGGAACGGGATCCCCTTATTGTATTCGGGACAGGAACTCCCTAATACCAAACGAATAAAATTCTTTGATAAGGATACGATCGCATGGACCGGTAACAATGCCCTGCATGATTTTTACCGCTTATTATTTAAGTGCAGGGCCAATAACCCTGCTTTACGAAGTGGTGATCCCACGGTACAAACGTTCCGGATTAAAACCAGCGATCCCAAAAATATCTTTGCTTATCTGAGGAAAAAGGGGGGTAAGGAAGTGCTGGTGGTACTTAATCTTTCCCCTAACAAGAACCTGCGTTTCGATATACCAGACCCCCTCGTCACGGGAATATACACTAATATTTTTTCTGAAGCTACCAACGACTTTACTACCGGAAAAAGTTTCGAGATGCAGGCCTGGGAATGGCTGGTGTATGAAAAATAAAATAAAATAAAATAATAAGATAGCCCTGCCTGGTAAATAAAATAGCCGTTCCATGGAACGGCTATTTTATTATATACTAAAATTTTTCTTACGGGAGTTCATCGAGGTTAAGCGGGTAGCGGTATACACCTTCATAACCGGGATACATACCTTCCAGTTGAATGCTTTCGCCTTTCAGGGATTTGATCGCCTGGGAAAGTTCTTCGATGCTGGTGATCTCCATCCCGTTCACACTGGTGATGATAAAGCCATCCTGCATCCTTGTTTTACTGAAAAGTCCGCCGGTCTTTATTTTTTTCACCACTACACCACCTTCGATCTCATAACCGGTTGCTTTCTTTTTATCCAGTGTTTCCAGTTCAGCACCCAGTTTATCGCCGATCGAGCTGGCAGCCACCTGGTCATAGGTACCGGTCTTGGCAGTCAGCACAGCCGATTCCGTATATTCCTTTCCATCTCTCTTATAGGTCACATTTATTTTTTCGCCTGAATTATAGGAAGAGATCGTAGCCTGCAGCTCTGTCCATGAATTGATCGGGGCATCATTGATCTTCGTGATCACATCACCTTTCTTCAGGCCGATCGTTGCGGCTGCGCCATCTTTTGCTACGGAACCGATATGAGCACCATCACCTTCATAATATTTATCTTCTTCCGCCTGGATACCGAGATAAGGTCTTTTTACATCCCCGTATTTGATCAGGTCGTTCACGATCTTTTTGGCCAGGTTCACCGGTATCGCGAATGAATAGCCGGCATAGGTACCATTGGGGGCATAGATCGCTGAATTGATGCCCACGAGCTGACCGTCAGTACTGACCAATGCACCACCGCTGTTGCCCTGGTTCACGGCCGCATCGGTCTGTATAAATGATTCGATCGGGTTATTGCTCTGGCGGCTGTTGATATTGATATTACGTCCCTTGGCACTTACGATACCGGCTGTTACAGTTGTTTCCAGTGTAAGCGGGTAGCCGATCGCCAACACCCACTGACCGAGCTTCACATTATCAGAATTGCCATAGAGCAGGAAAGGAAATCCTGTTCCATCAATTTTCAGTACGGCAATATCACTGCTGGGATCTTTACCGATCAGTTTTGCCTTGTAGGTCTTTTTGTTACTGAGTGTTACTGAGATCTCATCAGCTACACCCTGGCCACCATCTGACACAACGTGATTGTTGGTAATGATATAACCATCGTCGCTGATGATCACTCCACTGCCCGATGCTCTTTGTTCCGGCTGCATCCTCGGCCCCATATTGTTATTAAAGAATTCGTCAAAAAGATCCTGCATACTGTTGCCGCCATTGTTATTGGGAAGACGGTTGTTCACTTTCTTAGCGGCGATCTTTGTTTTGATATGCACTACTGCAGGTACAGCCGTATTAGCTGCCTTGGTAAAATCGATCGGCTCACCGGCGCCGGCAGCGTTATCAAAAAAGCCTGCATAGTTCACAGGAACATCACCATTGGATGTCTGCGCAAAATTCGGTTTGTTAGTGGCGAGTTTGCCATAGATCCATACACTGCTTACTGCAGAAACAGCACTGATCGCGATCACCAGTAAAATTTGTTTCCATTTCATAGTATTCATCGATTTTAATTCCCGGTTTTGATCCGATCCGGATTGCCGGGAGTGATTAATGTTTTCAAGGTTTTTTAAAGCTCTACAAAGTAACGATGCGTTTTTTTCAATTGATTACCACCTGATTAGTTTAACAATTCATTTACCAAGCCCTTCGTACTTTATTCCGGTACTAAAAGTACTACGATTTGCGGGTATATAAAACACCGCTGTTCACGGATTTTTTACTTTTAACTATAACCCGCAAAGGAAGCCAAGAGTATCCACCCCATCTGCGTAGTCGCTGAGGGAAGGGGTTTGTGTTGTTCCAAATGAAATAAATCCTTTACCAGCAATGCATTGCAAGTCCTGTGCCGGTGGTAATTTGGCTGACAGGTCGTCACCGGAACTGTAAAACTGGTAATTCAGCTGGCTGATGGGTGAAAAAATGGCCGGATCCCCGATCAGCAGGATCGAATCATTGGTCATATAGTATTTCTTGTTCAGCAGGTGGAGGGCCAGGTTGTAATCATAATTGTTCTTGTATTTATGATGATCTGCCAGCCAGTTGTATTTCCGGAACGCATTCAGCAGGGGTAGAAAATCATATTCATCCGGGACATATATCTTGGTCACGTTGCGGCAGCCCAAACCAAAATACAGGTACACATCATCCGCCAGTTTTTCCAGCTCTTCATTTGTTTCATCACCGGTAAGTATGGCGACCGATGTCCTGTTGCGGCGGATGATACTGGGATACTTCCCGAAATAATGATCAAAATACCGGGATGAATTATTACTGCCTGTTGCAATATAACCATCACAACCATTGAGTCTTTCTGAGAACACGATCTGCTGGTTTAGTTCCGGAGCCCATTCTATCATTTTCTCCACGAGGTGTTTGACCAGGACCGTGTCTTTGGAAGAGGTTTTGATCAGCGTATGATGTCCGCTGATAAAAACACAAAGCAGGTCATGAAAACCTACCAGCGGTATATTACCGGCCATTACGATGCCGATGGTCTTAGGACCCGACCTTGCAGGAACGGATTGTACTGCATAGGAGGATATCCATTTCCCCAATGCATCTTTTTGTAAAAAAAAGCGGGCTATATTCCCGGCGGCCAATTCAACAAATTCAGGAATGAACCAACCGTTTTCCCGGCCGGCTTTTTCTTTTGCCTCCTGCCATGCCGCTTCATTTGATAAAATATATTGTCCCAGCCGGTTTAATAAATCAATACGATGTTGTAAATTCATTCCAATAAATTATTTTCGCAAATATATCAACCGTTCACCCGGTAAAAATAACCCTGAACCCGTTAATTAATTCTTATGGCTATCAAGATAACTGACGAATGTATCAACTGCGGTGCCTGTGAACCCGAATGTCCCAATAACGCCATCTATGAAGGCGGAGTGGAATGGGCGATCGCTGATGGTACTTCTGTAAAAGGCAGCTTTACCCTGGTAGATGGATCCGTAGTGGATGCGGACCAGAAAAATGCCCCTGTTGCTGTAGACACCTATTATATCACCCCCAATAAATGCACGGAATGCCAGGGTTTTCACGAAGAACCTCAATGCGCTGCCGTATGCCCGGTTGACTGCTGTGTCCCTGATGAAATGTACCAGGAGACTGTAGATCAATTGATGGCGAAAAAAGAAAGATTGCATATATAATTTGTGCCGCAGATGTGCATAAATTCTACTGTAAAGAACCATTACCAGGAACAAATTTTGCTACCTTACAGGTATATCTCACTATATAGCAGTGAAAACTGCTTAAAGAGTGGCGGGTGATATTTCCCGTCGTAAAAAGGTGAAGGAGAAACGGCCTTCACCTTTTCTATTGAAAATTGAGCATAGAACATTGTGTATGGCATATTATGGAGGAGAATATGCAATACACAACACACAATTTCAATGTTCAGCGTATGTCGCAAAGAATAATATTCAAGCTTCATTTTTGCAATAAATACGTCGGTCGGGCCCGGATTTGTTAATCCTTTCTCAACAGAATCCCCCATTCGTTGGACATCTTGATTTTTTCTGCAATATTTGCATAACTGGTCCCGCCTGCCGGGAACAAAACCCACTATATTTCAACGATGAAGAAGAACATAGCGCTGGTTACCGGTGGATTTTCCGGTGAGGCAGTCATATCCTATAAAAGTGCCGTGACGATCGACAATAACCTCGACCGAAACCATTTCAACGTGTACAAGATCGATATCAACCTGCAGGGCTGGTTCTATGAACTGACCGACGGCCGCAGGATCGAAGTAGATAAAAACGATTTCTCTCTCCAGATCGATAACCAGAAAATTGTATTTGACGCCGTCTTTATCGGGATGCACGGCACACCGGGTGAGGATGGAAAACTCCAGGGTTATTTCGATACATTGAAAATACCTTATACCGGTTGCGACGCGACCTGTTCAGCCATTACATTCAATAAACGCTATGCAGTAGCCGTAGCAGGGATGGCCGGTGTCCCGGTAGCAAGATCCGTGATACTTATAAAGAACAAATTTGGAAGCCCTGATGAGATCGCCGGCACCTTAAAGTTCCCGGTCTTTGTCAAACCCAACAACGGAGGATCCAGTATCGGCATGTCAAAAGTAGAAGCCGCATCGGAAGAACTGGGACAGGCGATCGAAAAAGCATTTAAAGAAGATAACCAGGTGCTGGTGGAGGAGATGATAAAAGGAAGAGAATTCACGGTAGGTGTTTTCCGTTCAGGAGGTACTATCAATGTATTACCCCTGACAGAGGTAAAGGCCAACAGCGACAAAGCATTTTTTGATTTTGAAGCAAAATACCAGGGCAAGTCCACGGAGACGACACCTGCTGAAGTGGATGAATCTATTGCGGAAAAGATCCGGGAAATGGCGACTAAAGTATACACGGTGTTTAATTGCAGGGGAGTGGTGCGTATCGATTTTATCTATAATGCAGAAGAAGACAAACCGTATATGCTTGAAGTGAATACGATACCGGGTCAGAGTGAAGCGAGCATAGTACCCCAGCAGGTGAAAGCCATGGGGTGGACCTTAAAAGAATTTTATACTAAATTGGTTCAGGAATGTTTTACTGAACGGGCATAAGCGTGGAAGGATAATCTATAATTACCAGCATGAAATTTATCACACATCGTCCTTTATGGGTCAATATAGCGGCAGGTATTTTACTGGCACTGGCCATCTTTGCTTTGATCCTTCTTTCACTCGGATGGCTTACCGGTCATGGTAAAGCGAGCACCGTCCCTTCGGTGGCCGGGAAGAATTATGAGGAAGCGAAAAAAATATTAAAGAAAGCCGGCTTCTCCGTCGATATCCAGGATTCAGTGTACGTAGATACGGTAAAACCAATGACGGTGATCCGCCAGATACCGGATGCCGATGAAGTAGTAAAATCCAACCGCACTGTTTTCCTGATCGTGAGCCGCTCGATACCACCGGAAGTAGAGATGCCCAACCTGATCGGGTATAGTTTCCGGAACGCGGAAATGGTATTGAAAAATATGGACCTGAAGATCGGCGATACCACGTTCAAACCCGATTTCGCCAAGAATGCGATCCTCGAGCAATATTATAACGGGTCTGCCATCAAACCCGGAACAAAGATCAGGAAGGGGAGTACGATCTCGCTGGTATTGGGCGATGGCGTAGGAAAGAGAGAATTCGCGGTGCCGGTCATTACGGGTGAACAATTTTGTAAAGCCAGGGCAAGACTTGAAGCCAACGGAGTTGTTATAGGTGCGATCGTACTGGATGCGAACGTCACCGATACCTGCAATGCCTGGATCTACAAGCAGAATCCCGAGCGGTTTGATGATGAGAAAAAGATACAGCATATACGGTCCGGACAAACGATCGATGTGTGGCTGCAGGTGGACAAACCCGCTAAAAGGGACAGCGTGGATACTCCATCACCAGACCTATAATTCTATAACGATGCAGAATATTACTACGGAAGAATTGAAAAGCCGGATGAATGCCGGTGAGAAATTAAATGTTGTCGATGTAAGAGAACCCCATGAGTATGCTGAATTCAATATCGGCGCCCTGCTGATTCCATTAGGGAAAATACAAACGATGCAGATCGATGAGATCGAGGAACTCAGGGATGAAGAACTAATCCTTCATTGCCGCAGCGGTGTCCGTAGTGCCCAGGCAGGCTTATTCCTGGAAGCGATGGGCTTTAAGAACGTGAAGAACCTGGTGGGTGGGATGCTGGACTGGCAGGAGAAGTTTGGAGGGAAGTAGTCTGAAGTCCGAAGTCTGAGGTCTGAAGTCTGAGGTCTGAAGTCCGAAGTCTGAGGTCTGAGGTCTGAGGTCTGAAGACGGAAAGTCGGGAAGACCGTTTACCAGCGACTTTCCGACTTTCGGTCTTTCCGTCTTCCCGACTTTCCCCTACAACCTCACATTCAACCCAATCATAAAATTCGTTCCCGCCATCGGGAAATAATAATTCTCCGTGACCGGTTCTCCTCCCCGGAAATAACTGAACGTATAGCCATTGGGCTCATATTTCCTTGCGAAAATATTATTCACCTGTGCGATGATATTTATTTCTTTGGGTAGTTTTCTTTTGATAGTATAGATAGCACGCAGGTCCTGTACAAAGAAAGAACGAAGTGACCTGCTGTTGTTTCCCGTATTATCCAAATACTGTTTGCTGACATATTTGGCCGGTAAACTGATCTCCAGAAATGGAGTGGGCGTGAAATTGATACTGGCGGCGCTGATAACAACCGGTGAATAGGCAATATCAGCTGATGAATAGGAATTAATGATCTGCCCGCCGTTGTCATAGTCGTCAATGTATTCCATAAAGTTCTTTACTTTATTCTGGCTCAATGCCAGGTTCCCTGTTGCATTCACCCATTTATTGAATTTTATTCCACCCTGTAATTCGATACCTGCCCGGTAACTTTCCGGGATATTCGTTCTGGTGTAAGCACCCACATCATTGATCTTCCCGGTGAGCACCAGCTGATCTTTATAATTCATATAGAACAACGTGGCTGACCAGTTGTAATTCCTGGTTGTTCTTTCAATGGCCAGTTCAAGATCATATAGCCGTTCCGGGCGGGGACGTTGGGTAATGCCTGCTTCAAAATCATCCCGGTTGGGTTCTTTGTTGGCGATTCCGAATGAAAAGTAACTTTTCCATCCATTCCGGTTATAGCTGATACCGGCTTTGGGATTAAAGAAATTGTAACCAGCGTTCACACCAAGGGAAGGGTTGTAGCGAAAACCTTCCACTTCATAATTAACATGGCGGTATTGAAGATCCAGGAATCCATTCCAGTATAAAGCAAACTGTGTTTGTTCTTTCAGGTAAATATTAAAATCGGTCTTTAACGCATCGAGATCATACCAGTTGCCGGTGCTGGTCAATCCTTTTTCCGCCCAAACGATCTTCCCGGAATGATTGCCATCGTAACGGGTGTAGGCTCCACCCAGCGTGGCTTGTGTCTTGTTGTCTTTGTATTGCAGGGAGAAGATGCCGCCATAATAATCATTGTCGAGCCAGAGTTGCCGCACCATATCCGAGCTTGTAATGGGGATGCCGGAAGAAAGCGGGTCAGGCATACCGTAAGAGGCATATTCTTCGCCGGCCTTGTATTGTTCATAATATCCCTTCCCTTTAGTAAGGAATAAAGCGGTATTAAAACTTATCTTCTTCAACTGCTGGTTAAAGAATAACTGGTAATGTGTCTGCGTATAATTGTCCGTTTCATTATCATACGGTTCGCCCGGTCTTTCCGTACCAGCTGAATTGAAGGTTCTGTTCCCAGCTTTGAGATCGGATTCAGAGATACCATTCCATGCCTGGTAGGTTTTTTCTTTACCGGAAAATACATTCATGCGTACGGAGGAACGTTTACCGGTATATGCACTGGTGAAATAAAATGATTTAAGATCACTGGTGGCCCGGTCGATAAAACCATCGCTGGCGATACGGGACAGGCGGATATCTGTTGAAAATCCATTGACCAGTCCTGTTCCTGCTTTGACTGTATTTTTCCAGGTATTGAAGGAACCGAAACTATTATTGAGTTCCGCGTAGGCATCCTTGTTCACTTCATTGGTGCTGAAATTGATACTGGCCCCGAATGCACCGGCCCCGTTAGAAGAAGTGCCCACACCACGTTGTATTTGAATACTTCCTGTGGAAGAGCTGAAATCGGGAAGGTCCACAAAAAAAGTCCCCTGGCTTTCCGCATCATTATAAGGAATGCCATTGAGTGTTACATTGATCCTCGTGGCATCTGTACCCCGGATACGGATCCCGGTATAACCGATCCCATTACCTGCATCAGAGTTGATCACTACCGACGGCGTCTGGTTGAGCAGGAAGGGGATATCCTGGCCAAGATTGGTTTTGGCAATCTCTTTTTTACCGATATTGGTTTTGGTAAAAGGAGAATTTTCGCCGGCTCTCACGGCCCTGACCTCCACGGGTGATAAACTGTAAAAACTGTCTTTAACGTCTTCCCGCGCTGGCGGGACGGTTTGGGAAAAACAAGCTATGGCAGTTACTACAGAACAACCAAGCACGATGATCCTCTTCATTTTTTTAATTTTTGTGCCGGTTTGGCCGGCGGATTAAAAAATAAGAGGGAATGCTGTTGAGAAAGGTGTGCTTCGATAAACTCAGCATGACAAAAAACCTCCCTACGCAGGCATTACCCTGACCAGGTTTACGGGTATGATCTCAGATTACCTTGTCATGCCGAACAAGCCTGCCCTGGGTAGGGCGAAGGGTCGAAGCAGACAGGGCAAACACCCCGGGAACACTGTAACTAAGCCTTATGATCAAGGTCTTAGAGCTGCCCAATTACCGGCAGCCGGTGCAAAAATAAGGAAGAAAATTATTGCAATAGCTTGTAACTTTTCTACCCTTGTCTTCGTATCACTCTAAACCATGAGTTTATGAAAAAATTACTATTCGCTTTTTTGATCTTTTCTATAGCTGTTATCCCTGCCCGGGCGCAGAAGGTCATCAATGACCTCAATGCCGAGAAAAGGGTAGTTACAGATTTTCACGGTATAGATGTGGGTACCGGGATCCGGTTGACACTGACCGGGGGTAATGTGGAAGAAGTAGCCGTAAGTGCGGCCACCCCTGAGTTTCGGGATAAGATCATTACGAAAGTTGAGAACGGGGTCCTGAAGATCTATTATGAGAGCAAGCCCAATGCCATTAATACAAATAAAGAAAGGAAGGAGCTGAAAGCGTATGTATCCTACAAGACACTGGATAAGCTGGAAGCAAATACCGGCGCTGAAGTGGAAATAGAGGGCACTGTAGAATCGCCTTTCCTGAAAATGAATGCCAATACCGGGGCCAGGATAAATGGAAAGATAAACAGCGCGGACCTGGAAGTGGATCAGAATACCGGCTCTGTTATTACCCTGTCCGGGAATGCAGATAAACTGAATGTAGAAGGAAGCACCGGCAGTAAATTCGAGGGAACTGACCTGGTTAGCAGTATTTGCAATGCCCGCGTCAGCACAGGTGCACGTATATCTGTTACGGCCAATAAAGAACTAACTGCCAAAGCGAACACCGGCGGAAATGTAAAATATAAGGGAGATCCTTCGGTCAAAGAGATCAGGAGACATACAGGCGGTAGCGTAAGTAAAATTTAAAATCTTAATTTAATAAGCCATGAAAAGAATATTTGTTCTGTTAACAGCCCTATTTGTTTCCGTCACCATTTTTTCCCAGCAGGTCAACGATCCCAATGCCGAGGTAAGGGAAGCCAAAGGGTACCATGGTATCAGTGTGGGGGACGCATTTGATGTTTATCTTACGCAAAGCGACAAAGAAGGAGTAGCGGTCAGTGCTTCCGAGATAAAACACCGTGACAGGATCACTGTAGAAGTAAAAGACGGCATTCTCTATGTGCGGTACGATAAGGATAAAAAATTGAGCTGGGGAAGTGACAAGAGAAAGTTGAAAGCCTATATTTCATTCAAACAGATCGACAAATTGAATATCAGCGGTGCCTGTGATGTATATGTTTCGGGTACGATAAAAGCAGATGAATTAAGCATCCGCCAGTCAGGTGCCAGTGACCTGAAAGGAAAGCTGGATGTGAATAAACTGACGGTCGATCTGAGTGGCGCATCGGATATGATGGTGACAGGCACAGCGATGCAGCTCTCCGTGGAAGCTCATGGCGCCAGTGATTTCAAAGGCTTTGACCTCGTAACCGATATTTGTAATGCACATGCCAGCGGTGCCAGTGATATCAAGATCACCGTGAACAAAGAGCTGTCTGCCCACGCCAGCGGTGCCAGTGATGTCCGGTATAAAGGGAATGGTGTGATACGTGATATAAAGAGCAGCGGGTCGAGCAGCGTTTCAAAAGGATAGTTATACAGCGTATATAACATATAAAGAAGCAAAAAACCGGGCGCTGTCCCGGTTTTTTATTTGTAAAAATGAGTGGGGTTTGATATGATTTTTGTTTGGAAAGTAAGCGTCATACGGCTACCTTTGCACCGCGAAGTAGAGCAGCGGTAGCTCGTTGGGCTCATAACCCAAAGGTCGGGAGTTCGATCCTCCCCTTCGCAACAGCCAAATCCGCCAAAGGGCGGATTTTTAGTTAGCAGATTTAAAAAATTGTTAGAAAAATGTAGTTTTTGGGCTCATATCCGCCGGCTGGCGGACGGGAGTTTGATTCTCCTTTTTCGCAACAGCCAAAGGGCGGATTTT
>DASYLC010000309.1:0-6394 GCA_036009775.1 Chitinophagaceae bacterium
CAACCTCTACTCACCGGCGCGTACGGACGGAAAGATATTCGGCAAAGTGGTGCAGTTAACGATTGATTAAGTGGAAGATTGCGGCAGGATTGACTGGATTGTAGAACATTGTTGATCGATCGGGAAATTTCTGTTTTTTTCAATTTAGAAGAAGCTTGGGTTAAATGTAGCGGTATGTCTTCGACTCTAAACTTCTCCGCCATGAATTTCGAATATATTTCTCTGTTGCACCATAATTTTTAATGTGCCTTTCTTTAAAATAATTTCACCACAGTTTTTATGATAAAGCATGGGGAAGGGAAAACGTGCCGTTAGCCGGCTGTTCGCCAGGGATATCGTTCCTCAACAAGACTATCTATGCAAAGAGGCGCCGGGAAATTCATTTAGGTCAAGACTGTAGATTCTTTGTGCTTATGAAGCATAACTGTGTAATCTGCAGGCTGTTCAATCTGTGCTCTCGCCTAGCGAGGACTGTGGTTAAATTCATTTACGTAAAACGGTACTTCATTCCACCACTAAGGGTAAAAGCTCATTCCCTGCCCGGGCATAATAAACCCCAGGCATTAAATCTTCACTTAAAAAGGCGGGTTAGCAATTAATTTAGCTCAATAGATGCAGTTACGCAGCAGAATGTATTTTAAGCACGACTGTTGCCACCTGTCGATATAACCAACTTGTCAGCCATGAAAACTGATCTTAAAAAAATAGAAACATCAGTAATAAGGACCATGATAACAGCTTTCTCCGTTCACTCCGGGAAAATTCTTACCGAATCTGAAACGGCTGAAAGAGCTACGGGTATCCGGCGACTCCAGGCGGAAATAGCGTTGCGTTATGAAACAAGTCTGCATGCAATGTTTACAGCGAAGCATGTTTCTTAAACCTCAGCCAGCCCCCCATTCACGTCTCACGACTCACATCTCACGACTCACGATCCAGTATTCAACCACACCTTCCTCAACTCCAACTGCTCCTTCGTCGCATTGGGATCGAACCGCAACTGGTGCATCTTTATTTTCTCCACCATCATCGCAGGTGCAGACAAGGTTATCGTCTCGATCTTGCCTTTTTCATTCTTACGTTTCACCACTATTTTAAACGGATCGCCTTCTTTGGCAGTATTGTAATATTTCTGAACTATCCCCGATGCATTGCTGACTGTTAATGCTTCGCCGTTCAAACTGATGAGTTCATCACCTCCCATGTACCCGAGTTTTTTACCAAATGCATCATTGTCCGCCGCTTCGCTTACAATGATCCTGCGCAGGGAGTCGACGGTAATATCAGAGTTGCCCAGCGTAAATGCTTTTGTCGATTCCCTGGGAATATATTGCACACCGGCTAACGCAAAGAATGTTTCATAAGGAATGGGCGTAGTGCCCTGTACATATTTCAACAGGAATTCTTTTATCCCGGGATAAGTGAGTCTTTCGATCTCGTCAAACAGATCGGCATCCTCAAAGAATTTATCCTTACCGTATCGCACACCCAGATCATGCTTCAGGTCTTTGAAATGATACATATTGCCCGATAGCTTTAATAAATAAAGATCAAGGCAGGCCGAGATCAGATCGCCCTTCATGTATACATTATTATACTGGTCGGCATGTTTGCCGGCGCTTTCGGTGCTCAGCTCGGTAAAAGAGAGGCTATCGTTAAAATAGCTACGGGAATAATTGATCTTCCCCGCCAGGCTCTCCAGGTATTGTTCCGGGGTGATCAGCCCACCCCATACCTGCACATGATGCGCATAGTATTCGGTACTGCCTTCATAGAGCCATACATGCCTGGATAAATGCGTTTCATTGAAATTGAATTCTTTCACCTCTCTCGAACTGATCGTCAGCGGTGTCACGATATGAAAGAACTCATGCGAAGCAATATCCACCCAGTTACCGATCGATTCATCCTGCGGCGCTTCACCCACACTATAAAAAGAAGAATAGGAATGTTCCCAGGCGCCGGATGAACTCAGTGGTTTCTGCTCGCCATTGAAATACCAGATGAAAGCATATTTGTCAACGGGTAACCTGCCCATCAAATAATCCTTCGTTGCCATCAGCAATTTCTTCATATGCTCGGCCAAAAATTTCGCACTCGTCATCTTATGCGGTGAATAGATCGCTACCAGCACATCGGTATTTCCCACTTTTATCGTGGCGGTGTCAGGTAAGGAAAACATGATGGGAGAATCATAAAGCTCATCGGTGTTTACACAATGAAACACATCATTTGTGTTCGTACTGCTGACGGCCTTCAACCCTGTTGCGGCATAGAAACCGGCAGGCTTCGTAAAGGAAATATCATAAGGTAATTTTTTCATGTCTTCGAAGTGCCCGAAGAGACCCGGTGTATTGATCACGAAATTCTTTCCCGCTTCGAAATTGGTGCCGCACATGGTGTACACTTTGTTCTTAATATCGGAATCCCAGGTGTCTTCTGCATTATATGTGATGCGATAGATAGTCGTTGCATTGGTGATATGCCAGCTATTATCACCGGTCTGTGCTACGGTCAGCTGCTTCCCGTTCTTGTCAAATGCTTTCAGGTCATGAACGTATTTGCCATAATTGCTATTCATATATGTTCCCGGAACGATCTTCGGGAAATAGAAGGTGATCTCGTTCTTCGCGATGGCCGGTGTAATGAGTTCGACGGTCAACTGGTCGTTGGTGACTTTGTTGAGGTCTACTGAGTAGCGGTAACTGTTTTGGGCATTGGCGGTTGTTATTAAAAATAAGCCGGCTGATAAAAGGGGCAGTTTGAAGTGTGTATGCATGTTTGACTATTAAGGCGGGAAGATATAAAACCCCGGTTATAGAAAGGCGTTAAAATATGCGGATGGTGGCAGGGGTACTGTGGTTGGTTGTTTTCGTTAGTGGGGAGGATTTAACCACAGTACTCGCTGCGCGAATAACATGGAGGAAACAGCCCACAGATATACACAGTTGAGTAGCAACGGTTCAATCGTAAAATGATACCAAGAAGACTAACGCAATGGATCAACAAAGGGCTCCCCGCACTTTTAGAGTCTAAACTGTGTCCTCTTCGGGCTGTTCAATCTGTGCCTTTCGCTTGCGAAAACTGTGGTTAAATTCATTTGCGCTTGCGCAACATATACAAATACAAACTCTCCACTTTCGTCCTTGCCCAGGGTGTCTTTCTCAGAAAGGTCAAACTCGACTTCACACTCGGATCACTCTTAAAACAATTGATATTGATCTGCCTCCCCAACTCCTCCCATCCATAATACTCCAGCAGCTCCGTTATGATCGCTTCCAGTGTTTTACCATGTAAAGGATCCTTCGATACTGTCATCGCTTACTTTTTTTTCTTAGCACCCCTTTTGATCGGTTTGCCATATTTTTTCATCATCCTGTCCTTATGCCTTACGATCACATTCACCTTACTGTTCTTCGCCGATTTTTCATGAAACGATGCGCCTCTTTCTTCTTTCTTTTTTGGTTTGATCACATCGGTCTTCATAAAGACCTTTGGCTTCTCCTCTTCTGTTAATTCATCGGAGATGATGAGATCAGCAGGCAATGGAGCAATGGGGACCTGGTATTTCATCAGTGTTTCGATAGCTGTTAAAGAAGGTTTCTCTTTTTCAGTAATAAAACTAATGGCGATCCCTTTTTTATCAGCCCGGCCCGTTCTGCCGATACGGTGTATATAATTCTCCGGCACTTCCGGCACATCAAAATTGATGACATGTGTCACTTCCGCGATATCGATACCTCTCGCTACAATATCTGTGGCAATGATGAGGCGATAAGTCCCGTCCTTGAATGACCTTACAGTATTGAACCGGTGGTTCTGTTCTTTATTGGAATGGATGACACCTGCTTCGCCGGGGAATTTTATTTCCATTTGTTCATGCAACTGGTCGGCCAGGTTCTTCGTGGCTGCAAAGACCAGTACTTTGGTCATGGTCTTATCTCCGGTCAATAATAATTCCAGGAGATTCACCCTGGTATTGAAATTGGGAACTTCATATCCTGTCTGTGCAATATTTTCCAGCGGGGTACCCGTCGGGGCCGCTTCTACTTTCACAGGATTGGCGAAATAAGTATCCATCAATGCTTCCACATCTTCCGTCATGGTTGCGGAGAATAAAAGATTTTGTCTCTTCGGTGGTAACAGACCGAGGATATTCCTCAACTGGGTGCGGAATCCTAAGTTCAGCATTTCATCCACTTCATCGATCACCAGTTTTTTTATGGTCTTCGTTTTAAAAGCGCCGTTCATTGCCAGGTCGTAGAACCTGCCCGGTGTAGCCACCAACACATCTGCTCCTTTCATGAGTTCCAGTTGCTGTGTATTGATATTGACGCCGCCATATATTCCTGCAGGGATAAGACTCATATAAGGCGTCAGCGATCTTATCGTTTCCACTACCTGGACGACCAGTTCTCTTGTGGGAACAAGAATAAGGATCTGCGGCTGCGGTTTTTTATCCTTGCTGAAGACCCATTGCCGTAAACAGGGGAGCAGATAAGCCAGGGTCTTGCCGGTACCGGTTTGTGCGATACCGCAGACATCCCTTCCCGACATAACAGTAGAGAAGACACGGTGCTGGATAGGCGTCGGAATTTTGTATCCCAGTTCGCTGAGTGCATTGCGCAACGGGGTATTCAGGTTCAGATCGTCAAATGTGCTGGTTGTCATAACTGGATGCAAAAGTAAATCTAATTACCGGGCATCGGGGCCTGATTATTGTCGCACCTGTGTACATTAATATATACTAATATGATCAATCAAAAGCAGTTCGGCGTATGGATGGATTCACATCATGCCACGGTAGCAGGGAATGAAAATGCCGAAACCGGGGAATGGAGCATTCTTGCGCATATTACAGGGGAAGAAATTACCGGCAGTTCCAGTAATAAGAACGAGAACAACCAGAAAGATATGCTGCGCGGAAAATTCTTTAAAGAAATAGCCCATCACCTGCAGAATGCCACCCATCTTCATGCAACGGGTACGGGACAGGCGCAGGAACAGTTCCTTCACTGGCTGGCAGCCTCACCGCAGTTTAAGAATGTGAAAACAGAGGAATCCACATCTAATAAGATGAGTGATGAGAGTTTGGTGAAGTATTTTTCGGGGCAATAGAATTAGTTCTGTTTCCACTTTTTTCTTGATAAAATCCTTCGTCATGCTCTGGATTGGAGCAAAAAATCCCGAAGCTTCTGGATGAGGTGTTGATGCGAAGGGTAGAGCGGGATAAAAAATTTTAACCACAGAATACACAGAGCAAACAGCCCACAGGGAACACAGAGAGCTTGCTTGAACTCTTTGTATTCTCTGTGAAACAAGCCTCTGGGTACTCTGTGGTGAAATTCATTTGCGCCAGCAAATACTTGCCGAAAGACCCTACAGGCCTTCCTCCGCGCCTTAGTGGCTTTGCGGTTAAAATTCTCACGACAATTTGCGTCAGCAAATTAACTGTGTATTCTGTGCCCTCGCGCAGCGAGGACTGTGGTAAAAACAATTTGCGTCAGCAAATCTCTCTGCATATCCCCATCTCTGTGGTTAAAATTAATACCTGATCCATGCGGGGGTAACAGCAACCGGTGTCGTCAACCGCTCTGCAATCCGCCTGTATCGGTCCGCCAGTGTACATAAATACTCCTGCGCCTTAGCCGCATAGTCCTTCAACCCCGTAAGACCCGCGATCTTCCATCGCTCCGTCAGGTGATGAATGATATTGGCATAATCAAGAGTAGTATAGATCCCCATTTTTTCCGAGACCACCGAAAAACGGGTGAACAGGTTATCCTGGTCCGGATCGCTCATCAGCAATGCCGGCATCGTAATTTGTTTTTTCATCATTTTTTCAAATGCCAGTAAAGCGCCATCGGGATCCAGTTCGAATATCTTCGACATAAAACTCTTATAGGCTTTTTCATGACGGGCTTCATCACCGGCGATCGTCTTGCAGATCCTCGATAATATATCATCCCCTGCTTTATCGGCCAGTTTGCCGGTATTGACATGTGCGATCTTCGTGGCTCTTTCCTGGAAAGAAGTATAGATCAGTGCCTGGTAAGGATCCTGTCCTGATTTGGCATCAAATCCATTGGTGATAAGATTATGGATCGTGATCTCCACTTCTTTCATATCGGCCCTGCCGGATAAATAGAGGTATTTATTAAGGAGGTCGCCATGACGGTTCTCTTCCGCGGTCCAGGATCTTGACCAGCTTACCCAGCCATTGGTACTGGCCATATTGCCTTCTTCATTCACTCCCTTTAATAAATTAAAAAAAGACTGGTAATTAGGCAGGGCTTCTTCCGTGATCATATTACCGACCAGCGAACTGATCACTTCGGGAGGAATGGTATCCGTTCTTTTGCGTAATAAAGCCACTTGCTCCATTGCATCCGGT
>DASYLC010000310.1:0-22298 GCA_036009775.1 Chitinophagaceae bacterium
AACCCTGTCACCGAACAAAAGAAAGAAGGGGTAATTCGTATCGGTGTTTATGAACCAAAAACTGACGGGCAGGTGCAAGGTGCATCATTACAGCAATACATGGTCGGTACCCTTTCCGGCGGAAATGTAGAGGCGATCGCCGTTAGCACAGAAGGCGATGCGACAAAATTAAATTGTAACTATACGCTTACCACCAATATCTCCAAAATGAAATCCGGAAGCAAGGTGGGCGGGCTGCTAAAAGCCATAAAGAACACAGATCCTAACGCGGGTTCATCGTTCAATATTGAAGCAACGCTGGTATTGAAGCCACTGATAGGTGGAGCCGCTCCGGGACCACAACAGGTAAGTGGTAAATATGATGGTAAAGCAGAGGATGCTGCAAGAAAAGCGATGGACGAAGGCAGCAGGATGGTATTAAAAGCAATCAAATAGAGTTGCTGAAAGACCCAATCAGGCTTCCTGTTTCAGTCCTTTTTCCCGGACAGTAAGGGAATTGGCAACAGGTCCGGATATCTCGCCGCGACAGGCAGTGCTTCCGCATTGACAACGGAAGGGTTCCATATTTTCATCGAGGAACTCTGCATAATCGAGCGTGAGCTCCTCATCTTTAGTTATATCTTTTATTGCCAGGACATTCAATCCGTCAAATGCTGTATTGGGCTCACAGCTATGATTCTGCGGCGCCCACTCCGAGGGATCATCATCCCAGAGTATGAATAACTCTTCGCTTACCGGGTAGGCATACCGGCGGAAATGTAATTTCTCATCCTCGTTCCAGTTCTTTTCCACGAAACGACGGGTTATGATCCTTTGTGAGCGGCCTTCTCCCTTGAAGATCACTTCTCCTTCCTTAATATTCCGGCTGGCATAGATACCATAGCCCGCGATCGAATTGCCTTTCATTACGAAAGGTTTTTTTCCTCTTTTATGACGGGCTATTCCTTCGTTGATGATATGTTTTAAAAAACCGGCCTGACCGATCCCGTCATGCGCCAGGATATGATCGGCAGAGCCTTCAAACCCGTCTGTATAAAAAACAGAACAGGTGAAGTTGATCTCCAGGAAATAGATCTCGTTCTTATCATTCACCCGGAAATCGAGTCTTCCATACCCTACTCCGTTAAATCCCTTGAATATCTTTTCGGTTGCTGAGCGAAGCCGTTTGTCCAGTTCGGGATTATCACAGGGAACATTACTGTCCGGATGTAGTTCCGATGTTTTTAATGCATAGGTCTTAAATTCCCGCCCCTCGGGAAACAGGTATTCAACAGGGCGGAATACCGTACAACTGTGGATATCCGTATTCGCGGCAGCCAGAACCGTAAATTCTCTTCCCGCAATATATTCTTCGACCAGCAGTGGGCCGTATTCCTCCAGGATGCTGATGCATTTTTGTTGCAGTTCGATCTTATTATGTACCAGTGAGTGTTCGTCAACACCCAGGCTATCCCCGGCTTTGGCGGGTTTTACAAAAAGAGGGAATGAAAGATGCTTCACCGCTTCATCCACATCTTTAAGTTCGCTGATAATGACATAGCCCGGTGTTTTTACTCCTTCGCAATAAGCCAGATACTTCATCAACTCCTTGGGAGGATCATATAATTTGGTCGTTGGTCCCGTGAACGGCAGGTTCAGGATCTCGAGTGTATAGATCACATCGATACTGGGTACTTCCCATTCAAGATAGCCTTCGCAAAGGTTCACAAAAATATCATAGCCTTTTTTGCCAAGCTCTTTGAGCTGCTTGTAGGTGGTCAATTTGTTAAGGAAAACAGTGTGTACTTCCATTCCGGGGACGAGTGCAGAGAGGTCCCGGGGCGGGTCGTAATTTTTATAATCAACGCCGGTCGTGGAATAATCTGGTTGCAGTACACAAACTTTCATGACACACTAAGGTAATAACAGAATGTATATAAAGTACAGGTCTGCTATTTAACAGTAACTGTTTTTTTGGATTTTACCGTTCTCGTTTTCGTTGAGACAACAGGTTTAATGATGCTCCGGCGGAGGGCATCTCTGAATATTTCGGCGATAATGCTTGTGAATGAAACCCCGGATACTTTAAGGATGGCCCCGATCGAGGTATAATCCTCATCCTCGCTGAGCCCGCATTGAGCGTTGACCTCCAGCATATATAATTTGCCGGTTGCGGCATCCTGGCGGATATCGATCCTGGTATATCCCTTGCCGCCGCAGGATAAATAGGCTTCTAAACTCAATTTTTTCAAAGCGGGTACCAGGGATGGTTCCACCGGTTTGTATTCATAGAAGTTTTCGTTCTGCGGCATAGGCGTTTCGTCCTCATATATTTCCCAGAGACGGTCGAAGGACAGGAATTTCTCTGACTCGGGCAGCGATTGATGAAATACCCGTTCAACAGGCTCGTATACTTTGCAATGCTCCGGGTCATCGGCCGAGCCGGTGATAAAAGTGGTGAATTCAGGGCCTGTGATAAATTGTTCGACAAACAGACCGTCCACTAATAAGTTCCAGCCATGATATCCCTTATATATTTCTTCTACTCTTTTTGCCAGTTCCTCTTCTGTGTGTACTACATTTTTTACAGAAACACCCATACTGCCCCCTGAAACAGCGGGTTTGATGATAATAGGTGTCCCGACCCTTTTAGCGAGCCCTTTTGTGGAACCCTTTTTATCATTGATCACTCTCCAGTTTGCTGTCGCCACCCTGGCTTTGTCAAAAGCCTTCTTCATGGGTATCTTGGAAGTAGTGACATTGTAAAAATGGACATCTGACCCGGTATAGATCAATCCATATTTTTCCAATTCGCGGATAACAGAGACACCGGGTGTTCCATTTACCTCATCGCCATCACAGAGATTCAGGATCAATGGCGTTTTCCCGTTGGCGCTGGCTGCAATGGAGCGGATGATCTCCTTATAATTATCCATTGTCACCGGCTGCCATTTCCAGCTTGCCTTCAGCTCTTCAAAGACCTTTGTATACTCCTTTATGCTTTGTGTAAAATCGTAATAGTGCTGAATATTGGGGTCGTCAGACTCCAGGTGAGGTGCAAGTACCCAAATGGTATAGGGCTTTAACAAGCGGGTGGCTTCGGATATCTTCATGATCAGGCTACTTTCTTCCTGGCCGGTCGCTTCGCCAGTTGTTGTTGAATAAAATCGGTGAGCTGGTATTTCTCCCTTGCTTCTTTGGAGAGAAATGCTGCTCCTCTTACTTCGCCGATACAACAGGCATTGCCGCAATAACAATTGAACGATTGCGTCATTTTCCATTCGGTCGACGGGTAAAAAAATGTCATTTCGTCTTCTACCTGCAATGGTTTTAATGCCACCAGCTGCATGGTAGTAGTATTGAAGAACACATTGGGATCACATCCGTGATTGATATACTGCAGGAATTCCGGTTGCAGTGTAATGTGTTTGCCAATTCCAACCTGTACGGTCAGGTACGTGGGTTCCGCGGAGATCGTGCCGGCAGAAAAATCTGCGATCACATCTCCGGGTTGGTATGAACGCAGTGCAAATAATGCATTTTGTTCATTAGATAATTTTTGGCGGACCTCAGCAATGACATGATTGCTTATGGCGCGGTAAGCAGGGGTAGTAAGTGTATCCATAATGGGGTTAGTAGTATTCGAATAGAAAGATAGATATATTGTTTTATGTGACAAATTCGTAATCGTTAAATGTGAATAATTCAGCTATACATGTGGACTATTGAGGGATCATTAAATATGTTCCATCATCATTTGATGGATCATTTTTTATTGATCAAACAGTCATTCACTTTATAAAAACAGCTGATTCGGTGTACATTTGCTGTTTGCCTTATTAATAATTCCCGGCCTTGGCCTATTATAAACAAGTATGATCCGTCTTGCCTCTTTAGTATTCTTCTTCTTCACAGGGTTGGCTGAAATAAAGGCCCAGTGCGGTTCCCCGATCAGCAGCTTTCCTTATCATGAGGGTTTTGAAGCCTCGGATGGCGGATGGAGCCCGGGTGGTTTAGGTAATGACTGGGAATGGGGCAGTCCATCGAAACCGGTTATAAACAGTGCGGGAAGCGGGATCAATTGCTGGATCGTAGGTGGATTAACGGGAAGCTCCTATACCAATGGTGAAGCGTCCTGGCTTCAGAGTCCCTGTTTTGACTTTACCAATCTTCAATACCCATTCATATCATTTAAACTGAACTGGGAAACAGAACAACAGTTTGACGGGGGTTCCTTTCAATATTCCACTGATGACGGTAATACCTGGACCACTCTTGGCAACGCCAATTTTTCCGATTGTATGCAAAAGAACTGGTTCAACCAGGATCCTGTTACTTATTTATCGCCATTGACAAGTGAAAGAAGGGGGTGGTCGGGTAATGTGCAATCCAGTTCGGGTAGTTGCAGGGGTGGCCGTGGAAGCAATGGTTGGGTAACGGCTTCCACCGTTGCGCCGGGATTGGGATCAAGCCCTTCCGTTATTTTTCGTTTCATTTTTGGCGCCGGGACCATTTGCAATAATTATGACGGGTTTGCCGTGGATGATATATATATCGGTGAAGCCCCATCCAATAATGCCGCTTTTTCCTATACCTGTATCAATAATAATACGGCCAATTTCAAAAATGAATCCGCATTATGTCCGACCACCAGCTGGAACTTTGGCGACCCCGCTTCCGGAACGAATAACAGCTCAACACAGGCCAACCCTTCCCATGTTTTTTCCGGTTCGGGAATTTATACGATATCGTTGACCGTAAGCGGGCCGGGGAATGCACCATCAACTGTCACCAAACAAGTAACGATCATTAACGCGGTTGTCATCATGCTTAATCTGGTTGATTGTGAAACCAATACCGGCGGCTCACTGATGGTTTCTGTAGAAGGTACAACCGACCCCGTTAACCTGGCCTGGAATACGGTGCCCGTACAAACAACACCTGTTATAAACAACTTGCCCGAAGGAGTATATTCTGTTACCATTTCCGGAACCGGTATCTGTTCTATAACCGCTACAGGTAAAGCAGAGAAAGATATCTCCTGTATCGGTGTTTTCTTCCCCTCGGGTTTTACACCCAATGGTGATGGCAAGAATGATAGGTTTGGACCGGCAGGTTCCCTTTCCTCTATAACTAATTACCGCTTCAGCGTATATAACCGCTGGGGTGAAATAGTATTTAATTCCACCGATCCTTTTGCAAAATGGGATGGAGCGGTAAAAGGTTTTAAAACGGATGTGAACGTATTTGCATGGCAGGCTGAATATAATCTTCGCGGCCAGGAGAAGAAGCTCTTCAATAAAGGAACAGTAGTATTAATCCGCTGATCTTTCCAAACTGATGCCCAATCCTGCCATAACCAATCTTATTTCTCCATAACTTATATCGTCCCGCAACTGTTGTTTGACAGGCGTGATAGAAGTTCCGCTAAAACCGGTAAGCACCGATTCGATCAATATGATCTTTTCCCGGCTTACCAATTCTTCAATCTTTATTTCACCGCTACGGACATATTTGGACAGATGCCCTTCGATCGTTTGCGCGGTCAGCATCCTTTCTTTTGCGATCTCCGTCACCGTTTTTCCCTCTGTGTATAAACGAAAGGTCTCTGCATGAGTTTGTCCCTTTTTCCCTGTTGAATTTGCTTTTTCCTTTCTTTCCCTTTTAGCTGGTTTTTCATCTATCAATGAAGTGAGTTCCCTGTCCTCACAATAAGCAATAATGATATCCAGGAACTGCTGTCCATATTGTTTCACTTTGGCATCCCCGAAACCGCTGATCTTTTTTAACTCAGCAGGGGTCTGTGGCAGGTAACGGGCCATTTCATCCAGGGTGCTGCTCCCGGCTACGATGTAGATCGGCAGGTCCTTTTTTAAACAGATACTATCGCGGAGCGTTTTTAACTGCATGAACAGGGCCGGGTGGGGACTATCTGTGCGTTTATCAGAAGCTCCTGCATAGGCATTGACGCTGAACGAAGGCAAAACGAAGTTTTTCTTTCGCTGATGCCATTTCTCAGAACTGAATGTTCCATCCAGTCCCAGTAATAAATACTTTGCCGCAGATAATTCCGCGAAGATCTCTTTTAACCCATCATTGTACTCTTTTGCATGGAGTTTACTGTCGGTAACCGCCGGTGATTGCTGCAATTCATTGATGGCAGCATCCATTTCTTTTACAAAATGCAGGGCTGCTTTGTTTATCCTGTCCTGCAGCACTGTATTGCTTTCGGGAGGTGTTTCTAAAGCAAATTGTCCTTTTAACCAGCTATGAAATTTATGAGCTGTCTCCTGTACCGTATTCAGCCGATCTTTTAATTGATCCAGCCAGGCAACGGTTTCTGTATTAAACGAGGAACTGTTCTCCCGGACGTATTCCCGCAATTCATTATATACGTTGATCGCAGGGTGGATATCAAATGATGAGAGTAGCAATTTTTCCTGGTATTGCCTGCGGGCTCTTTCCAGTTCCTCTTTCAATTTCACGGAAGAGGATATCTTCTGTGAAAACTGTACGATCCGCTGGTCGGTGAAGAGATTTGTTGTTCTGAGCCGGCTTTTTAATAATAACCCATCCAGGCTGGTACAGCGGCTAAGCGCCACATAGACCTGGCCCGGTGCAAAGGCTTCACCGGCATCGATAATAACTTTTTCAAATGTCAGTCCCTGGCTTTTATGAATAGTGATGGCCCAGGCCAGTCGTAATGGATACTGGGTAAAAGAGCCCAGTACATTCTCTTCCAGTGTTTGTGATGTCTTATTAAGGGAGTAGCGAATGTTCTCCCATTTCTCCCTGGCCACTTCAATTTCAGATCCGTCCTCACAGTGTACAAAGATCTTTTCTTCCTCCAGTTTTGTCACGGTCCCGATCTTCCCGTTAAAATAGCGCTTGCCTTTTTCGGCGGTGTCGTTTTTAATGAACATCACCTGTGCTCCTTCCTTCAGTATCAACAGTTCTTCCGCGGGATATGCATTGGAGGGGAAATCGTCGTCAATGCGGGCCCCGTATTTAAAAGGTTTACCGCCAAGGTCCTGCAGGGCCAGCATATTGGTATTCCTTGCCTGTTCATTATGGGTGGTAAGGATGATATAGCCATCATCTTTGGTTCTCCTGGCAGTTGGCTGGTACCGTGTTTCCAGGATAGAATAGCCGTTTTGATCCAGTTCATTATTCCGTACCTGGTTCAGTACCCGGATAAATTTTTCTTCGCTTTGACGGTAGATCTTGTCAAACTCAATGTACAGGGGCGGGTTCTCCCTGATGACAAGACTGTCAAAAAAATAGGGGCTATTATAAAATGCCGACAGTATCTTCCATTCCGGGTCTTTAATGACAGGGGGCAACTGGAACATATCGCCTATAAATAAAAGCTGCACTCCTCCAAATGGCTCATAAGGCCTTTTACGAAAATGACGCAATACTGTATCGATCGCATCCATCATGTCGCAGCGGACCATGCTTATCTCATCAATGATCAGCAGTTCGAGTTGCCGCAACACTTTTCTTTTCTCGTTGGTGAACCGGAGACGGCTGACGAGACTTTGCCGGTCTACTGTGGTATCGTCCTTTGAAAACCCTGTTGCTTCGGGTACAAAAGGGGAGAAGGGCAGCTGAAAAAAGGAATGGATAGTGACACCGCCTGCATTGATAGCCGCCACACCGGTGGGGGCGACTACTGCGAGTTGCTTATGACAGTTTTCGCGGATATATTTTAAAAAAGTTGTTTTCCCGGTACCGGCCTTGCCGGTGAGGAATATATTGCGGGAGCTTTGGTTGATAAGGTCAGCCGCCAATTGAAATAATTTATTGGTTGTATCGGGGATGAAAGTTGACATTTTAATCTGTTTTAGCCACGAAATCACACGAAAAAACACGAAAACTCTACATGATTAATCTCTTGTATTGTAAACTCTTTTTACTAAAATTTAATATCAGACCCAACCGGCTGTCCGAGGCCCTGAGGTAATTCAACACTTGAGATATAATTGCATCAGGTAATCCTTCGTCACAGGATTTTACTTCAACTATAATATTCTCAAACATTGTAAAATCTGCTCTGAATTTATGACGCAATTTCTTTCCTTTATAGTGCACAAACAATTCATTTTCTCGTATATAAGGCAATTGAGCAGTTAAAAACTCTTCTTCCATCGCATCTTTGTAGATAACTTCAGAAAAGCCGTACCCAAGGGTTTTCCAGACCTCAATGCAACAGGCAACAATTTTATATGCCTCTTCTTTGTAAAGCAACTCCATTTTGTCTGATTAAAAAATTAAAAGAAAGCCACAAAATCACAGCCCACTTTCGTGTTTTTTCGTGTGATTTCGTGGCCACTATTTCTTACGCCTCAGCAGGTTTTACTCCCAGCATCAGCAACTCGTTCACCACGATCTCCGTGATATATTTTTTGTTCCCTTCCTTATCATTATAGCTACGGTTGATCAGCTTGCCTTCGATGGCTACTTCTTTTCCCTTGGTCAGGAATTTTTCGACGATCTCCGCCACTTTACCCCACGCCACCAGGTTATGCCACTGTGTTTCCGTTACTTTCTCGCCCTTGGCGTTACGATAGATTTCGCTGGTGGCGACGCTGAAGCGGGCCATCTTTTTACCACTTTCCAATGTTTTTACTTCCGGTGCATTGCCGAGGTTTCCGATCAATTGCACTTTGTTTTTTAATGCGTACATAGTTTTACGTTTTGTGCCCCCGCCGTTATGGTTTTGCGGGAACTGTTTTAAAATTTATTATCCCAGTCAACCCGGCGACGTCATTCCCGATTGACAACACAAATATGGTATCGGCGGAAAGCGGGAGCCGGTTTTTACCCGTTTCTTCCCGAAACTAAACGTGTAAAAACGTTTGCACACGGATAAAATTTCTGTATCTTATTGGTTGAAATACATGCTATGCCTGCATCTTCTGAGACAAAAACCTGTCTGGACTGCGGAAAACCGCTGAAGGGGAGAATCGATAAAAAGTTCTGCGACGATTACTGCCGCAATAATTATAACAACCAGCAAAAGGCTAAGGGAAGCCATAGCAGTTTGGTAAGAAATACTAATAATGCGTTGTTGAAAAACAGAAAGATATTAGAATCAATCTTACCCGAAGGAGAGGAAACGGCGAAGGCCAATAAAGACAAACTGATGCGCCTTGGTTTTCAATTCAAATACCTGACACATATTTATACAACCAAAACCGGTAAGACCTATTTTTATTGTTACGATTATGGTTACCTGCCATTGGATAATGACTGGTACCTGGTGGTAAGAAAAAAAGACGACTGATCCTGATAGCAGAACCGTTCTTTATCTCTGCCCTTACTTACGACTATGTAAACAGTTTTCATGTAAATGTTTTTTTGTTTACATATAAAACATTTACATGAAAAGCAAGAGCCCGGTCAGGATTTAGGCTTCCTTCCTGCTTCCCCCTCTCAAAATAGCGGCCAGTAAGAGGATAAAAACCGCTACACCCACGATCCAGACCCAGGGTTGCTGGTACCATTGCGAGTCCCCCTTATTTACATTGATGTCAACATCCAGTGTTTTTTCCTTTTCCTGGGCGAAGGTTTGCAGGGCGGCCAGGATGGCAATGAGAAAAAAAGTTCCTTTTTGAATTAGCCTGTTCATACAATTGGTTTAAAGTTATCTGATCGGTCATTTCAGACTATTGAAATAATAACTGTACCAATCCTGTTTTAAACAGACGCAGGAAGCTATGCGCCCGGTCTCTAACCCTTTCGTGGAATTCGTTCCACAAAAAGCGAGTGGGTTAACAACCCAAAAATGGTAAAACCCGATTTCAGCAATACCCATATCAGCTTGCGACATATGTACGCCTTCAATTGATCGACCGGTGCCAAGTTATTGGTCGTTCGGGACCGGCCACCGCTTTTTGTGTAATTTCAGGGGGATAAGCATTACTATGAAAGCTTCTGTTGGTAGAAAAAACTTCTTAAAGAAATAAAACGAATTGTTATGGCCTTAAAACCTATTCTCTCCTTCCTGGCAATAATGATCTCCTGCTGCATACGTTCACAGGATCCGCAGCCGTCTAAAAAATTAATGGACGCATCCGGTAAGCCGTTAGATTGGTTGCAAGGCAGCTGGAAGGGCATGTATAATAATGCGCCCTTCTATGAAGCATGGCACAAGGTGAATGATTCAATAATGGTGAACTTCAGGATCGAAATAAAGGGACCGGATACGGCGGTAAAGGAGAATGGAGCTCTGCTGTTGACCAGCAATTTCAGGGGATACAGAAGTAAAAGCGCGACCTGGATGCTTGTTTCCCTGTCTGATGAAAGAATTGCACTGGGAAACGACACGCTGAAATATGCCAATCGGATAATATGGTCGCATTCACAGAATGATCATTGGCTAACGGAGATTCATAACCCCGCAGGGACCATTAATTATGACATGGAAAAAGTTCCATGGCTGGACCCGGTTGTAAACAGGTTTATTCTGAATGCGAGAAAGCAATAGTGCTGGGAATGTCCGGGGCAAGGTCCATCAGGCTTTAGAATATCCTTTTCCCGTTTTCTCTCTTATCATTTTATCCTTCTCTTTCATCGCCCTTTCATTATCCGCAAATGTTTTAAGCTGTACCTGGCCCTTCGTTCCGACCCGGCCAAAGCGGACAACCAGCTTATTCTCCTGAACACCTGCTTCCCAGAATTTATTACTGACACCGTCTGTAAATATAAACCGCTCGAATACAACGTCCCCGAAACCGGGCAAAGCCGCTGTGCTGCCGGATTCAAAGGTAGCCGGAGATTCAGGTTGCTCATCATTCGCCGTTGCTTCTGCTTCAACACCAGGAGTTATTTCTTCTCCTGGTTTTTCAACCGTCTCTTTCTCCTTGATCTTTTGAATGATCTGCTGGATCACTTTCTCCGGCTGCTGCAGCCAGTCTTTCGCAAATACATTGATGCTGCGCCAACCAAATGAACGTAAAATAGCGGGACGCTGGTAGTATTGTTCTACCAGGTTAAGGTTCTTATAATGCTTATCATCATCCAGCAATATGCTCATGATATACTGTTCGTCATCGCTATCGACCTTTACAGCAAGCGAACATTTAAATCCTGATTGACCTACCTGCTCGTCCACTTCATAACCCGCTTTTTGTAATTGCTGCCTGATCTCTTTGAGCATGCTGTTCTTTGTATCTGTCGTGATAGTCTCCCTCTTATTAATCACGAGACTGTCGAGAATGGTCCGGGCCATTTGCATATTGCCACAGCTTACATTTTCGGCATAATGCAGGAACCGCCGGAAATAGTTAGCGCCTTCATTGTATTCATTCGTGATATTAAAATTCCTGATACTGCTTATTATCGCCATATGTTTTTTAGCACGGCTAAAGATCACATTCAGTCTTTTTTCCCCGCCCTTTTTATTGATGGGGCCGAAATTCATGATCATTTTCTTCTTCGCGTCAAAACCATAACATACGCTCATAATGATAATGTCCCGCTCATCTCCCTGTATATTTTCAAGGTTCTTGATGATCAATCCTACAAACTGGTCGTCTTCGGTCCTGGTGTACGCCTCTTCCAGTAATGCCTCAAACTCTGCATCCGTCTGTCCCAGCACTGTCAGTGCATCTTCAATCGTTTGTTGCTGCTCCTGGCTGAACGCCACGATCCCGATACTCTCTTTTACTTTTCTTTTCAATAATTCCCTCACCAGTTCTGCGATATAAGCCGCTTCATCCTGGTTATTCCTTTTTTCATACACGCTGTTGGGGTGAAAATGGAAGCTGATGCTGCGGTCATACAGGCAATCTGCATTGGCTGCCGCTTCCCCTGCTTTGGTTACTTCAATTACTCTTTTCGCTTTATGATGAATTGTCTTATCGGGGATCGTCAGCAGAGCGGCTTCATAAAATGCATGGTTACTGTAACTGATCAGTGTCTCGTAATGACTCCGGTAATGCCAGCTCAGCATCGTGCTGCCCAATTTCCTGGCGCCCTGTACGAGCAAGCTGTCTGCATCGGCGCTCAACAGTTCATCCCCCATTTCATCATTGAATGTTTCCAGGTCATCTGGGTCCTCTGCTTTGGCTGTAAAAAAGTTCGTAGGAGGCATTTGTTTGTCATCTCCCACGATGATCGTTTGCGGGCTGCGGAACAAAGCAGGAATTCCCTCTTCCAACGTGATCTGGCTGGCTTCATCGAATATCACCACATCGAAATGCCGGGTATCGAGTGGCAGGCTGTCACTTACACTCAGCGGACTCATCAGCCAAACGGGTTTTATATCTTTTAATACCAACCCGCTTTCCTTTGCACTCAGTTCCCGTATACTTTTATAACGCATGCTCTTTCCAAACTCGTTCTCGAGGATCTTCCGTCCCTCGTTATAGTTCTTCTTGAATTGCTTTTGTTCGTTATTTAACTGGCTGACCGCGGTATTGCTCAGTTCGATATGCTGTATGAACCGTTGACGGATGGCTGCCCTTATCTGTTCTGCATTCAATTTTAATAACTGCCGGTAGCAATTCTGAAGTTTATTGACCGCAGTTTCGATCACCTGGAAGTCCGTTGATGCAAAACTTTTATTCTGCTGGTAAAATTCTTGCAATGTTTTTTGTGCTATGGCTGCTTCCGCCTGCGTGGGCGTGAGAGAAATCGTGCGGATAGCATCTTTCAGCTTTCCGGGTAGTTTCACAAATTGCCTTAACGATGGTAATAATTCCTGCAGTCCTTCTGTATTCATTCCAATATTTTCCAGCTCATCGTGAATATCGCTGACGGATTTCTGGCTATAATTATAAAGGCACTGCTGTAACTGCAATTCCAGCTGGTGCAGTTTATTATTCAGCTTATTCAGTTTTTTAACGATCGCATTCGCATCGGGATGTGCCAGCAGGTAGTCTATTTCTTTATCGCCCCGTTTATTCCGGAGGGTGTCAATGGCCATGCAGGCGATATCGATATTGTCTACCTCATATTGTTGTTGCAATTCGTTCTTGTTGGCAGCAAGAGCATTGCCGGCAGCATACTCCTGCTGCAACTGTTGTAAGATCAGGCTATAGGCCGGCCTCACCTGGTGTTTTGAAAAGTCATAACTTTCTTTCAACTGCTTTTTTAGCCTTCGCCAGCTGCCGTTCAAAAAACTAAAAAAGGATCTTTCGTTTTTCGAAGCGATCTCCAGTGCAGCAGCAGCATCCTGTTCAGTCAGTTTTTGTTTCCAGTTGATATTCTGTTCCTGTTGCTGCCTGTACTGTTTTCCGAGCGTGTTATGCTGCTTTATTTTTATATCGAATTCTTTTGCCTCTTTGTTTGACGTATCCACCAGTTGCAGGTTATCATGTTCAGCCAGTGGTTGTAACAAAACGGCATCCTGCACCAGGTTCTTTACCTGTTCAAGCCATTCGGCATGTTCCGGTGCGATATTACTTTCCCGAAATGCCTGGTTTATTTCCTTCAGCAGATTCTGCGAATGAAGGACCAGGCTATCCACCAGGTTCAGAGGGTTTTCTGCCAGCACTATCCCATCGTTGAGTTTGCTCAGCGGGTGTTCGGCAAATGCAGTGTCTGCACCCGTTTCTTCCAGGGCCTTTCCTAGTTGACGGATCGTCTCTCCAAACTCCAGCCAGTTATTATAAGATGGCAATAGTTCCTGTTGTTTCGGCTGCAGGTTCAGGAGATTTTTTTTCAGGTCGATAAGGCGATCAATCAGTTTACGAATGGGCATTCCGGCTGTTTCGGGTTCGGACAGTTGCGTGAAATGGAATTGATGCAACAGTTGCAATTGTTCATTCATTTGTTGCTGAACCAGCAGGCGTTTTGCACCGATCGCCTTACTGTCCAGTTTATTCTTGCTAAATTCCTCGTACGTATGTTTCAGGTTCTTTATAAATTCCCGTTTATCGCCCTGGCTGTCGTGGATATAACAACAGAGTTCATCCAGCCCGTTTTGTTTTAGCCGGTAATACACCACATCCAGCGCCGCTCTTTTTTCACAAACGAAGAGGATGCTTTTTCCCCTCGCCACAAAATCGGCGATAAGGTTGGTGATGGTCTGGCTTTTCCCCGTTCCGGGAGGTCCCTGTATGATATAACTCTCTCCTGTCCTGCTTTTCAGGATAGCCTGGGTTTGGGTAGGATCGGCGGTGATCACATGATGCCAGTCGTCGGGCTTGTTGAGGTCAAACAATTCTTCTTTTAATTGTTTGGGCTTGTTGCTGAAGAGTTCTTCAAAAACAGGATGCTGTGTATTATGATCAATGACATGATTATAATCCCTTACCAGGCTCATCTTTTTATAATTGAAATTGCCGAGTACGATATTGCAGACATCAAAATCCCAGCTATAGGGATTGTTCTCACTTTCTGCCATTTCATACATTTCCCTTTCCTTCACGTTGCTTCCGGTAAGCTGCTGGGAAGATAATTTTATATCGTCATTTATCAGGTATTCTAAAAAAGTAGCCTTTGGCTCAATTCGCTGTTTAAATATTTCAAGACCCAATGGTTTGTAATGCTCTGCCTGGTAGCTGTAGGAAATATTTTTGTAGCTCTCCAGCTGACTACCGCCTCTCCGTAAGCGTCTTTTATAGTTGTTCACTGTTTGTTTGGCAACACTATGGACCAGCTTGATCTTGGGTTTATCTGCATAATGTAGCTGGATTCCCTGGTTCGCAGAATCGATCTGTGCTTTAAGCAGCAGGTAAAACTGTTCAAGACTCATGTCATCGAGATCGACAAAGTCCGGTAATTTGATCCCGTACAAATCTCTTAGCTGGTTCGCCAGGACCGGGTTTACTTCCACGGCATTGTCAAGTACTTTTATGGAATAATGATCTTCTTTAAGCCGCTTTGTTTTTTTTAACTCGACAGGTATCAGTAATAATGGGCTTTGGATCCGTTCACTGACATCTTCTTTCAGGTTATGCCAGTTTAGAAAAGCAATGACGAGTTTCAACTGGCTGAAACCAAATTCCTGTACATCCCGCTGGCTTTCCAGTCTTATTTTATCCAGTGAGGACGGCAAATAAGCATGATCCTCGAAACGGAGGTACTTATTCAATATGATTTCTTTCATCCCCTGCACTTTCTCAGCAATATCGGTATTCCATGTAAAAAGAAGATCGGGGCGGATGCTCTGGTAATGCAGGACCATGGGCACGCTGCTGACCGTAAGGTTTACGAACCGCATATTGGGTTTATAATACAGGAGACGGTTGCGCCGGCTGGTATCGAATAAGCGGTTGCGGAGTTTATGAAGGATGAACTGGCTTCTTTCTTTCAGTTCTTTGTTTACCCAGCCTGCGATATTGCTGAGGTCGGTTTGTTTTTCGGTATCATAATCCCGGTAATGCTGTAAGCGGTTGATGATCCCGTAGAGGTCGCCGGCACGTTTGTGATGATCCAGTTCCGTCATTTCTGTAATGAGGGTGCTGATGGTGGGATGAATACGCTGATTATACTGAACAGGATTGGCCCGGTATTCGGCAAACAATTTTACATCGTCTTCATCGTACAGGTCAAGACCAAGCGCCATGCTCCCGAGCACGAGCCCCAGGCAAAAAATATCGGTCTTTTCGTCGTGATGCCCCACAAGGGTTTCAAAGGAATTATAGCCCTTTATAAATGCCGGATGATGCAGTGGTTCATTGGTGTTAAAATGAACCTGCATATTATCCACCTTGTAACTTCCATCATCCACATCGGTTTCGATCTTTTTTTTCCCGATAATATCAAACTGGGTGGATTGAACGATCAGCGTATTCAGCCTTTCGGCTGCTGAAGAAGGATTCAGTACAAGCGCTTCGTCGATATCAATGCGGTTGTCTGTAATAAACAGTGCCTGTTCGTTATTAAAGGGGGCCACTTTGCTGATCTCGTGGAAACTCACCACCTCTTCAAAGAGCGGGAGGACAAATGCGATCACATCATCGGTAGCATAGTTGCCATTGTCAAATGCTGTTTCCAGGAACTGGTGGAAATATATTCTGGTCTCACTCATAGATCTGCTCCTTTTCATTTTCTTTTACTTCGTAATAAGCGGCCAGTGTCTTTTGTTTATGTTGGGTCAGTCGTTTGTCGCTGAATTTCATTTCCTTTTTGATGATCGCATCATAGGCCTCTTTCAAACCCAGGTCCTCCGCGAACTGGAATGCCCAGCCCGATGGGATCTCTTCTAAACTGGCGTCTACCAATGCAAAATCAAGTAATACATATCCCAGGTAATCCTTTATACTTTGGTGGCCGGTTTTTATCTTTTCGGTGAACATTTCTGTAAGCAGGGCTTTTTCATCCAATACAAAATCAGTAAAGTATTGTTTTGCCTGGCTCAGTATCATCGTGCTCTGAAACCAGCGGGGTTTCAGAAAAAGTTGTAAGAACTGCCGGGTGAGTTGTGCCAGGTCTTTTTGTTTGAATATATCGAGCTGATCCAGGTCGACCGGGCCTTCGATCATTTTGATGATCTCTTCATCGGCGAGCTCTTTTTTTTCATGCCAGAGCTGTATGGCTTTTGCACGGATAAAATTTTCAGGATGTGAAATGCCAGCTGTCTTCAACCCGGTTTCATTGGCGAAGATCTCATCGGCCTGTTTCAGGTAACTGTCCGCATTTACTTTGTCAAGGCCGGTAGATGTTTTAACCAGCGAAGTAATGACAGGACCGGTCTTTTCAATTACAGAGTAAGCCCCGCGATCGCAGAATATTTCTGTATACAGCCGGAACAGGCGTGCGGTTTCATAGTAAGATGCTTCGCTGTTATAATTGTTGGCGATAGACGTGATGATCCTGTCGGCCACTTCCAGGTCGCCTTCGAGCATTGAATAGAGTTTGATATGGGTCAGTTCGTGTGCGAGAACAGCTAACAACTCTTCGTCGTCCAGTATCTTGGTGACGGAGCCACTGAAAACGATATGGGCTTCGTTGTTGATGTAGACGATACTCGCATTCAGTTCATCGGTGTATTGTGCCTGGTAAACAATTACCGGCAGGTTTTGCAAGTCCAGCTTTTCTTTTGCAATATTTATCTTATCATAGATAAAAGCATCGGCCGCCGGGTCGAACTTATAGGTATTCTTGAGCAATTCGGTTTTGAATTGCTGCAGCTGATCTTCCTTATTCTTATTAACAGCAAAATATTCCCAGGTCTTGGCCTGGGCTTTGAAATGATCTTTTACTTTCTGGTGATAGGGAAGGGCTGTGAGCATAAGTGATTTGCTTAAAAATGGGAGAGTAATTTAAGTAATAAAGAGAGGGGTAAAAAACTAAAATTTAGTCGCTCCTGAAGGAGAAATAAGCAAACCGGTTAAAAGCCGGGTTTTCCTTAATTTCAAATAAGATAAATATGCACAACTAAACATTGCCGTATGGATGACAATAAAGACTTTTTTTGGTATGAACGCCATGAACAGAATCCTGGGTCAATTAACCAAATGATTAAAGATTTGGTCATAGGCGTCAGACACATACGAAATATTCCAGGGGATAAGATTAGCGAAAATATGCCGCCACTGTGGGCAATCGAAACGAAGTTGCAAGAAATGGATGCTCAGATCGGTCAAGAACACCGCGAATACATACAGGAGATAATAGTTGCTTTAGATAACGAGCCAGAGTGGGATGGAATGACTATGTATTGGGTGAATGAAGTCAAGTTGAATGAAGATGCTGGGGTAACCTTTGTAGTAACTGGAGAATCATTTCCTCAGCGAGTATTAGCTGAGGAGTGGATCAAGGAGCAGGGTTTGCCAAACACGAGGTACACAATATTGGAAGTGATCGGTCTAATGCAGGTGTGAGCTATATAAATAAAGTAGTAAGAGAAAGGACAATCATAAAAAATGAGCCGGGTTACCATGCCCTCCAGCGAGGCGCCGGCTTTTTCTAACACCGCCCCGATCTTTTCAATACTTTGAATCCCCAAATAAAATGGTGTGCCATTCGAAGAGCATTTCCTCGCTTAATGGATCCGCATAGCTGTTTCTCACAGTAACCATTGGTTGACCCGCGCCTTGGGCTCTTTTGTCTTTTACGGCTTCGTGCTTTTCATTAAGACCCGGGTTATTCTTGATGGAGGACATTGACGTCGGGGCGGCTGAGGTATTCGCCTTCTATAGCCGAGGTCTTGATCGCCTCGGCAACCATGGTGGTTATCAAGGTTTCTGTTTTAACGCTTTCCGGCAGGCCTTTCAGAATGCCGCTGATATGGCCTGTCTCTTCTGCTATTGAAAAGATAGCCTCTTCAATAGCAGCCGGATTGTAGGTAAAATCCGGCCAGTCCGGTTGTTGCCAATTATACGCCATGAGCCGATTAAGGAAATTAATTGGCTCATAACAATTTACTCTTTCTCATGGCGGCCGTCGTCATCAATGGTCTTTATCGTCCTCTCTTTCTTGTCCGGTTGATAATCAAGACGGCTCTCAACAAACAGAAAAAAGCATTAGCTCCCTTCCTGTCCTTCCATAGGTAAAGTCCTTTAATCAACTTTGATATAGCGAAAAGGATTTTTCAATTTAAGCGCTGAAATCAGTCGATTGTTTCTTGTCCTTTTCTCCTGAGCCACCCTGCTTAGCTTAATACCATGATCGGCTCAGTCGGGAATTTAGCTAAGAAAGGAAGGATAGGCACACCCTATCGTTTCCCGAGTTTGACGTGCAAACTAGTTTGTTTGGATTCTAAGGCTTTTATAAGGAATGAAAACCGCTTTAGGTGTGAAACAAAAGCCGAAATGTTGAGTAGTATTCTTAAAAATAGAAAGTATGAATAAAGAAAATGAACGCAATCGGCAAAAACCGTTAATTGATCTCCTAAGAGACCGAGTACCCCAATTTAAAAATCCCTGCTGCAAATGGCCGTGCTGCTTATCGTTGTGGCTTTTTGGATTTTCGTCGTATGCAAAATAAGAAGTTTGAGTTTATCCATTCCGGCAATATCCAATTTTGCTCCTGGTTGGATATTCAAAAGAGGTAATTCGCCTTGACAGCATGTCCATTGCTTTTCAGGTGAGCGCATTTGCCATTTTTTGAGGCAGTCTCTTTAACATGAAGGACGATACGGTCAAGAATTGGCAAATAATAGGGACTAATATTCTTAGAGTTTAGCCTTCCTAATATGCAATTTTCACGTGTATTGCTTGCCATTCTATAGAATGTTCCTATATTAACGAAGCGATGACTCCCTTATGAGCAGGCCTTTTTTCTATGAATCAATAGCAACGCTTGAATCTCACTTTGAAGAGCGTAAAACAGATATAGAGTTTTTGAAACTTTTAGCTGAAGAGCTTTCATTTCGATCAACGGCACGGGCGAAAAACTTAAGCGCTCAGGTTTACAAATTATTGGAAGCGTCCGGCAATAATAAACAAACTCATCAATCCAACCCTTCGTCTTCTTCAAGCGGCTCTATTCCTAAGGTGACGGTGGAAGATTACAAAAAGCAGAATAATAAAACAGCCTCAAATATACCGATCACAAACAAAGCACCCGATATTCTTTCATCCTGGATCGCACTGGAAGTCTTGTCTCCGCAAACTTTTCGAAGACAACAGGAACTTGCGGGCACGTTTGGTTCCATTGCATCATTAGATAACAAATCACTTCCTTGGGAAGGTGAAGGCGAGTCATCAAAACCTAACTACCGATTATACTATCAGGTCGTCCTTGGCACGATTGATTTTGAAAAGTCAATATCTGCGCTGCTGGATATCTATTCCGATAAGCGTGAAGAACGACCCGTTGTCAAAGGAGAAGCCATACTTGCCGTTATTGTGCTGGATAAGAAAGGCCGGCCTGTGGAAGCTCCTGCCGCAGCCATTTCAAGCTTTGGGTGGGGTGTTCCGCAAGCCCTCAAAGGAGATCTTCAGATCCTTGGCAATTGGTCAAAAGTTGAAAATAAAATAACCACTGAACTGGATACGATTATTCGGCAAACAGATGAAGAAGGCAATATATTTCCCGTCACCAGGGCCATCCTTGATTTTGCCAGAGAGCACCTGATCAATACTCTTGGATTGCCCGAAGAACTCGTCACTAAAAATCGATTTGCCATTCGCACCTATGAATACTTTAAAAATTCTGAAGCGCCGGCCCCTTTATTGCTCAACAGTTTCTTTATCGGTGATCTTATAAAAGCCGCAGGTCTTTTCGAAAAAAATGTCGCTACCAATAATTTGCAACGCTACCTTGGTGTTAAACAACCAGACTTTAGAAAAGATTTGCTGCATGATGGGCAAGCTCTTGAATTTTCAGTTTCTCCTTCACTGATTCCCTTTGGACGTTGGCCAAGTCCAGGTCGCCATCCTCTTGTTCTGCTGCAGCAAGCAGCGGTTAATCTGAGTTTGAATGATCTAAAACTAGAAGGTATTTTGGCCGTTAACGGCCCGCCGGGAACGGGCAAGTCAACCTTGCTGCGTGACATCGTTGCAGGATTAATTACAAAGCGAGCGGAAGCGATGCTGGCGTTTGATGATCCAGCCGCAGCCTTCAACGATTCAGGCAAACGAATATCAGTGGGTCAAGCCACTCTGCGCCTTTATGAAGTGAATAGCGCTCTTAAGGGATTTGAGATGCTGATTGCTTCCTCCAATAATAAAGCCGTCGAAAATGTCAGTGCCGAATTACCGGCTTTAAAAGCAATAGCCCGCGATGCGGAAGAGCTTCGCTATTTCTCCTCCTTATCCGATGCACTACTTGACCGGCAAACATGGGGCCTTGTGGCTGCTGTGTTGGGCAATGCCGCGAATCGGAATCAGTTCAAGCAAAGTTTCTGGTGGGACAAGGAAATCGGATTTGCCACTTATCTCGCCGAAGCGGCGGGTACGCCTCAGTTTATCGATGTTGTAGACGAAAAAACAAACCAGGTCATCGGCAATAGAAAGCCTCGGATAATCACGGAAGAAAATGCGCCTGGCAGCCGTGAAGAAGCTTTGCTGCGATGGAAAGCTGCAAAGGATAATTTTAAACGTGCATTGGAAACAGCAAAGGAAGAACTTTCCAAACTTGAACAGACAAGGCAAGTCGTTTTGAGTTTATCTCAACTGGCAAAAAAAGAAAGCGATGCAAAAAATTATTTACAACATACACAAACAAATAATGATATTGCAAAAAACAATTTTGAAAATGCGAATAAGAATCTTGGCATAACCGAAGAAACATTGGCAGCTGCGCACAAAACCCTGTCTGAGCACTTAAAACTTCGCCCCGGTTTTTTTGCTCGACTTTTTGGAACATCAAAGGCGATTTTTTGGAAACAGAAACAAAAAGAATATTCAACAGCCCACAAGGAAACAGAAAAAGATCATCGTGATAAGTCGTTGTTAGTCGAAAAAGCTAAAAGCATATTGGCTAATAGCGAAGCCGCTCTTAACACGGCAGAAGGCTCGGTTAAAACAGCATCTATCAATTATAGGAATGCAAAAAAACAAGTAGATGATGCCAAACAAATCTTGGCAGATCACTTTATTAATGAGGACTTCTTCTTGAAATCCCATCAAGACCGTCATAAAATATCTCCTTGGTGTGATAATAGTACGCAGCGGCTTCGTGATGATGTTTTTATTGCCGCCATTCATCTTCATAAAGCATTTATAGATGCTTCAGCAAAAGAGCTTAAACACAATCTTGGCTTATTGATGACAGTATTTTCGGGACGGACTTTTGAGGAGATTGAAAAAAATAATCTTCTTGCGGATTTATGGTCTTCTCTTTTTCTCGTCGTTCCCAGCGTTTCGACAACCTTCGCTTCTGTGGAACGAATGCTAGGAAATATTCCCCAGAAAAGCATTGGTTGGCTGCTCATCGATGAAGCAGGACAGGCCTTGCCACAAGCTGCGGTAGGAGCATTGATGCGAACCAAACGGGCGATTGTCGTGGGAGATCCTTTGCAGATTGAACCTGTTGTTGTTCTGCCTGATTCTTTAACGCAAAATATTCTCAAGCGATTTGGCGTTGAGCCAAGACTTTTTAACGCTCCTGAAGCTTCGGCTCAAACTCTATCCGATAACGCCACACATTACTTTGGAGAATTTGATGGTAAATATGGAAGCCGGTTGGTTGGCGTTCCTTTACTTGTGCATCGTCGTTGTTCAGAACCTATGTTTAGTATTTCTAACGCTGTTGCCTATGAACGTCTAATGGTTCAGGCCAAAAAGCCGACTGATTCTCAAATAAAAAATTGTCTTGGTGATTCACGTTGGATTGATGTGCAAGGCAAAGGTCAGGAAAAATGGTGCCCTAAAGAAGGGGAAGAAGTTCTCGCTTTGCTACGTCGCTTGAAAATTGCAAACGTCATTCCTGATATCTATATCGTTACTCCTTTTGTCATTGTGGCTGAAAGTCTG
>DASYLC010000311.1:0-5233 GCA_036009775.1 Chitinophagaceae bacterium
CAGCCAGGTAAGTGTATTGGCCGAATCGTTGGGAATGAAAATTATTTTCTATGATGTAGAGACCAAATTACCATTGGGAAATGCGGAAGATGCGAAGTCGCTGAAAGAATTATTACAGCGATCCGACATTGTTACGCTCCATGTACCCGAAAATTCACAGACAAAGAACCTGATCAGCAAGACCAACCTGAAGTCCTTTAAAAAAGGGGCCATCCTTATTAATTATGCAAGGGGAGAAGTGGTGGACCTGGAGGCATTGCGCAAGGCTATCCTCGATGGACATATTGGCGGAGCCGCAGTGGATGTATATCCCTGGGAACCGGAGAAAAACGGGGATCGTTTTAAAACCCCGTTGCAGGATTGTCCGAATGTTATTTTGACACCGCATATCGGTGGCAGTACGGAAGAGGCGCAACAAAATATCGGGGAAGATGTTAGTGCCAAACTTTTCAATTACCTCGAGAAGGGAATTACTTTCGGGTCGCATACGGTACCCGCACTGGCATTACCACCGCAGGAAGGATCTCACCGCATTTTGCATATTCACAAGAATGTACCGGGTGTGCTTTCTGAAATAAATACACAGCTTTCGAAATACAAGATCAATATACTGGGGCAGTACCTGAAGACCAATGACGAGATCGGTTATGTGGTGCTGGACGTGGATAAGCAATTATCGGCTCAGGCATTGGGGCTGTTGAAGGAAGTGAAAGCGACGATCAAAGTGAGGATGTTGTATTGAGCATGCTGCGGTCATTCAGGGCACAGTTTTTTAATTTTCAATAAATATTGAAAATTATGTAAATTTGTACTATAAATCGAATGTATGAAAGTCGTGATCGTCGGGGCCGGGTTCGGTGGTCTTAAACTGGCCCGCAAACTCAATAATAAGCCCGGTTTTGAAGTTGTATTGATAGATCGCTTTAATTACCACCAGTTCCAGCCTTTATTTTACCAGGTAGCCACAGCCGGCCTGGATGCGAGCAATATCTCGTTCCCGTTACGGAAAGTGTTCCAGAAAAGCAAGAATGTACGGATACGGCTGGCTGAACTGAAACAGGTGGTTCCGGGTGAAAACAAGATCATTTCCGATACGGAAGAAATAAGTTATGATGTCCTGGTACTGGCCACCGGTGCCGATACCAATTTCTTCGGCAATACACAGATCGAAGGGAATGCATTCCCGATGAAATCAACCGTGGAAGCGTTGCAGTTGCGGTATCGCCTCTTACAGAATTTTGAGAAAGCACTGACCGTTAAAGACCCGGTTGAATTACAGCAATTGATGAATATCGTTGTGGTCGGGGGCGGACCGACAGGAGTGGAGGTGGCAGGAGCATTATCGGAAATGAAGAAATATGTATTACCCAAGGATTACCCCGAACTCGACTTTTCGAAGATGAACATCTATTTGCTGGAAGGAGCCGGAAAGACACTGGCGGCGATGAGTGAAAAATCATCCAAACATTCGCAGCAATACCTGGAAAGATTGGGGGTGAAAGTAATGACCAACTCACTGGTGAAGGATTATGATGGGGAGAATGTATCGCTGAACAATAATGAAACCATCAGCACCAGGACAGTGATCTGGGCTGCCGGTATTAAAGGAAATATCCCGGAAGGTATCGATAAGAGTTTAATAGTCAGTGGAAACAGGATCAAAACGGACCGGTATTGCCGGGTGGGTGATATCAAAAACATATATGCCATCGGTGATCTGGCTTATATGGAAACGCCGAAGTACCCCAATGGTCATCCGCAGGTCGCCCCGGTGGCCATGCAACAGGCAGAATTGCTGGCGGGGAATTTTAAACTGATCGAGCGGAAATCGAATCCCGGTAAACAGTATGAATTCGAGTATACGGACAAGGGTTCGATGGCAACAGTAGGACGAAACCTGGCCGTCGTTGATATTCCTAAACCGAAATTGCATTTCAAGGGCTTTATGGCCTGGATGATCTGGATGGGATTGCACCTGATGCTGATCCTGGGTGTAAAGAACAGGTTCTTTGTTTTCAGCAACTGGTTATACAATTATATAACATACGACCAGAACCTGCGGTTGATATTTAAGGAGTTTAATAAAGAGGCAAGTACCCGGGGCGTTTAAGCTAGCGTGCTCTGCGTCATTTCATGTAAACAAAACAGGTGTAAATATTTTTTTGTTTACATGTAAAACGTTTACAGGAGAAAGCAAAGTCTGACCGGAAGCATTGAAAGCCAGTTCGTTAAGCCCAGAAAGACAATTCTCAACGAGTTAACTTTTCAGGATCTTTTTACCCCTTGACCGGAACGCCGCCGTCTCCAGGTCCCAGCGATCCTCAATAATTGTTTTTAATTCCTGTTTGATTTCCGGGTATTGATGAGAAAGATTTTCAAGAACGGTCAGCGAAAAAGCCTTGACAGCCGGTTTTTCCGTGGGAGAGACCAGGTAATCAAAACAAAGGTTCATCACGTCACCATGGTATCTTTCAGGAATAGTTAATTCCTGTAAAAGCCGGACCGTATTGCGTTTGACGGCTTCGTGCAGGCCGGGTTTCTTCACGTGTTTCAATAATTTGCCAAGATGTTTCAGAATCATCGACGGATAGTTGACGGCGACCTCGCCCAGGGGCCAGCCTGCCCGCTGGATCACTCGATATTCGTCATTAAGGAACAAATGAACGAGTTCGTCAAAGCGTCGCTGATCCGTACCAATCCAGTTGACGATTCGTGTACAGTTGGCCCTGGAATGTTCTTTGAGTATTGTTTCCCGCAGGTTCATTAACGGGGAGTGCCGGCAAGTACAAATTCACCGTTGGTCAGCTCCGTACTTTTTACTTTTACAACGGCTGTCGTTACGGAGGATCCCTGGTTGTTATTGGGAACCTTGATGGTCTTTGACATTCCCGGGTCGATATTCACGACAGTATAATAATCTGTTTTGACCAGGGCTCCGTCAGCTTTCTTTATCGTTACTTCCACCAGCGCTTTTTGAAAACTGACATCGGGAAGGGTATTGGTCACGGTAACAAGACAATCCGTGATGCCGCCGCCCGGTACGGCCTTGAACTGGGCTGTGGACACCAGGTGTTTATCGATGCTGGCCAGGATCTCGCTGGGTTCGGTTGTTTCAGCGCCACGGCTCTGGCCGGATTGCGCCGGAGTTTTATCGGGTTGTTTGGGTGTTGCGATCGTATCTGTCTTTGGTGTTGGCGCTAATTCTTCCCCGGATTGACCGGCTTTATTCTCGCCGCCTCTGCAGGAAGCAAGAATGATAACTGTAAGTAAAACGATCAGTTGTTTCATGATTACAATATTTATATTGTTTCTCTGCTGCAAACTACAGCATATATGAGGTCGTAGCAATAAATTCCTTTCCCAGCATACATTGTTTCATACAAACGTCATTTGACACTTGCAGTAATGTGTATTACATAGGACTACTGATTTATATTACAGAACGTATTACTGTTCTCTTTTATTTATCTTATAATTTATATTATGTTAAATGATGACCTGACGATACTCCGTTTATTATGAAAAGCGATAGCTTGCTTTTACTCCGATATCCAAAAACTCAGGTCTGCCTTACGTCACAAATGACACAAAAAAAGAGGCCAAAGCCTCTTTAATTCGTTATTCTTTAAATGCCCGTTTCTGGTCTTTATTTAATCGTCTCCCACAGGTCATTCCACTTTTTCTCTTCTGCCGCATACTTTGCCTGGTCAGCCGGTTTGCCTTTTGCCTGAACCTTTTTGTTGGCAGATATATCAGCCAGGTAGCTTACTGCTTTTTTGTATTGCTGTTTGTCTCTCATTTCCAGGGTGCCTTTGGTCTGGAATATGGCGACCGCTTTTTCATAAGGTTCCTGCGCCTGTTCCAGTTCCGTGCTGTATTTTTTATCCAGCGCATCTCTTTTGGCAATATCTTCCTTGGATGCCATCGTACCGGGTTTGGTCCTGGCTTTCATCTCAGCTGCATGGTCTTCCCTTTCCTTATTCACTTTTACTGCCTTATTGATAAAATGGTCCCCCAGGTACAGATAAGGAATCTCATAACCTGCTTTGGCCGCGGCAGCTTTGTTAAAGCCCCCGATCATTTTCTTTTCAAGGTCAGCTGCATTGGCAGGCAGTGCTCCCTCTTCTTTTGGATTCAGCGCATCAAAAATGATCTCGCCAAGTACTTCATTGGCTTTGAAATTAGCAGGATCTGTCACCAGTACCTCTTCTACCGCTTTTATCTTATCATCCAGTTTCTCCTGCAGGCCTACGGCGAAATCCACTTTGTCGAAATTGAAATAGTCGCTTTTAGGATACAATTGTTTGCCCAGCGCTTTATATTTATCGAAATTCGTCATATCCTTTTTGCCAAAATAATAGCTGACGAGGTACCGGTAAATACTTTCAAATCCTTCCCCGGAGATCTTGCTATCAGCAAGCCGCCCGTAATACTTAACGGCCTGGTCCTTATTATTACTGTTCTCCGCCGTAACACCGGCAAGGATCAGTACATTGGTATCGAGGGGGATTTCAAAGATCTTCTTGCTGATCAGGAGGTCGGCATATTCAGAAGCTTTTTTAAACTTCTCATAGGATGTCAGCCATTTTTTATTGGTAAGCTCGGTGACCGCAGCCAGTTCTTCCCCTTTGGCTAATTTCTTTTTCTTTTCAAGTTTATTAGCAGTATCGTAATCAGCATACCCGGAAGTATAATAATTGTAATAGATATTGGTAGGTCCGTTCTTGTAGATCAGGTCTTCCATTAGTTCCATTCCCGGTTCCATCTCCTTGTATTTCTTAAAGGCCACGTCGGCTTCTGTTGCTAACTGGTCACCTGTCGCCTTACCTTTTTTATCCTCATCCATGGAAATGGCAGCATAGATCGATGCTTTCAACAGATAGGCCTCCGGCTTGCTTGTAAATTTCGCGTTGGTCATTGCCTTATCCACGTCTGCCTTAGCATCGGTGTATTTACTAAGAGTGAGCTTAGTCTTTATCTCATCGTATTTCTGAGCGTTCACAAGAAAAGCCGGCAGGCTCATCGTTAATAAAAAGAGAATTCTTTTCATGATCTGTTTAGGTTGAGTTAGAAATTACTGTTTATTCAGTGGTCTCAGCAGTAGATGGGTTTTCACCCGTTTCAGTTGCCTCGCCCGGTAAAGCCCCGTTATCTCCGTTCTCCTGCTGACCCTGGTCATCCAGTTGCGTGATTGCTGCGATCTCATCGCCTTCATCCAGCCGTATCAGCTTTA
>DASYLC010000312.1:0-25012 GCA_036009775.1 Chitinophagaceae bacterium
GATAGAATGACCATGGCAGGCTTTCGTGCTGCAAAGAAAGGATGTTTTGAGTAATTCAACCACTCAAAAAAGGAATAAAAGGATGAAAAACAGGCAGTTTCCGTTCCTGAAATATCTGGCGGACAGACCATTTTTTTTGAATAAGTTTGTAAGCAACTGGAATAAATGCAACACCGCATTTTCAAACCTTTTTTTACCGTTATTGTATTTCTGGCTTTGACAGGCTCTGCAAAAGCACAGGCCGGTCTTTGCCCGCCCAATCTTGATTTTGAATCAGGCGATTTCTCTAACTGGATATGCAGGGCAGGCTCTGTTGCTGTCGATGGCGGTACCGGTTTGAATACGATAATATGGAATTCAGTGGGTCCACCGGTTTTTGACAGGCATACCATGATCTCGCTGGCGGGTGCCGGTGATGATATCTATGGAAACTTTCCCAGGGTCTGTCCTAACGGCAGCGGCTTCAGTGTAAAATTGGGAAATGAAACAGCCAGTCTTTCCGGAGGTATCGGGAGAGAGGCCAGCGGCATTTCCTATACATTTACGATCCCGCCAACTGCAACTACTTATTCTATCTTTTTTTATTATGCTGTTGTACTGGAAAACCCTACCCATCCTTCGGAACAGCAACCACGTTTCAGGGCCAGTATCAAGGATCTTAGTACAGGCACCAATTTTCCCTGCGTGTCATTTGATTTTATTGCCGGAGTTGGATCAGGCGGATTTTTGCCATCACCCAGAAATCCCTCAGTTCTGTACAAGGACTGGACCCCGATCACACTCGACCTTTCAGGTCTTGCCGGAAGAACGATCGAAATTGAATTCATCGCGACCGAATGTACCCAGCAGGGCCACTTCGCATATGCATATGTAGATGTAAATACCAGTTGCAACAGTCCTATCCAGGGAGCGACCATCTGCCAGGGAGATAATGCGATCACATTGACAGCTCCTTTCGGTTACCAGTCTTACCAATGGTTTGCAGATGCAAGTTATACCACAACGCTTTCCACAACACAAATAGTAACCCTGGACCCGGCGCCTGCTGTTGGTTCTGTACTTCCGGTAATCGTTGACCCTTACCCGGGATTCGGATGCAGGGATACATTATTTGCCACCATCAATGTAGCGCCGAAGCCGGTTTCTGTTGCAGGGGTCGATGCCAATACATGTAAATTTGGCTCCGTACAGATTGGGGGGCCTGATAACCCGATACATTCATATGAATGGTCACCAGCATCACAGGTAAGCAACCCATTTGTGTCCAATCCATTTGCCGCGATCCTTCCTTCCGCACCAACCGTATTCACCGTTAAAACAACTGATATATTGACGGGTTGTTTTTCCTATGATGATGTTCTTGTATCCAACACTGTTGTTGATACTGCTATCCGCCTTGCGGGTACAGCATCGTTCTGCGACTATGGACCACTGCTGGCTACTTTATCGGTCAACAATATTTCTTCGCCTATTCAATGGTATGATAATACCACGCTGATTGCCGGCGCCACAGGCCCCACTTACCAGCCATCGGTTTCCGGCAGTTATTGGGCCTCAGTAACACAGGGGGTATGTACGGATACCACCGCACGTATCAATGTAACCGTGAATCCCTTGCCAGTGGCTTTGTTTAGTCCTGTCAATGACTCACTTTGCGTCGACGGCGGCTCTATTGTTTTTAGTAACCTGAGTACGGTACCGGATGGTTCGCCCATGACCCACAACTGGAAGTTCAGCGACGGAACCACTATCCAGACAAAAGATGCCACTAAAGTTTTTCCGGGTCCCGGCGATTATACGATCGAGCTGGTGTCGACCACCACGGTAGGGTGTAAGGACAGTGTGTCAACATCTATTTATGTATTGCCCAATGCAATCCCTGATTTTTCCTGGGATCCTGTTTGCATTGACCGGCCTGTACAATTTAAGAACCTGAGCAATGAGGCCGGGTCAGCATCGGTAAACTATTCCTGGGATTTTAATAATGACGGGCCCGGCTCTGTGGCAAAAGACCCGCCACCGGTCATCTTTGCAACAGCCGGATCAGTGGATGTTACACTGGAGCTGACAAGCCTCGGTTGCGAAACAGTACCACAAAGTGTTACTAAAACTATACAGGTAAATACAGCCGCTCCGGGTGCTACCTATCGTACCGTCACAGTTCCGGAAGGCAGTTCGGCCTACCTGCATGCAAGACCCGGTATCGGCGAAACCTATCTCTGGCAACCACAACAACAACTCAGCAGTTACCATACACAGTACACCGAATTTTTTGCTACCGGTAACGATGTTCGCTACCTGATAGATATAACGAATAAGTATACCTGCATAACGACCGATACAGTGCTGATGCAGATATTAAAGAAACCCGGTTTTTACCTGCCTACTGCCTTCACACCCAACGGAGATGGTTTGAATGATCTTCTTCAGCCTTATTTGGTAGGGATGAAAGGTCTTAAGAGCTTCACTGTTTTCAACCGCTGGGGTAACCAGGTCTTCCGGTCTGTCACCTATGGTGAAGGATGGAATGGTAAATTCAGGGGACAAGACCAGACTCCCGGGGTGTATGTATGGATACTCGAATTTTATAATGGGAATAATAAACTGGTCACCGAAAAAGGTACTGTCACGATCGTCCGGTAGCGTTTTCCAACGGGCAGAAGCCAATTGGCAACTGGCAATTAGACCCCGTAAATTTCAGGGATTTCTCCTTTCTTCAAAGATTCCGCACAAAATGACCCTGATGTCTATTGCCCATTGCCCATTGCCTATTGTAACTTTCAACCGCCTGTCTGCTTTTTTTGTCCGCTGCCGAAGCCTCGGTACCCCGTTTTCAGAAACCCACGTATCTTTAAAACAAATCAATTATTATGCGTCTTATTCTTATTGCTACCCTGTCGCTGTTATTATTTCAGACCACGAACGTACAGGCACAAGCCACTCCCAAATTAATTACCACCGTAGAAGGGATCAAAGAGTATGAAATGAGCAATGGCCTGCGGGTATTGCTGATACCCGATGCCTCGCAAACCAATATCGCGGTGAATATCGTGTACAAAGTAGGATCCCGTCACGAAGGATATGGCGAAAGCGGTATGGCGCACCTGCTGGAACATATGCTTTTCAAGCAATGCAAAAAATTTGTAGATATTAAAAAGGCCATTGCTGAAAAAGGCGCACAGGCGAACGGCACTACCTGGTATGACCGGACCAATTATTATGAAATATTATCAGCCTCGGATGAAAACCTGCGCTGGGCCATCGATATGGAAGCCGACCGGATGGTCAATTCCAAAATATTACCGGAAGAATTAAAAAAGGAGTTCAGCGTAGTGCGCAATGAATTCGAGATCGGGGAGAACTACCCGAGCGGTGTCCTGAACGAACGGATACTTTCATCCATGTTCCTCTGGCATAACTATGGTAAATCCACCATCGGGAGCAAAGAAGATATTGAAAGAGTGAAGGCGGAGAACCTGAAAGTGTTTTATAAAAAATATTACCAGCCGGATAATGCCGTGCTGATCATTGCCGGAAAATTCGATGATAAAAAAGCGCTGGCTTATGCGCAGCAATATTTTGGCCCGATCCCCAAACCGACGAGAGTGCTGCAAGCCACGTATACCGTAGAACCCGCCCAGGATGGAGAGAGAAATGTAACCCTCAGCCGGACCGGTGATATCCAGTATATCGGCATGGGGTACCATACACCGCCGGTTGCCGATAAAGATTATATGGCCAATTATACGCTGGTGGAGATCCTGACCAATGATCCCTCCGGTATTTTGTATAAAAAACTGGTTGAAACAAAACTGGCGTCAAAAGTGGGTGGTTATGCCATGACCTTGTATGATCCCGGGTATTCTTATTTTGAATGTGAAGTGCCCAAAGATAAAAGTATCGACAGTGCAAAGCATGCTTTGTTCACCACGGCAGATGCGGTAGGGTCCATGGATTTTACGGAAGAAGACCTGACCCGTGCCAAGAATACGATCATGAAGAATTTTGAGAACCTGACCAGCCAGACAAATGATCTTGCCGTTGCCCTGACCGAATATATCGGTGCCGGTGACTGGCGGTTGTTATTTTTATCACGTGACCGGTTGGAAAAATTGACCGTTGCGGATATCAAAGCAGCTGCAAAAAGATATTACAAACCTTCTAACCGTACAGCCGGCGTATTCGCCCCGGAAGCAACTACTCCTGAGAGAACCGTAGTGAGCGAGACACCGGATATCGCCAGGCTCCTGAATGGCTATAAAGGGAAAGAAGTAGCTGCGCAAAAAGCCAATTTTGAAAATACGATCCCGAATATAAAAAAGAATACCGAATACGGGACCCTGGCTAACGGCGGCAGGTATGCACTTTTGGAAAAACCTACCAAGGGTGACAAGATCACCGCTACGATGAGCCTGCGTTTCGGAGATGAGAAAACCCTGATGAACCAATCCACGGCCGCTTATATCCTGGCGGATATGCTGAAAACAGGTACTGCTACCCGTTCCAAAAAGCAGATCGCCGATGAACTGGATAAAATAAAGACCAATATCTCTTTTAACAGTGGCGGCAATTCCCTGAACATCAATATCAGCACCGATAAACAAAACCTCCCTGCAGCATTGACCCTGCTGGAAGACCTGCTCAAGCATCCAAAATTTGATGCAACCGAATTTGATAAGACCATACTGGATGCAAAAGCCACGATCGAATCCGGTAAAAGCGATCCGCAAACCCTTGCGGGACAAAAACTGGGTAAGATGACCAGCAATTATCCTCCCGGTCACCCGCTCTACACTTCCGATGCGGATGAGGACCTGGCCGACCTGGCTAAATTAAAACTGGATGATGTAAAGAAATTCTATGCTGATTTCTATGGCGCCAATAATTCCCTCTCCACTTTTGTCGGCGAATTGGATAAGCCAACGATAACCGGATTCCTGCAGAATACCTTCGGCAAATGGAACAGCAAAGAGAAATTTACAGATGTCGAGAAGAAGTATTTCGAAACAAAAGCGGTTACCGAGACGATCAATACACCTGATAAGACCAACGCGATGATGCTGGGTGGTTTGAACATGAATATTTCCCGTAAGAACCCGGACTACCCGGCCATCCTTATGGCCAATGACCTCCTGGGCGGTGGTGCTTTCTTATCATCCCGTATTGCACAACGCTTGAGGGAGAACGAAGGGATGAGTTATGGAGCCGGTAGCTTTATCAACGTGGAGTATAAATACAATGTGGGAACCTGGGGACTTTATGCTTTCTTCAACCCTACCTATAAAGGCCGGTTGGATTCAGCATTACGGAATGAAGTGGATAAAGCGATCAAAGGAGGATTTACAGCAGATGAATTGGCAAAGGCCAAGAAGAGCTGGGAAGAACAGAACAGGACAACATTGGGCAGTAATGACAATCTCGCGGGCATCATCCAATTCTATATGCAAACCGAGAGGGACCTTGATGAGTACACCAAATTCCAGGATAAGATCAGTGTGCTGACGCTGGATGCGGTAAATGAGGCGCTGCGCAAACATTTCAACCCATCGAAACTCGTGGTGATATACGGGGGAGATTTTGAAAAAGGAAAGACCACGAACCCGACGGACAAGAAAGGATTTTAGGCTAAGAGGCTAGAAAGAGTTAAAGGAGATAAAGAGCAGAACCCGATGCTCTTTATCTCCTTTAATTTTGAAAATATCTTAACGACCTGGCTTGGGATATTATGATTCTCTTCCTCGTTCTCTTTTTAGGCTCTTAGCCTAATTCGTAAGTGTCTTAAAAATATTCTCCAGGCTCCGGCTCTCGCTTTGCAGTGAAATGATATTCAGATTTTGCTGCAAAGCGATCCCGAGCAGTTGTTTTCTTACCGATTCCGGATCATGCGTATGTAATTTAAAATGAGAGGGCTGGTTCTCTTCCACTTTTGAAACTGCTTCCAGGCGTTCCAAAACTGTTTTGTCAACGGGTTCTTTGAACTGCACGACCACCACGTGCTCCTCTTTATTGCCTCTCTGTAAATTGCTGAGTTTGTCATTGGCGACCAGTTCACCCCGGTTGATAATGATCACCCGGTCGCAGATCGCTTCCACTTCCTGCAGTATATGTGAAGAGAAAAGAACGGTTTTGTTTTGTCCCTGTTTTTTGATCACTTCCCTGATCTCGATGATCTGGTTAGGATCGAGACCGGAAGTAGGTTCATCCAGTATCAATACTTCGGGATCGTGTATCAGTGCCGCCGCTAATCCTACACGCTGTTTATATCCTTTGGAAAGCTGGCCGATCTTTTTTTTGCTTTCGATGCTTAGCCCCGTCAGTTCGATCACCGCTTTGATCTTGGATCCCGGGTCGGCTATTTTATGCACTTCGGCAATAAACCCGAGGTACTCTTTTACATACATGTCATAGTACAATGCATTCAGCTCCGGCAGGTAACCGATCTTTTTCTTTATCTCCATCGGGTTTTCCGCTACATTGATCCCGCATACAAATGCTTCCCCGCTGGTTTGCTGCAAATACCCTGTAATGATCTTCATCGTGGTGGATTTACCCGCGCCATTGGGTCCGAGAAAACCCACGATCTCTCCTTTGCTGACCGTAAAGGAAATATTGTTCACGGCTTTTTGTTCGCCGTATTCCTTGAGGAGATTTTTTACTTCGATGGACATGAGTGCAAATTAGTGAATGTGTAAGTGTGGGAATGTGAAAATTTGTAAATACTCTGCCTGTATAAGCTCCTTAATTCATCTTCACATTCTTACATTGCTTACAGGTCATTAAACTCATATAAAGGATCAATATCGATACCCGCTTTCATTTCTACCACCGGTTTGATCAATCCATCATGAAGGTCATACACCCAGCCGTGAAGATCGGGTCGTTGCTCATTGGCCCATGTTTTCTGGATGATCGCTGTTTTTGCCAGGTTGAAGACCTGTTCCTTTACATTTAATTCGACCATCCTGTTCACCCTGGCTTCCTCATCTTTTATTGTATCCAGTTCCTTCCGGTGAATACGATAGATATCTTTTATATTCCGTAACCACATATTGAGCACCTGGTTAAAGTCCTCATTCGACAAAGCGGCTTTAATCCCACCACAACCATAATGTCCGCAGACGACCACGTGTTTTATTTTCAGGTGATTGACCGCATAGTCAACCACGCTCATCAGGTTGACATCTGTATTGACCACCAGGTTGGCCACATTACGATGTATGAATATCTCGCCGGGTTCTGTTTGGGTTATCTGGTCCGGCGGCACCCGGCTGTCGCTGCAACCGATCCATAAGAACTCCGGGGATTGGACATGCAGTAAGCGCTCAAAGAAACCAGGGTCTTCTACAATTTTCCTGGCGGCCCAGTGCTTGTTATCGTTTAATAATACCTCGTATGGTTTCATGTTGGCTGTATGTGATGGTAAAATTAGCCCATAGCCTTAATAATATCCCTTTTTTTTCGAACAGGTGTTTGTATTCGCAGTTCTTTTCCACGCAGGCGAACAAATTAATCAACAGTCTGTTAGTATAATTTTTCTGTCATCTTTTTTATCTTATTGTTAAATGGTTTGGATACCAAACACAGATGCATTATTTTGCGGCACTTTCAATGAAGAAGGATAAAAAAATATTCACTGTTTTCAGCAAGCTATCAGCCGTCTGCATGATACTGGCCCTGCTCTGGCTGACCATCAGCGCTTCCTTTGTATTTGAGGCGAAGCAAAGACTGGCGGAGCAGAGCAAAACAGAGAAAGCGAGTATACCTGTGTCCTCCAATGACGAGGAAAGCGCCAATCCTTTTGGTACCAATACCGAGGAGAAAGCTCCTGCCGGCGCCTCCGTTTCTGAAGAGTACCTGCATGATCATCATGAAGCTGAATTGCTCTTTTTGATTGCTTCACAATTTCATATCAACCGGAATACAGGCACCTACATTGCCTTCCACGGTGAACTTCTTGTTCCACCGCCCAACGCTGCATAACCCCGGCATTTACAGCTTTTCAACTATTTACTGATCCTGGTCAATCCTGGTATTGACGGGTCATCACTAATTCCTGTCACAGGGTTAACCTTTCATAAGTATATGAATTCGAATAAAAATATATTCGCAAATCTTAAAAATGATTTGCCATCCGGTCTTGTAGTTTTTTTAGTGGCTTTGCCGCTTTGCCTGGCCATTGCTTCCGCAAGCGGTGCTCCTTTCTTCAGTGGTATCATATCGGGTATCATTGGAGGAGTCATTATCGGCAGCATGAGTAACTCAGCATTAAGTGTAAGCGGACCGGCTGCAGGACTGGCAACCCTCGTATTAGGTGCTATAGGTGTTATCGGTGATTTCAAACTTTTTCTTTGTGCGGTATTAATAGCCGGTATCATCCAGATGTTACTGGGGCTTGCAAAATTGGGAGGTATTGCCAATTATATTCCCGGCAGCGTGATCAAGGGTATGCTTACCAGCATCGGTATCCTGATCATCGCCAAGCAAATACCCAAAGCAGTCGGGTATGATAAAGATGAAAAAGGAAATATCACAGAATTTTTTGAGTATGGCCATGAGAATATGCATGACCTGTTACAGCCATTGCTGCATATCGAGGTGGGCGTAGTGATAATTTGTATCATTTCTATCGTTACGATGTTGTTATGGGATAAGCCGGCGATAAAGAAACGCCTGCCTTATGTTCCCGGCGCATTGGTGGCGGTGGTTGTCGCGATTGGTATTAACCAGGTTTGGCTCAGCACCGGGAGCAAACTGGCCATAGTTGGTGAGCACCTAGTGAGGCTGCCTGTAGCGAAATCTACCAACGAGTTTTTTAATTTCTTTTCATTACCCGATTTCAAAGGATTTACGGATGGTACCGTCATCGTGTACGGCGTAGCCATTGCCCTGATCGCTTCGCTGGAGACCCTCCTGAGCATTGAAGCTATCGACAACCTGGATCCGCAAAGAAGGATCACCAACACGAATAAGGAATTGTTTGCCCAGGGTGTCGGAAACTCAGTAGCAGGATTGATCGGCGGTCTGCCTGTCACCAGTGTGATCGTAAGGAGCAGTGCCAATGTGAACGCAGGTGCCAGATCAAAAACATCGACGATCTTTCATGGAATAATGTTATTGGTGTCGATCGTGCTGATCCCTGGTTTACTCAATATGATCCCTTTGTCGGCCCTGGCGGCAATACTCCTGCTTGTCGGGTATAAACTGGCCAAACCGGCGGTGTTCAAAAATTTCTGGAAGGCAGGTAAATACCAGTTCATCCCATTTATTGTAACGGTACTCGTTATCATCGCTATTGACCTGTTCGCTGTGATACCGGTGCTGAGCGGAAAAGGATTGCTGGTCGGTGTTTTTGCAGGCATCATGGCTGCTGCCGGGGCCATCCTCCACGGCAATCTGAAGAACTCTTACTTTTTTCATTCGGCAAAACATACAACGGGGGATACGATACATATCCGGCTTTCGGAAGAAGTATCCTTCCTGAATAAAGCAGCGATCCGGCAAACACTGGATCATATGCCTGCGGGTTCATCGGTGATCATTGATGCGTCCAATACAACGTATATCGACTACGATGTGCTGGAACTGATAAAGGAATTCAGGGATATCAAGGCACCGTTGAAAACGATCAAACTGGAGCTGGTCGGCTTCAAGGAAGCGTACAAAATGGAGAATTTATCACATGTACAATCAGTACATTAAAAACTTAAAAAAATGGATCGGTCATATCAAAAATTAATACAGGGAAACAAACTGTTTTCCGAAACAAAAATATTCAGAGATCCGGGTTATTTTGAACGATTGGCAAAAGGCCAGACACCCGATTACCTGTGGATCGGCTGCAGCGACAGCCGCGTACCGGCCAACGAGGTCACCAATACGGAGAGCGGGGAGATCTTTGTACACCGTAATATTGCCAACCTGGTAATTCACACGGATACGAATTTGCTGAGCGTACTGGAGTATGCTGTTAAATATTTAAAAGTTAAACATATCATTGTGTGCGGTCATTACAATTGCGGTGGCGTGAAAGCATCGATGACCAATAATTTTCATGGCTTTGTCGACAACTGGCTTCGTAATATCAAAGATGTTTATTACAAACACCGGGAAGAACTGGATGCCATCAGGGAAGAGAGCAAAAGAGTAGACCGGCTTTCCGAATTGAATGTTGTGGAGCAGGTACGCAACCTGGCAAAATCTGCCATCGTACAGGAAGCATGGTCGGAAAGGGAACTGCATCTCCACGGCTGGATCTACGGGTTGCACGACGGGTTGATCAAAGACCTGAGTGTGATACACCATAGCCAGGAAGATATCGATGAGATCTACCGTTTTGATGCCCACACAAAGAAAGAAACAAAAAGATCGAAAACGGTAAAGCCACGGCTTGCCGGTCAAACAAAACAGGGAAGTAAAAATGCAGCATAAGAAAAATATCATTTTCGATGAGGAGCATGTTATTCATGAACTGAAGCATTTCCTCCCGTCCCAGCAGGCGCTGAAGGATTTTATTCATCATAATTCCCTGCATGCTTTCCAGGAAATGAAATTCTATGATGCCATCTTTAAAGCGTCGAAGATCTTTGGTTTCCAGGTAAGCCTGCAATTGCAGGAATTCCGCGGCCTGTTCGCCAACGGCAGGATACGGGAGGATATCCTGGAAATGATCATCCGGAAAAAGAAAGGAAGCAATGTGGTGAATGAATGGAAAAATAAAATGATCCAGCAATCCTTTGATACGATCAATCACCCGCGGATCGGCCGCCTGCGACGCTACTGGAAAGAACACTATGCATTTGATCTTGATAATAAGATCCACCCGTTGTTATTCCGTACCCTTTGCAGTTTCCTGGACCAGGGGATTGCCCTGGAAAATTTCCCGGTGACGGGACTCTCTTTTACTGCCAGTATCCGGCAGACGGAGAAAAATAGTTTTGCCAGTTTCTTTAAAACAAAAAAAGCAAGAGAGCTATTCATCAGCGGGAATTATACCATCACCAGCTTGCTGGAAAAGATCGTGGGCGATACTGCTTATTACGAACAGTATTTATTCGACCAGGCATTTTCGCATCATGGATGGAGCGGTTTTATTTCCGCGGTAGAAGACAATCCGCAAACCTTGCTCGACAGGAAAGATATCTCGTTGAAAGAGCTGATCGAATTTGAATTATTGCTGGAACTCGATGCATTGGATCATGAACTGGGTAACCGGTGGAAACCACTGGCAACAACAGTTAAAGGATTTCCTATCGATCTTTTCGCGGAGGTCCCGAAAACTGAACTGGCAGAAGTGACCGAACTCTGGCAGGATGCTTTTGAATGGAGTTATTATGATTCGGTGTTGAAAGGGATATTACTTGCGGCCTCCCCACCTCCCGCAGGCAGGATTTTGGAACCCGCGATTGTAAATGACTTTATAGGTTCGGAGTCGTCAAAAATCCCCCTTGCGGGAGGATTCAGGGGGACTTTCCAGGCCATCTTCTGTATCGATGAAAGGGAATGTTCCATCCGGCGTCATATCGAAGCAGTGGATAAGAGCTGCGAAACATTTGGCGCACCTGGTTTCTTTGGTGTGGAATTTTATTTTCAACAGGAAGGCAGTAAGTTTTATGACAAACTTTGTCCCGCTCCCGTTACACCCAAATACCTCATCAAAGAGTTTGAATCTAAAACGATCAAAAAAGGAGAAGCTCTTTATACAAAACATACCCATGGGTTTTTAACTGGCTTTGCATTGAGCATCACATTCGGTTTCTGGGCATTTATCAAAACGGTATTGAATCTCTTTAAACCGCGGATGAGCCCTGCTATTTCCAATGCATACGGGCATATGGACCAGCGGTCTGTTCTGACCATCGAGAACAAGAACACAAATGATGTGGAAAATGGTTTGCAGATCGGTTATACACTGGAAGAGATGGTGGCAAGAGCGGAAGGCTTTCTTCGGGGTATCGGGCTGGTCAGTCATTTTGCACCCATCGTTTATATCGTCGCACACGGAAGCAGCAGCGCCAATAACCCGCATCACGGTGCACATGATTGCGGCGCCTGCAGCGGAAGACCCGGCGCTACCAATGCAAGGGTACAGGCTTATATCCTGAATCATAAAAAAGTAAGAGAAGCACTGGCGGCAAAAGGGATTCTTATATCTTCCTTCACGCAGTTTGTAGGAAGTATGCATGACACGGCAGCCGATGTAATGGGCTATTACGATGACCAGGAACTGACGACCAGCAATGCGGAACGGCATCTTATCAATAAACAGAATTTTGAAACAGCATTGAACCTAAATGCCAAGGAGCGAAGCCGTCGTTTTGCATCCATCAATACAAAACAAGAACTGGAAAAAGTGCGCAAAGCTATCCATGATCGTTCTGTCTCCCTGTTTGAACCCCGGCCCGAACTGGGACATGGCACCAATACCCTGGCGATAATCGGCAGAAGACAAACAACCAAAGGTTTGTTCCTCGACCGGAGAGCTTTCCTGAATAGTTATGACCACACCACCGACCCTGATGGTGCGATCCTTTCTGCGGTGATGCGGCCGATCGGGCTGGTCTGCGGTGGTATTAACCTCGAATATTATTTTTCACGGGTAGATAATATCAAGATGGGCGCGGGTACCAAACTACCGCATAATGTGATGGGATTATTTGGCGTGGCCAACAGCAGTGATGGGGATCTGCGTCCCGGGCTTCCCTGGCAGATGATCGAAGTGCATGACCCGGTAAGACTGCTGGTGATCGTGGAGCATAAGCCCGGCATCGTTTTAAAAGCGATCCAGTCATCGCCGGATGTATTTGAATGGTATAAGAATGAATGGGTGCATATCATAGCCCTGGATCCGGAAGAAAAGCAATTCTATTATTTCCGGAATGGTGTGTTCGAGGAATATGATCCTATTACCGGCAGTGATAAAATAAAAAAGATCCATAACATGGAGGAGTTCATCGAGGGAGCGAGAGAAATGGAGACCAACCATATCGTGCATGCGACAGAGGAGAATTTGCCGGTGTATTTGCTGGATACCAATGACAATTAAATAAAATTAGTTTAACCGCCAGGACGCAAGGGCGCAAGAGTTCGCCAGGAAATACATTGCGTTGTCTCCCGACTTCGTGCCTTAGCGGTTAAGCCTATAGAAACAGATTTATAATGAACCAATTCGATACCATACTGAATCAATCCATCAGCTTATTCATATTCATCCCGCTGGTTGCTTTTTTTGCCACTTTGTTCTGGAAGAATAGACAGGAGCGACCCATTGCGCTGATCGTACAATTTACCAAGGCATTTTATATCACGGCTTCTGTTGTCTATGCGGTACTTTGGTTTATCAACGGCCGTGTGCCTGTGAACCAGGAATTGGTGACATTGTATAAGAGCAGTGATTTTGTTTTTGCGATACAATTTTATTACGATCATATCACAGCTGTGTACAGTATTGTCGGTGCCATATTGTTTTTCCTGGTATCCACGTTCAGCCGTTACTATATGCACCGCGACGAGGGCTTCAAACGTTTCTTTAATACTATCCTTTTCTTTGCCCTGGGTTATAACCTCATCATTTTTTCCGGGAATTTTGAGACCCTGTTCGTTGGCTGGGAAGCGATCGGTCTCTCCTCCTTCCTGCTCATCGCTTTTTACCGCAACCGTTACCTGCCGGTAAAGAATGCGTTCAAGACCTTATCCATTTACCGGGTCAGTGATATCGCCATCATACTGGCCATGTGGATGATGCATCAGTTGACACATGGTAATATCCATTTCACAGAACTGGCTTCCGCCAAAGCAGTAATGAATGAGTCCGATCAGCAGGGCATGGGTTTGTTCATTGCTGTCATGATCCTGCTGGCGGCTGCTGCTAAATCGGCACAGTTACCTTTTACATCCTGGTTGCCAAGAGCCATGGAAGGACCTACTTCGTCCAGTGCCATTTTTTATGGATCATTATCCGTGCATATCGGTGTATTCCTGTTGTTACGTACCTGGCCTTTCTGGAATGGAATATTAGGAATAAAGATCGCAATCATTATTATCGGCGCTTTAACAGGTATCATTGCTACATTGATCGCAAGGGTGCAGCCCACCGTCAAGACCCAGATCGCTTATGCTTCCGCGGCACAGATCGGGATCATTTTTATTGAAGTGGCGCTGGGTTTTCATATCCTGGCCCTGGTGCATTTTGCCGGCAATGCTTTTCTGCGGACCTACCAGTTGCTCGTATCGCCTTCGGTGCTGAACTATTTAGTGCACCACCAGTATTTCCATTACACGCCGCCCGCAGCAAAGGGAAATAATAAATTAAAGAACACGCTTTATGTACTGAGTATAAAAGAATGGAACCTGGATGGTTTGCTGTATCGCTTTTTATGGATGCCTTTCAAATGGATCGGCCGGAAGCTTGCTATTTTGGAAACACCTGCGGGCCGGTTGCTGGCTGGAGTATTCACCAGTTTCATATTGTACGTATTGCTGACAAGGCCCGGTATATCAGGGTCTTTATTAAAGGCATTACCAGTAGCATCACTCTGCATCGCTTTGCTGATCATCCTCTATTCTTTTTCCAGCAGACGATCGGCTAAAACAGCCTGGTCGTATTTTCTGGTTGCGCATGTATTGATCATTACCGGCATTATGCTTTATACCGGGGAAATTGAAACGGAAGAGCTGGTCATGTATGGAAGCGGCGTCCTGCTGTCCGTTATCGTAGGCTTTACCTGTCTCCACAGGATCGAACGGATTGATAAAGACATCAGCCTGGATCGCTTTCATGGCTATGTATATGAACAAAAAGGAACAGCATTGATCTTCCTGTTATCAGCTATCGGTATACTGGGTTTTCCTATCACGGCGGCATTTATCGGTATCGATCTTTTCTTCACCCATATTGGTTCCGGCGATGTAGCGGTAATAACATTGACAGCCTTATGTTTTCTTTTTATCGAACTGGCGGCAATCCGTATCTATTGCAGGATATTCCTCGGGCTGCATAAAAAACTGGATCACCCGGTTGCGTTCCGGTCTTCTTAAAAGGTTGGTTTTGTACTTAAGTTCGTTGCCTGATTTATGATAGTTCCGGGATAATGCCAGCATCGTTGTACTGCATGGCAAAAGCCTTTTCTTTGTATTTTAGAGCATATCATTTACCGGACATGAGAAATTCTTTTTTTCTGTTGCTTTTCCCCTCGTTTATTTTTTCCTGCGACAATGATCGCGGCAGCCACCTGCTTGCCGGTAAATCATATGCCGAACGATTTGCTTTTTTTGATAGCGTCGGAGCGATAAAGGAGAAGGGGTATGCATTTATCGACAGTCTTGACAGGCTCAACAGTGATAAGTTCAAGGATAAGCTAACATTACAAACAGCACTGGCTACTATTCGTTATTCTGTTAACAGGTATGATATGAGCAGTAGTAAGGAGGCTTTTTTTATGGCGGCTGTTGAAAAAGCAAAGGATAAGAAATGGAATAAACTATACGCGGAAGCACTGGAACAGCTCGGTAGTTATACATGGGTTACCCTCGGCGATAAGAATAAAGCACTGCAATATTATCACAGGGCCTATCTTGTTTATCACAGTTTCGATCCCAGGGAATTTCCGATAAAATTCCTTTGCCTATCTGAATATGCCGGCGCTTATTATTCCTTTGAACAATATGATAAGGCGATTGCTTTTCTGAGTGAAGCTATTCAATTGGGCGATTATAAGCCTGACAGGGGCTCATTCATAAGCGGGTGGAATACATTGGGCCTTTGTTACAGGGCCAAAGGGGAGTATGAAAAAGCCCTTGAAATATTCAACGATGTATTGGCATATACTGAAAAATATAATGAAGACACCTGGCGTACCATTGTGCGGGGTAATATTGGTACTGTGTATCATTTTCTGAATAAGCCGGAGCGAGCCAGCCCATTACTGGAAGAAGAAGTAATAAGAGGCATCACAGAACCTGATTGGAAGGCCGCGTCTTCTGCTCAGTTATACCTTGCGGAAATTGAATTGAATGCCGGCAACCTGTCACTGGCGGCCGGTAGCATTCATAAAGCAAGAGACTATTCAATAAAAGTAAAGCTGGAGAGAACCAATAGTAAGGTCTTAAAAAGGATATTTGATGATCTTGCGCTTGTCTACAGGATGTCCGGCGACTATCGCCTGTCTTTGTTATATACCGACAGTGCGAGGATTGTTAACGACAGTATTCAAAAAAAACTGGGAGCCAATATTTTACTTAATGCACAAAACCAGATAGACCTAGCCAATTTTAACGAAGAAAAGAAGACCACCGAAAGGATCAATAACTACGTCCGCAATATGCTTATTGGGGGTATTGTATTGTTGGGGATCACTTCCCTGCTCTTTATCAGGCGTCAGCAAATAAAGCACTCGCAAAGACAAAAACAAGTACAGGCCGAAAAAAAGAAGATGGAAAATGAGTTGAAGGCCGCTACGCAGGAGCTTCACCACTTTGCCCGGAGCCTCGAAGAAAAGAACGCCATTATTGAAAAGATCCAACTCCTGCAAACCACTAAGCAGCAGGACGAGGAGAAATATGAACTATTATCAAAACTGGAAAAATCAGTATTGCTGACCGATGAGCAATGGAACGAATTCACAAGCTTGTTTGAAAAGGTATATGGAAATTTTTTTCTGCGTTTGAAAGATAAAGTACCTGCTATAAGCCCTGCTGAAATACGCATTATTGCCCTGGGTAAATTAAAACTCAGTAATAAAACCATGGCCGGGATGCTCGGTATTACTCCTGATGCGGTACGCATGAACAAGTTCAGGATACGTAAAAAGCTGAACCTGGAAGAAGAAGCCGAATTTGAAAAATTTCTCCAGTCGGTCTAAGCGCCTGTTTTGTTCCTGTTTCTCTATGCGCTTTTCCTTATTACAGCATTATAATTCCATGATTTCCAATCTTGTTACACTTTTATTACGGTGTGTTACTTTAATGATACGCTGAATTTTAGGAACCTGTCTTTAGCGGATGTTTCTTAGGGATGAATTGATCAAACCGGTCTTTTGCCGGTAACAAACCACAAAAACTAAGAGATATGCAAAACAAACTACTGCCTGGCACTGCCAGCATCAAACTCAGCGTAACCGAAGGCGTGTTCGATGTGAGCCCATCGGATATCATTCGCTTGAAAGCGTGCAGCAATTACACCTGTATTTACTTTACCAACCGCAGGCCTATGCTCATTTCGAAAGTATTGAAGGAATTTCAACGGGTACTCGACGGATATGGCTTTATCCGTATTCACCGGACACACCTGATCAACCGCAGGTATATCAATTGTATCGGCACCGATGGAAAGATTGTGATGAGCGATCAGTCCGTCGCCGGCGTATCTAAAAGAATGAAACAGCAGGTAATGAAGCAACTCGCACCTGCTGCCTGAATTCAATCACTCCACAAAAAAATCAACCAATGAGAAAATTATTTTTTTCAATCAGCTTCTTTCTTGTTTTCCAGGTCATTCATGCACAAAATGTAGGTATCGGTACCATCACCCCCGATGCTTCGGCGCAACTGGACATCAGCAGTACTACCAAAGGATTATTGACCCCGAGAATGACGGATGCAGAAATGAACGCCATTGTGAGTCCTGCTACCGGACTGTTTGTTTTCAATACAGATTCCAGCCGTTTTTATACGTATACCGGCGTCACCTGGATAAAACTGATACTCAGTACGGATATTTTCTTCAAAGCCGCATCAAACGGGTTGGACATTTATAATACCAATAGCCGTAATGTCGGCATCGGAACGGCTCTTCCATCCAGTCTGCTGCATGCTAATGGCGGCAACTTCCTGGTAACAGGCACGCAGGGTAGCGGTAATGCCATTGAGGTATCAGGAATAGGAACAAGAATGTTTTTCAATACATCCAAAGCAGCATTCCGGGCCGGGTATTCGGGTGGCAGCAACTGGGATAATAGCAACATAGGAAATTATTCAGTGGCACTTGGATATAATCCCGAAGCCTTTGGCGAAAAATCAATTGCGATGGGAACTGATGCTAACGCCCGCAACGAAAACGCAATAGCAATAGGCAACAGTACCTATGCCAGTGGCTTCGGCTCAATAGCGTTGGGAAATGATGCCACCGCCATAGGCGATTATTCGGCAGCCCTGGGCTCGGGAACCTATGCATTCAGAGCAAATAGCGTGGCATTGGGTTCCAATATCCAGGCATGGTCCTATGCCGAAGTAGTAATAGGTTCCTTTAATAAAAGCTATACTCCTAATAACAGCAACGGATGGAACTCCGAAGACAGGATACTGACGGTCGCTAATGGCAGTAGCCAGGCAGCCAGGTCAGATGCCATGGTAGTCCTGAAAAATGGTAATGTTGGGATTGGTGCAACATCGCCATCAAGCCTGTTGCATATTAATAATTCCAGCGGTCCGGTTGCTGTTACCATTCAAAGCTCAACCAGCAATGCCAGTCTTGATATATATGCAGGCGCTTCCGGTATGGAGTCAGGTATTTCGGCTTACACCGGCAGTTCTAAACGTTGGTCCTTTGGTAAAAGCAATACGACAGAGAGCGGTAGTGAAACAGGTTCTGATTTTTTCATTAACCGCTATGATGATGCGGGTGCATATGCCGGCCGGCCTTTTCTAATCAAACGATCTACCGGCAATACGGGTTTCGGGGGCATCAATGATCCCTTGCAGAAAGTGGATGTAAATGGTAATATCAATATAAGTTCCGGAAGCGGCTACTTTATTGGTAATACAAAAGTGCTTAGCATTACCGGAGTCAATAACCTTTTTGCAGGCGCATCGGCAGGTATACTGACCACCGGTTCGAACAATGTGTTGCTGGGCTATGGAGCGGGTCTTAATGTGGGTTCAAATAACGTAATGATTGGTTCCGGCGCCGGTGGTGCCGAAACAGGTAATAATAAACTGTATATCGATAACAGCAATACACACTTGCCGTTGATATACGGCGACTTCAGTAAAGATTCCCTGTCCGTGAACGGAAGCCTGAACATTGAAGGCGCATTAGGACTGAAAGTAAAAACAACCCAGGTAGCGGGCATCAACCATCCTGATGCTACCGGTGGTATCTGGATCTATTCCAACGGTACAGGCACAATTGACCTGTCTTCAGCAGCTTATAGCGACAGGTTGTTGATCATTCTCAATAATACCGGTGCAACACGCACTATCAGCAGCTATCGCGACCTTGCCAATACCAGTGTAACGGTCATTAATAATAACGTTTCTCTTTGGCTGGTATATGACGGAACGAATTGGCGGCAGATAAAATAACTAAGCGGTCTCTTGGTTATAGTTCGATGTGGTTTGGAAAGGTGCAAGCAATTGCGCCTTTCATATTTCTTTTGAGCTGGTCGGCAGATGGTCATATTCGCCGCGGAAAGCATACCAGCCAAAGATGATCAGCCCGATCGCAATGGGCGTAAAGATGGCAATGATGACGATCCAGTTAACAGGACTGTTGATTATCTCTGTTTTTTTGGTATCGATATGCTCCATTGCCCCGGCGACCAGTTCATAGATCACGAACGGCGCGATCAGCAGGAACAACAACCCAAAGTATCTTTTAAATGCATTCATATTGAATAATTGAATCTGTGTAAAGATGTTTCGTTGCCTCAATCTCTTTTTCTTTTCCCTCTTTTAGACTCTTAGCCTAATCTTTAATATTCCTATCGATCTTATTCCTCAAATACATCACCCCGATCAGCAAACACAACCCCGCCACCCCGATCGGGTACCATAATCCCACCAACGGATCGGCCGGGTAAGTGGTCGTTAATAACAATCCGATGAATGGTACCATTCCTCCAAATACACCGTTACCGATATGATAAGGCAGGCTCATTGAAGTGTACCTGATCTTTGTCGGGAACATTTCCACCAGGAAAGCGGCGATAGGGCCGTAAACCATGGTTACATATAGTATCAGCAGGAAGACAAGGCCGATGAATTTCCAGTATAAACTCTTTTCCAGTCTTATGTTGATGTCTTTTGATTTACTTGTCCTTGAACTGACCATGCCATCCGCGGTCGAGTTTTCCCCTTTTATAGCTTTAACAGGACTTGCAAAAATGGTATCGGTCCATGTCTGATCGAAGGTCAATCTTCGAACGCTGATATTGCGATGAATATAAGTGAGCACGCTATCTCCTTTATTAATAATTTCCTTTTTGACAGGAATGAAGTTGGGGATGTCCGCAACAAAGGCGACACCGGATTCGGGTGGACCAATTTTTGTATCAGTAAGGAATGTTGAAAAGATCGGCCGGTACGTAAATATCGCCAGGGCCATACCAATCATCATGATCCATTTTCTCCCGATCTTATCGCTCAGCCATCCCCAGAAAATAAAGAATGGAGTTGCAAAGAGGATCGCCCATAACATGATGGTCCGGCTCTGTTCAAAATCCAGTTTACATTTTGTCTCTAAAAAATTCTGTGCATAGAATTGCCCCGTATACCAGACCACCCCTTGTCCCATCACCGCGCCAAATAAAGCCAACAGCACCATTTTGAAATTCGCCTTATGCCGGAAACTTTCTTTCAAAGGATTCACAGATGTCTTTCCTTCTGCCTTCAGTTTGGAGAATACCGGCGATTCTTTCATCTTCATCCGGATATAGATCGAAACACCCACAAGTACGACCGAGATCCAGAAAGGATAACGCCAACCGCCCCATTCGGCATTGAAAGACCCATCGCTCATATTTGATTTTACCAGCAATATCACTCCGAGAGCCACGAATAACCCAAGCGTGGCCGTTGTCTGTATCCAGCTTGTATAATAACCTCTTTTTCCCACCGGTGCATGTTCCGCTACATAAGTAGCAGCACCTCCGTACTCCCCGCCCAATGCCAGGCCCTGTAATAATCTCAACAGTAAAACCAGCGCCGGTGCGAGCATCCCGATACTTTCATAACTGGGGATACAACCGATCAGGAATGTAGACCCACCCATCAGGATAAGTGTGAGCAGGAAAGTATATTTTCTCCCGATAAGATCGCCCAGTCTTCCGAACACCAATGCCCCAAACGGACGAACGATAAAACCTGCCGCGAATATGGCCAGCGTACTCAGCAGGGCAGCGGTAGGATTGTTCTTGGGAAAAAATTGAGTGGAGATCGTGGTAGACAGCATTCCAAAAATGTAGAAATCGTACCACTCGATCATGGTGCCTACCGAAGAAGCGGCAATAACAGAACGAATGGTTTTGGCTGAACTGGGCTGAATCATGGGTTTAAGATACTAAGAAATTGGCTAAGAGGATAAAGGAGAAAAAGGAGATAAAAGAGATTGGCCCATGGACCCTGCGTATTTGATAAAGGACTGAAAGGTCATAATAGTAAAAGAGATAATAAATGCCTCCTCTTTCCTTTTTTACGAGATATCGGCGAAACAATTCCTATATTCTCTTTTCCTTTTTTCTCTCTTTCTAGGCTCTTAGCTAATAAAACTGTTGAATTGTGTAAATTTATCCCTCATATTAAAAGGGGTTTCCCATTGCTTATGTCATATCCTTTCCAGATACAATCGCTTGAACAATACCACCAGGACTATAAAAAAAGCGTAGAGGACCCGGAAGGGTTCTGGGGAACAATAGCGGAGAATTTTCAATGGAGAAAGAAATGGGAGAAGGTCCTCGAATGGAATTTTAAAGAACCCAAAATAGAATGGTTCAAAGACGGTAAACTGAATATCACAGAAAATTGTATCGATCGTCACCTGGAAACCATAGGGGATAAACCTGCCATCATCTGGGAACCCAATAATCCTGAAGAAAGAACAAGGACCGTTACCTATAGCCGTTTGCACAAACGGGTTTGCCAGGTAGCGCAGATGCTGATCAACAATGGTGTTAAAAAAGGCGACAGGGTCTGCATTTACATGGGAATGATACCCGAACTGGCTTATGCCGTATTGGGTTGCGCCCGGATCGGCGCCATTCACAGTGTCATCTTCGGTGGTTTTTCGGCACAGAGTATCGCCGACAGGCTGGACGATGCCCAAGCGGAATTCATCATTACCTGCGACGGCGCTTATCGTGGCGGAAAAGATATTCCGCTGAAATCCGTGATCGACGATGCATTGATCGGTAATAAAACAGTAAAGAAAGTTATCGTTTATACAAGAACAAGAACACCGGTCTCCATGATCAAAGGAAGGGACCTTTGGTGGGAAGATGAAATGGAACATGCCGAAGCACAGGTGGAAAAGAATGGAGTAGTATCTTTTCCTGCGGAAGAAATGGATGCCGAAGATCCTTTGTTCATATTATATACATCAGGCAGTACGGGCAAACCAAAAGGCGTGGTACATACCGTTGCCGGTTATATGGTGTGGACCACGTACACGTTTGTAAATGTGTTTCAATACCAGCCAGGTGAAATTCATTTTTGCACGGCCGATATCGGTTGGATAACGGGTCATAGTTATATTGTCTATGGTCCGCTGAGCGCCGGCGCCACTTCGCTGATGTTTGAAGGCATTCCTACCTGGCCGGATGCGGGAAGGTTCTGGGATATCGTTGATAAATACAAAGTGAATATCCTTTACACGGCACCGACGGCTATCCGCAGCCTGATGGGTTTTGGGTTGGATCCGTTGAAAGGAAAGGATCTTTCTTCATTGCGGATATTAGGCACAGTCGGTGAGCCGATCAATGAAGAAGCATGGCACTGGTATGATGAAAATATCGGAAAGAAAAAATGCCCAATCGTAGATACCTGGTGGCAAACAGAAACGGGTGGTACGCTTATTTCCAACCTGGCCGGAGTTACTCCCGCCAGGCCCAGCTGGGCCACATTACCGATGCCGGGTGTGCAACCATTACTGGTTGATGAGAATGGAAAAGAAGTAAGGGAGAAAGATGAGCACGGTTTGCTTAAAGGCAATTTGTGTATCAAAGCACCCTGGCCCGGAATATTAAGAACCACCTGGGGCGATCATGAACGATGCCGCACGAATTATTTTGCAACCTATGAGAATTTATATTTCACCGGTGATGGCGCTTTAAAAGATGAACAGGGAAATTACCGGATCACCGGAAGGGTTGACGATGTGCTGAATGTAAGTGGTCACCGTATCGGAACTGCTGAAGTGGAAAATGCGATCAATATGCACGCGGGTGTGGTGGAAAGCGCCGTGGTAGGTTATCCGCACGATATTAAGGGACAGGGAATTTATGCGTTTGTGGTGGCGTCGGGAGCCTCAAAGGCGTCTGACGCATCCAATGAAGAACAAAACAGGAAAAATATCCTCCAAACCGTCACCCGCATCATCGGCGCTATCGCCAAACCCGATAAGATCCAATTCGTCTCCGGACTTCCCAAAACAAGAAGCGGGAAGATCATGCGGCGTATCCTTCGTAAGATCGCGGAAGGTGAAACAGAGAACCTGGGAGATATATCTACATTGCTGGATCCGGGAGTGGTGGATGAAATAAAAAATGGGAAATTATAAAATGAACTCTTCCCTTTTTTATCCGCTAAAAAATAAATTCAGCATTATAGCTATGTTGATTGGGATGACTTTTTTTTTGGCGGGCATCTTCTTTTATTTTCAGAAAGACTTTTTAGGACATTATTGGTTCCTGATTGCAGGGCCATTAGTCATCTATGGTCTTTATCTATGCGGTATGCGTGTGGTAAGTATCATAAAAGGTAATGCGGGTATCTATTTAACTGAGCAATCCCTCGTACTGCAATTAGCAACAGGGAAACTGGATTTTAACTGGAATGATATAAGGAGTTTCCGTTTTACAGACCTAGCGGGCAAACGGTGTATAGGTATTGAACTTTTTGATCCATCCGTATTTCTTAGTGGACAAAAAGGAGTTGTCAAAGCCATGGCCGAGGCTTCGATGAAAAGAAACGGGCTTGCATTTAAGATACCTGTATATGCATACCGGGTTACTCCTGATAAACTTTTGGTGGAATTAAGCCACCGGCTGGAAAGAAATCGCTTTCATTTTCAAAAAAGGGATTAATAAAAGGTCATCAAAGCTATTTTTCCTGGGATACCATTCAATATACCCTCACAATGGTATCGCCGGGGCTTACTACTTGCTTACCTTGAACCAAAATAGTTCTATGCGTCGTTCACATCTTTTACTTGCTATTGTTGTTCCCACTATTTGCCATGCGCAGCAATTTACTATAAAGCAACTCGGACTTAAAGCGCCTTCATCAATCAATTGCACCCCTGTCAAGGATCAATATCTTTCTGCCACCTGCTGGAGCTTTTCCAGTAACTCCTTATTGGAAAGTGAATTATTGCGAAAAGGAAAGACCTTTGACTTGAGCGAGATGTTCGTTGCCCGGTACTCCATGATCCGGAAAATCCATCGTCATCTTAAATTGAAAGGACAAAATTTCTTTACACCCGGCGGCCAGTTCCATGACCTTGTCTGGGTGGTCCGCAACCATGGTCTTGTACCTGAAACAGCTTACCCGGGCAAACCTGGTATGCAAGTCAATCATAACCACGGTGAACTCGATACCATCATCAGCCATTTTGTAAAAGACATGGTGAGCCGCGGTATTACTGAGATGAACCGTTCGCAGGAGTCATTCGTGGACAGTGTACTGGATCGCTATTTGGGAAAAGTCCCCGCGACATTTGACTACGAAGGAACTGTTTATACACCACATAGTTTTGTTGAAAGGGTGCTTGAACTTGATATGAATGATTATGTTGAAATAACTTCTTATACACATCACCCGTTTTACAAACCATTTGTACTCGAAGACAAATACAACTGGACAGGCGATGAATATTATAATGTACCGCTTTCCGATCTTTCGCGGATCACTGACAATGCACTGGCTAAAGGTTTTACCGCAGGATGGGATGGAGACGCGACCGATCCTTATTTTCAATTCAGTGAAGGACTTGCCTGGTTGCAGGATACCATACTTGATTACCCTGCTTTTCGGCAATCGTCATTTAATAATGAAAGTACCCTATTGGATCATATGATGCATATAA
>DASYLC010000313.1:0-9405 GCA_036009775.1 Chitinophagaceae bacterium
CTGAACTCCATTCCTGTTTTTTCGGGTTGCTTTAATAATTCCTGCATACAGTCAAAGAAATATTCCTGTTGCGCAGCGATCCCGGTCCCGCTGTGCAATGAATCAAATAGTGACCGGATCTTTCCCGTTACCGAAGAACAATTTTGCAGGGTTTCCCGGAAATTAAGATCAGCAGGTAAATTGATATGCAATGTTTCGGCGATTTGCTCCAATGCTTTTTTACCGGGATAAAAACTGAAATAGCGCAGTGTAGTATCGTCAATGGTGCTGCCGGTATGTACTTCGCCGGGATTGATCAGCACCAGTTGGCCGTCCGCTGCTACGTAGTTCTTTCCATCGCAATAAAAACTATCTGCTCCTTCCAGTACCAGCTCGATGACATAATGATCATGAAAATGCCGGGGAAAGCTGTGATGGGAAAGAGTATAGGCCGCGAACTCGATATTAAAAAGATGTTCGTGGCGCCAGAGGGAAAATTCAGTCGCGGGTTTTGGAGCTTTCACCATAGTAAGGTAAAAAGAAGAAGAACTATTTTATTACCGCTGGTATAAAATAACAAATGGTAAGGGGTGAAAAGTCTTCAACTATCTATTTATAACCAGTAATATCAATCTTCTCCCTGCAAAATTTATACTCCACTTCATCATTACTGCTCACCACGACCAGTCGGTCCTTGCAATGTTCCGTGATTAACCGATGATAAAGTTCGATCCCTTCCGAATCCAGGTTAGTACAGGGCTCATCCAGTAATACAATGGCCGTATCAGAGAAAATGCACTGAGCCAGTTTTACCCGCTGCTTCATCCCCGATGAATAGAAACGGATCTGTTTGTTCACCGCTTTTTCCAAACCAACTGCGCTAATAATAGAATCAATAGTGATGCCCGGGAGAAAGGGTTTGAAACCATGATGGAAAGTCAAAAATTCTTTCACCGTCATTTCCTCCACCACTTCGAGATATGGCGCACAGATAGAAATATGCCGGTACACATGTTCGCTTGCCAATTGCTTATTGCCAATTGCCCATTGGCTCTTTCCTTCACTCACCATCATATTCCCGCTCAGCACCTGCAACAGCGTACTCTTCCCCGAGCCATTCGGTCCTGTGATCGCATAAGATTGTCCTGATTCAAATTGGTAATTGAAATGACGGAAGATCCAGTCCCGGTTGAACCGTTTGCCGGCGTCAGACAGGCAGATCGTCATCGCTGTTGCCTTTGGTAAAACGTTTGATGATACCTCTTCCGCTTTCACGGATGAAAGTTACAATTTCATCCCGTTCATCGGTGGCCGGCATTTCTTCCTCGATATACTCCACCGCCTGGCTGGTGTTCATGCCTTTATTATACAATACCCTGTAGATATCGAGGATATGATTGATACGCTCCACGCTGAAACCACGGCGTTTTAAACCAATCGAATTCACGCCGGCATAGCTCAATGGCGTACGACCAGCTTTGATATAGGGAGGAACATCTTTACTGACGAGTGAACCGCCACTGATAAAAGAATGAGCCCCGATCTTTACAAACTGGTGAACGGCACACATACCGGCCAGTATACTCCAGTCGCCGATCGTTACATGTCCCGCTACTTGTGTATTATTACTGGTGATGCAGTTATCGCCGACAAAACAATCGTGCGCAAAATGGCAATAGGCCATGATCAGGCAATTCTTTCCGATCACGGTCTTATCACGGTCCTTGGTACCCCGGTTCACCGTTACAAATTCACGGATCGTAGTACCATCGCCGATATATACATTGGAATATTCTCCCTGGAATTTCAGATCCTGTGGAATAGCGGCAATGACAGCGCCGGGGAAGATCCGGCAGTTCTTACCGATCCTGGCGCCTTCCATGATCGTCACATTGGAACCGATCCAGGTGCCATCACCGATCTCCACATCCTGGTGGATAACCGTGAACGGGTCAATCTTTACATTGGTTGCCAGTCTTGCATTGGGATGAATATATGTGTGCGGATGGATCATGCAGATATTTAAAAAAATCCCTGCTTATATAGCAGGAGACAGACCTGCCTGCCGGCAGGCAGGCAAAGTTAGCTGATACGGTCAAAAACCAAACTTTTTTTACCCATAGTTTGTTAAAACTCAGGGGTTCAGCCTCCCACCCGGATTTAAAGATTGAAAATCAATGTTGGCACAGTAAATTTGCAATTCTACATGCATAATCCACCTGATATACTGGCTCTCGCTTATAAGCAAAACCTGATGCAGGACCAGATGGTATTGCTGCAGGAAAGGGAACAACAGATCCCCGGATCGGTGCAGTATACGATCAGCCGTTACGGCCGTAATCCTCAATGGTCCATCGAAGACACCGGAATGATGGTATATCATTATGAAAAGGCAAACCCGAAGGAAAATTATCTCGAACTCCGGTTTTGTGTCAGCGGGAATGTGTACTGCAGGAAAAAGAATACCGAGTGCGATATGTGCCAGTTCGGTGCGTCGAAGACCTGCGTGGAAAGAGCGGACAGCGTGGATGTGGTCAGCTTTAAATTCTCATCGGCCCACCTCAGCCAGTTTGTAAAACCAAGAAAAGGAAATGCGGTACTAACGGATGATATCCTCCGGTTTAAACATGCTTCTTCTTTTACCAAGATACTCCCGCTTTGCGGCAAGACAAGGATGGTACTCGAAGGAGTGCTGAACCATAATTATATCGACAGCCTCGAGAATATCTATATCAATGCGCAGACCCAGATGCTGTTGTTATACAGCCTGGATTGCATGCTGGGGGAAAAAGAAATTGATACGGTGAACTGTAAATTCCTGGCCAATGAACTCGACCGGGAAAAGATCATCAAAGCAAGAGAGATATTGTTACAGCATATCGGTGAGCCCATCACCATCAAAGAACTCAGCCGTAAAGTGGCGATCAATGAATGCTACCTGAAAAAAGGGTTCAAGGAATTATTCGGCACTACGGTATTCGATTTTTACCAGAGCCAGCGGATGGAACATGCGAAGTTCCTTTTGTATGAAAAAGGATTAAGCGTGACAGAAGTTTCATTGATGCTGGGTTATTCTTCTATTTCCCATTTCTCTACCGCGTTTAAAAAGCATACAGGTTTAAAGCCTTGTGAGTTGCTGTTGAGGGCGTAAACCTCACTTTCTACCTTACTTGCTTCGCTCCGCTCGCAATGACGGAGAGAATTCAATCATCCAATAAATCAATCTTTTAAAGCTGTTGGTTCATTGAATCAATGTAGCATTGCCTCATTACTTTGTAATTCCTGATTTTTTATTACTTATTTCTCATTTTCTTTTCCACTCGCCTAAAAAGTCTTCTTCAACTCCGGATCCGTTATAATTACAAAGTCTCCCAGCTGTTTGAATTTCTCCCAATCCGGATTGGCAAAACTGCTATCGCTGAAGCAACTGATATTCATTATCCGCAGGCTGCTTTTCCTGTTTTGTAATTGCGTGGCCGTACCGAGTTTTTCATCGCAATGAAAACGGCCGACCAAATGAAAGATCTTCTTGTCTTTATTCTTTTTCCAATACGAATAAATACTGTAAGCCATCCCTGCATCCCAGAGGCTTTGACTATAAAAGATCCTGTTGTTGGAAGTGCCCGGGCTGCCACCTTTCATAAAGTCCATGAATTTTTCCCGGTAACTGCCGGTAGCCGTATCATAAGGAAGGGGTGGTAAGTATCTTTTGGATTCTTTTGGCAAACTATCCAGCGACCGGATTCCTTTCCGGCTGACCATATTTACATAGCGTCTTGGCGTATTGGCCGCGACCACAGCCAGTTTATTCTGTTTGGCAATATCGACCACCGGTTTATAATCCTTATAGTTGCTCCAGGGCCTGGACTCTTTTATAAAGCGGTCATCACTGATATAACCGGCAAGCCATTCATTCACCACCAGCTGGCAATCGGTCTCGAACATTTCCATGCTTAAGGCCAGTTTATCGCCATATAATTTTTGCAGTTCGCTGAATATTTCTTTTTCCAGAAAATGCCCGGCGCTGTCATCGTGTTCTTCCCCAAAATAGATCACGTTGGCATCCCTGCAACCTGCGGCGACCAGGGCAGGTGTGGTCAGCTGTTTGGTCCTTGTATCATAGATCTTATAATGTTTTTCGATACCTGTTTGGGCAAAGCAAAAAGAGGAAAGGAGCAGCCCGATGAAAAAGAAAGTGTATTTCATATATGCGGGTTCAATTTTAGAATTTTGGAATTGGGAAATTTTGGAATTGCTTTTGACTCTAAAATTCCTCAAACTTTTGTGAAACGCTGTTTACCGGGACAAGTTATGCGGGAAAGAAATTTCAAAATCTCCAATCCACATTTTCCCAATCGTCCCGAATCATCGCAAATCTACGGTATGTAAAAGCCGGTTGACCTACTGTTGCGATAATAAATTATCGTTTTTCCTGTTTTAGTAAGAATTGAGGGATATTTTTGCGGTCAATGAAAATAGCAGGTTACATACTGGCTTTTTACCTGGTTCTGCTTGCGGCAGTACCCTGCTGTGCTTTTGATGATTGCCCGGATGATAAAACAGAACTGGCGGCCGATCATGAAAGCAAAGACGATGATTGCGGGAACTGTTCGCCTTTCTTCAGCTGCGAAGGTTGTGCCACGGCTACCATTGCTTATGAACCCGACCCATTGGAGATCACAGCGATCAGCATTACTTCTGTTTATACCACTTATATCCAGGTCGCACTTCCCACTATCGGGTATGATTTCTGGCAGCCGCCTAAAATAGTTTAGTGAATCATCGTACACATTCATTAATCTAAAAATCAATTATGAACAGGATATATTTATTATTACTGGCATTGGTATGTGCCGGTACGGTTTCAGCACAGTATACAGCTAAGATTAAGGTCATCAATGCCGATACAAAAGAACCCATTCCGGGAGTGACCGTATGGGTTGCCGGAATGAATAATGCAAAAGCTACGGACAGTGCAGGCGTGGTAACGCTTTTAGTAGAACGAACGGGGAACATGAAACTCATTGTTTCACATGTTAGCTTTCTGGATGCGGAATTTCCCATGGACGTTCCGCTCAAAAGGGAATATTTCGAAGTAGAAATGAAACCCGAAGAAGAAGAGGAAGAAGAAGTGATCGTACAATCCACGAGGACCAGCCGCAGCATCCAGAACGTGCCGACAAGGGTAGAGACGATCGAGCTCGAAGAGATCGATGAGAAAAGTAATATGCGGCCGGGTAATGTCTCCATGCTGTTGCATGAAAGTACGGGCATACAGGTACAGCAAACCTCCGCTACGAGCGGGAATGCGAGTATCCGCTTACAGGGTCTTGACGGACGTTATACCCAATTATTAAAAGACGGTTTTGCCAGTTTCGGCAATTTTGCCAGCGGCTTAAGTGTGCTGGAGATCCCTCCGCTGGACCTGAAACAGGTAGAGATCATTAAAGGTCCCGTGTCGCCTTTATTTGGTGGTGGTGCCATTGCCGGGGTGGTGAATTTTATTTCTAAAACACCCAAAGAGAAACCAGAGAATAGTTTTGTGTTGAATCAATCCAATATAGGCCAGACCAATTTCGGTTTCTTTTCTTCAAAGAAGAGTAAAAAAACAGGGTATACTTTTTTAGGACTTGTCGGTAATCAAAAATTGTTTGATGTGGATAAGGATGATTTTACCGAGGTACCTGAATCCTTTGAATTCACCCTGCATCCGAAGCTTTTTATTTATCCCAATGAGAAAACAACTTTTATTATCGGCAATAGTTTCACCAAAGGTAAAAGAACCGGCGGCGACGTACAGGTGATCAAAGGGAAAGCAGATGCTACGCACCGGTATTTTGAAGAGAATAATACAGTCCGCAATATCACGACCTTCGAATTGCAGAAAAAATTCGATGACAAGGAAAGCATGACCATCAAGCAAAGCCTTTCCATATTCGATCGTCATATCGAGATACCGGCCTATCATTTTGACGGGATCAGCTATAATAGTTTTACCGATCTTTCCTTTTTAAAAAATTCAGCGAAACATTCACTGGTAACAGGTGTCAATGTTGTGTATGACTATTTTGACGAAAAGAATCAAAGTGCGGGCAATCGTGATAATAAAAGTATCACCGGCGGCGCTTATATCCAGGACACCTGGGATGCTTCCCCGGTAATAAAACTGGAAAGCGGTCTTCGCTTCGATTATGCGCATTATAGCAACAGGATCTTTGATAACGAAGAGATCTTTGTTCTTCCCCGGGTCTCCCTGCTGGTAAAATATAATAATAAGTTGTCTTCCCGGATCGGTGCAGGCATGGGTTATAAATTGCCTACGCTGTTTACGGAACAAACAGAAACGATTCAGTACCAGGATGTGCTGCAATTGACGAACGTGAAATCGGAAAGAAGTTATGGCGGAACGGCGGATATAAACTTCAAGACAAAGATCGGCCACGACTTCGACCTGTCTTTCAACCATATGTTCTACTATACCTGGATCGACAGGCCATTGGTCCTGCAAAGCGGGTTGCCCGGTCTTTCCTTTGTTAACGCAGGCAAACCGGTGCAGAGCAAGGGCTTTGAAACAAATGCCAAATTCATTTTCAAACATAATTTCAAATTATTCCTGGGTTATACGTTCACTGATGCGCAGGCAAAATACCTGGCAGGTAACCAGTTCTTGCCACTCGTGCCCAAACATAAATTCAATTCAGCCCTGATCTATGAGAAGCATGAATTCCTGAAACTGGGATTGGAAGGATATTACACCAGCTCACAGTTCCTGTACAATGGATCTAAGACGGCTGATTTCTGGGAATTCGGATTTATGGCAGAAAAGCTTTGGAAGAAATTTTCTTTGTATATCAATTTTGAGAATTTCACGGATACCCGCCAGAGCAACTATAAAAGAGTGGCCAATGATCCGCATAGCAATCCCAGCTTCGACGACATCTGGACCCATACGGAAGGATTCGTTATCAATGGAGGAATCAAGATAAAATTGTAAGCTTGAATTTGTCATCCCGAGATATGAGGGATGGACCCATACGGAGGATTCGTTATCAATGGAGGAATCAAGATAAAATTGTAAGCTTGAATTTGTCATCCCGAGGTATGAGGGATGGACTCATACGGAAGGATCCGTTATCAATGGAGGAATTAAAATAAAATTGTAAGCTTGAATTGTCATCCCGAGGTACGAGGGCAATGTCATTAAGTTAAGGAAATGGCTAAAGCCGTTCAGAGATTCTCTGCCTTTTATAGCCCACGGTTTAAACCGTGGGCTATAAAAGGGACAATCAAAAATAATCGTTTTAACGATTTACTTAATGACATTGGGCACGGGGGACACGAAGTTGCACCAGGATACTCTGTGCATCTCCCAGCCCGGTGTCTCTGTGGTTTAAAACCGGGTTAACCCGTGCAAAAAACCAGCTATTTTTACAATATGCAAAAAGGTGCGGTTCTTATTTCACTGGTACTTGCAACGGTCCTGTTGGTTTCGTTTGTTCGGACCGGTGATGAAGAAACAGGCCCGGACCTCCGCAAGATCTACTCACAATCCCCGGGTAAATGGCCGGCGCCATTGGTTGACACCCGTGTAAAATGGGCGGAATTGGGAATACTTCCTGAAAGTCCCTTAGAAAAACACAAAGACTCGCTGAAGCATCTGATCGAACTCGGCAAAGCATTATTCTTCGATACAAGATTGAGTGAATCAGGCCAGATCAGTTGCGCCACCTGTCATAAACCCGAACTGAACTGGACCGATGGAAAAGAAAGATCGGTAGGACATGAAGGCGCACTTGCAAAAAGAAATGCACCGACGATCCAGAACACCTGGTTCTATAAAAGACTATTCTGGGATGGGAGAGCAAAGGATCTGCAGGACCAGGCTTTTGCGCCGATCAACAGCGAAACGGAGATGCACAGTGAAATGCCGGATGTACTGAGAAAGCTACGGAATGTAAAAGGATATGCTCCTCTTTTTAAAGCTGCTTTCGGAAGTGAACAGATCACACCGGATAATTTCACGCAAGCGATCGCCATATTTGAGAAAACGATCGTGAGCCGGAAGAGCCGTTTTGATGAGTTTCTCGGAGGCGACAAAAATGCGCTGACCGATAAAGAGCTCCGGGGCCTGCATGTATTTCGTACCACGGCAAGGTGTATGAATTGCCATAATGGTCCCTTATTTACCGACAACCAGTTTCACAATACCGGCATCACTTTCTCTGATGGAAAAGATAAGGGCTTGTATGCGGTCACGCACAACGACCTTGATATCGGGAAATTCAAAACCCCTTCACTCCGGGATGTTATGAATACCGGTCCCTGGATGCACGACGGCGGGATAGAACATATGATGACGATCATAGAACTGTATGATAAAAGCAGTCCCACCCCTGCGGGTGCCGACAATCACCTGGGTCTCAGTGGTAAGCAGAAAGCTGATCTTCTGGCCTTCCTGGGGGCTATTTCCACCCGCCCCCGGGAGTTTAAAAAACCGGTTATACCCGATTGACAACTATTTCAGTTGAAAAGCTATCTTTGTCGTCCAACCTCTAAAACACTTTAAAAAATACGTTTATGAAAAGATTGTTTCTGACACTGGCCATCGCTGGTTTTGCTTTTATGGCCCAGGCTCAACCCCCTGCCGGAGATGCCAAACCCGGTGACTTTTACGGTGACAAAGTGAATCCTGACGGAGCCCTGAATATCAACGATGTGGTGGCTAAACTGAACGGCGGTTCAGAATTTGGCGATGTAAAGATCACGGCAAAGATCACCGAGGTTTGTCCCAAAAAAGGATGCTGGGTGAAACTGGCGCTTAGTGATGGCAGCACCGCTACCGTGAAAATGAAAGACTATGGATTTTTCCTGCCAGTCGCTGCAGTCGGTAAGACCGTAGTGATCGACGGGGAAGTAAAAATGAAAACGACCTCTGTTGCAGAGTTGAAGCACTATGCTGAAGACGCCAAAAAATCAAAAGAAGAGATCGATGCGATCAAAGAACCACAGAAAGAAGTAAGAGTGATGGCGAAAGGTATTGTGGTCGTGCAATAAAATATTTCAAACTAATTGATAAGCCGTTCAGTCCTAAGTTTACCGAAGGAGGAGCGGCTTTTTTATTGCCTGTCCCGAAAACACAGGAACAAACACGAATGATACAGTTTCTAAACCGCGGTGATCGAGTTTAATTTCATAGTTTCAAAAAATGATCCTGGTCAACAAATAAAAAACGAATACAGGGTAAACATGTGAAGAGGTAGCCAGGTAAAAAAGGGTCCTGTACGATCCGGGCGGTTCGGATTAATCATTAAAGTAATATTTAGCAACCGCCTGCCCAATAATTCTTACAGGAATGGGTGAGTACATGCCCCGGATATGTCACACATTTATGACTAAAAATAAATTGCAGCAAATTGCCGGCCATTC
>DASYLC010000314.1:0-14390 GCA_036009775.1 Chitinophagaceae bacterium
TGGGCCGCTTTACACCATATATCTATGGAGGTATTGCTGTGTTCCATTTTAATCCATGGACCCGTGATAAGAACGGTGTCAAAACATACCTGCAGCCTCTCAGTACAGAAGGCCAGGGCTTATCCCAATACCCCGAACAAAAACCGTATAAGCTCACACAGCTTTGTTTACCTTTTGGTGGCGGAGCAAAATTTGCCGTGAGTGACGGGTTGAGTATCGGTATCGAATTCAGCCAGCGCAAATCATTTACCGATTATATCGATGATGTGAGCACCCATTTTGTTGACGGGGCTGTTCTGCTCCAGGAAAAAGGAGCAAAGGCAGTGGAGCTTTCATACCGTACCGATGAATTACCGGGTGGCAGACCTTTTTTCCCTCTCCATGGCGACCAGCGTGGTACTCCTTCCGAAATGGACTGGTATTATTTTTTCGGGATGACCATTGAAATGAAACTCAACAAGGTCGGTGGTGTTTTCAGTCTCTTCCCTAATAGCAAAGGAGTGGCCAGCCAGCGTTGTCCCCGCAATGTCAACTACTGATCTCCTTCAGACATACTTTCTCTTCTTTTTCAGCGTTTAGCTAGCATAAGGGCTATTACGGCCTTAAATTTGCAGACAGGTTTGAAATCAAGAGAGTATGAAAAGTTCCCGACTACTGATCATTGCCCTTCTGTTTGCTTCACCCATCGTGGCGCAACGGGTACATATCGGTGTTTTTGGAGGAGCCGCGGCTTACAATGGCGATCTTACCGAAAAGATATTTCCCAAAAAAGTAACAAACGGCGCACTGGGCCTCACCGTTAACTACGAATTATCCGGCCTTATTATGCTGCGGGGTGGTTTTACCTATGCGATCGTGGGTGGCGCTGACCGTTTCAGCGATAAACCCGATAACGTGATGCGGAACCTGGCATTTGAAACCCGCCTGTTCGAATTTAGTTTGGTAGGAGAATATTATCTTCTTGACCTCAGTATCAGCCGTTACACACCGTACGCATTTGCAGGATTGGCCGTTTTTAAGTTCGACCCTTATGCTTACGATGCCAATAAGAGCCAGGTTTTTTTAAAACCGCTCAGTACAGAAGGGCAGGGGATCAGTGGTTATTCCACCAAACCCTATAAACTAACTCAATTAGCGATCCCTCTTGGTATCGGGATAAAATTCGCGGTCACTGATAATCTCCGCATCGGGTTGGAAGGTGGTTTACGAAAAACATTTACAGACTATCTTGATGATGTAAGTACTGGCTATGCCGATGAAGCGGACCTGCTCGCTGCAAAAGGGCAATTAGCAGTTGATATGGCATACCGTGGTGATGAACTGCCCGGCGGCAACCCGGTCTATCCCGCAAAAGCTCAACAAAGAGGAAGTCCGAAAGCTAAGGACTATTATTATTTTACTGGTCTCCATCTTACCTATCGTCTCGGTTCAGGTGGAGGAGGTGGAGGTTATGGCGGACGTAATACACGCTTAGGTTGCCCTGCCAACGTCTATTGATTTCCTTTTCTTATAGCTCCAGTGTAAAAGACAACCTGCAATCAATAAGGGAAACCTTTCATAACAGGGCCCAATAACTATTATCTATCATCTATTAGTTATCATCTATTCCTCCTGTTGTACCTTTGCGATTATTTACAACATGGCCTGGAAAAATCAGCAACAATTTATTGACGCATTGGAAAAAGCCGGTGAACTTATCCGGATAAGAACCTATGTAGATCCGAAACTGGAAATGGCAGAGATCACCGACCGGGTAAGTAAATCAGGTAATGGCGGTAAAGCCCTGCTTTTTGAAAATACAGGCTATGATTTCCCTGTATTGATGAATGTGTATGGCAGTGAGAAGAGAATGTGTATGGCCCTGGGTGTTGATCATCTCGATGATGTGGCCAAAGAGATCGAAGCGCTTTTCAAATTACTGGCAGCACCAAAAGAAGGAATCCTTGATAAATTAAAATTATTACCCAAACTCAGCCAGTTTGCCAGTTGGATGCCCAAAGTAAAAAGCGGGAGAGGAGATTGCCAGGAAGTGGTGATGACCGATCCTGATATCACGAAACTTCCCGTCATTACCTGCTGGCCCAAAGATGGCGGCCCCTTTGTTACCTTACCCGTCATTCATACAAAAGACCCGAATACCAATAACCGGAATGTAGGGATGTACCGGATGCAGGTATTTGGTCCGAAGCTTACGGGTATGCACTGGCATAAACACAAGGTCTCCGCCAAACATTTTTCCGAGTATAAAAAATTGAATAAGCGTATGCCCGTTGCCGTGGCATTGGGTGGCGATCCGGTCTATGCCTATTCTGCTACCGCGCCATTACCGGAGAACGTGGATGAATACATGCTGGCGGGTTTTTTGCGAAAGAAAAAAGTAGAACTGGTCAAATGTATCTCACAACCCGATGTGGAAGTACCGGCCGATGCCGATTTTATCATTGAAGGTTATGTGGATCCCAATGACGAACTGATCTGGGAAGGTCCGTTCGGAGATCATACCGGTTATTATTCATTGCCCGATTGGTATCCCCGTTTTCATATTACGGCCATCACGCATAAAAAAAATGCGGTGTACCCGGCAACGATCGTGGGTATTCCGCCGCAGGAAGATGCCTGGCTGGGTAAGGCGACCGAACGGATATTCCTGGCGCCGATCAAAATGACGATGATCCCCGAGATCATGGATATGGATATGCCGGTGGAAGGCGTGTTCCATAACCTGGTCATCACGAAGATCAAAAAAGATTATGCCGGCCAGGGACAAAAAGTAATGAATGCGATGTGGGGTGCGGGACAAATGATGTTCAATAAGATCCTGGTGTTGGCTGATGAAGGAGTACAGATACAGGATTATGAAAAACTGGCACAATATGTTTTCAGGAACCTGAACCCGGCCACGGATATCTATTTCTCAACCGGCCCGATGGATGTGCTGGATCATAGTTGCAGTAAATTGGGTTTCGGAGGGAAGATGTGTATTGATGGTACGGCGAAGTTTGAGGAGGAGATAGAGGACAGTCAGGGGTCGGAAGCCGGGAGTCCGGAGCCAGTTATTGTTGAACAGGCTTTGCGTCAATTCGCTGAAATAAAGGCCATCAATACTTCACTTTTTAAAAAAGAAATACCTTGCCTTATTCTTTCTATCGAGAAAAACAGGAAAGGACATATAAAAGAACTGCACGAAAAGATCTGTGCATCGATAGAGACAGGCGGTATTAAAATGATATTGTATGTAGAGCATACCGTGGATGCGAATGATCTTACAACGGCTTTATGGCGCTTCTGTAACAACCTCGACCCCAAGAGAGATCATATACTCTATAAGCGACCTTCTCCGGACTCCGGACCCCGGACTCCGGACTCTTGTATTGGCTTCGACGGAACCAGAAAAACAAAAAAACTGGACGATTTTAACCGTGACTGGCCGAATATCATTGTAGCCGATGATAAAACGATAAAAACCGTGGATGAAAAATGGAAGGAACTGGGAATTGGAGCATTTATTCTGTCTCCGTCCCTGAAATTTAAAGAGCAGATGTACGGTGAAGAAGCGATCGTTGATGGGTAGAGGGCGCTTGCTTTCTAATTTCTCATTCCTTATATTTCTTATTTTTAACTATGTCTTCGGTGATCAATATATTAATGACAGGCGGAGGCGCCCCCGGTGCCGCGGGTATTCTCAACTGCCTTCACCAGAACAAGACATTTGAAATAACAGTAGCTGACGCCAATCCCGGCGCTGTAGGTAAATACCTGAACAACGATTTTGAAACCATTCCCTATGCGACCGATCCTTTTTTTGCGGAAACTGTTCTGGAATTATGTAAAAAGAAAAGCATAGAGGTTGTACTGCCACTCGTAACCAAAGAACTCATCCCATTATCCCTGCTTAAAAATGAATTTGAATCCGCAGGAATAAAACTGCTTGTTTCACCCACGGCTTCACTCGAGATCGCCAATAACAAAAGCCGTTTATATGAATTTTTTCAATGGCGCAGCATCAGCACACCGGCATTCAGGGTAGTGGAAACAACAGATCAATTTAAAACAGCGGTCGAAGAATTAGGTTATCCCGGGAAACAGGTCTGTTTTAAACCATCCGTTTCCAATGGAAGCAGGGGTTTCAGGATCGTAAGCGAACAAATGAATGAACTGGATCTTTTGCTCAATCATAAACCTGCATCGACCTACACCTCTTTAAAAGATGCCGTCCGCATTCTCTCATCAGGAATATTCCCGGAGCTGCTCGTCAGCGAATATTTACCCGGTGAAGAATATTCGGTCGATTGCCTGGCAAAGAACGGAGAGTGCATCCTGGTCGTTCCCAGGTTAAGAAAGCGGATGATCAATGGCATCAGCGTGGAAGGAGAATTCATCAAAGAAGAAACGATCATGGCTTACTGCAGGCAAATAATAAAAGAGCTGCAGTTACACGGGAATATCGGCATCCAGGTAAAACGTTCGGATGCCGGTCAGTTCCTGCTTCTCGAGATCAATCCCCGTGTACAGGGCACCATTTCAGCAGGGCTCGGAGCGGGGATAAATCTTCCCGTACTGGCAGTAAAACAGGAATCAGGTCTGCCAATTGCGGAAGAAGAACTGCAGGTAAAATGGAATACCCGGTTTTCCCGCTACTGGAACGAGGTTTTCTATTGACACAAAGGCATTCTTTTTCCTTTGGAAAGAAGTTTGTAGTCTATTTTACCGGGACAGATGGTCTGCCGTTGCTGTAAAACAACCTTTGAGCGTCCTGACCCATCAACATCTTTAGTAATTTGCTTAAAATTAATTCCCGATGAAGCGACTTAGTGCAGGACTACTGGTAACCCTTGTATCACTTTCCACCTACGCCCAAACCAATAAGGACAATAATACCTTGTTATGGAAAATAAGCGGCAATGGTTTGGAGAATCCTTCCTACCTGTTTGGCACCATCCATATGATCTGCTCCGATGACGCGGTATTGAGCGACAACCTGCAGAATATCATCAAAAGTTGCGACGAGGTCTATTTTGAAGTGGATATGGATAACCTGTTCGAGATGATGGGCGCCCTGAATAAAATGAAGATGAAAGGAGATACCACATTGAAGGATCTGCTGAGCGCAGAGGATTACCGGACCGTAAAATCCTATTTTGAAAAAAAGCAATCCTTATTGCCTTTCTCTGTGCTTGAATCGTACAAACCAATGCTGGCTGCTTCCACCATTGAGGAAACCGAAATGCCCTGTGAGAATACCTCGATGATGGAACAGGTGATCATGAAAGAAGCGAAAGAGTACAATAAGCGGATACGGGGTTTGGAAACAATGTCCTACCAGGCGGGAGTGCTCGACAGCATACCGTATAAACTACAAGCCGAACAACTGTTTTCTTATATTGATAAGGAGAACAAAGGCGAAAGTGATAATACCGAAATGAAAGAGATGTTCAAAGCCTATAGGAACCAGGACCTGGCAAAACTGGAAGAGATGATGGTATCGATGGATGCAGGGATGGCTGGTTTTACGGATATTCTCCTGTATCACCGCAACCAGAACTGGGTGGAGAAATTGAAAACACTCTTGCCCAAAAAATCATTACTGATCGCGGTGGGTGCAGGCCATTTACCCGGGAAAAAAGGAGTGATCAGCCTGCTCCGGGAGCAAGGTTATAAAGTAACTCCTGTAGAGAACAGGACCGGAAAGACGAGGGAGATTTGATTGTACATAGTTCCTGCACAATCCCGGGCAGTGACCAATTTGAAAATCCTTTTTGCTTTGAAATGTTTTTTGAACCACCCTTCCTTTGTCAGGGCAGGTTACGACACAGTAGAAACATAGGTTTTCACATAGACTATGTGTTCAAACTTATGTGTACTACGCACTATATGGTTCAGATTTTCCAAACTGAGTCACTACTCAATCCTGCCACGGTTGAAAAAGTATCATAATTTTTGTACCTTGTACCTGCAATGAAAAAAAATCGCTTTCTTTTTATTGTAGCCTTGCTCACTGCTACCAGTATTTTTGCGGCTGATGTTCCGCGTATGCCATTAAAAGCCGATCCCAGCGCTACATTTGACTCCATTTGGGTGGAGTATGATGTGAAAGAAAATGATGTCCTGGGAATGAGGATCCACATGAGTTTATCAGCCTATAGCATGAAAGGAATGGATGCTTATGTAGCCATTTATTTTGAATATAATGACGACCTGGCGGGCTTCTTAAAAGACAAAAATAAAAAATTTCAGAGCACAGATGGCGATGTGGCGGTGTACCAGAGTATCAAACCCGCTTATGATCCCGCTGTCTATACAGATCTCCAGTTGTTCATGCCGTATAGCGAACTTGATCTCGAAGCCGGTATCTATGACCTGACCATGGATGCCAAACTGATCTATAAACAAGGCGGACTGATCCAATGGCTCACTTATTATGATTTTGAATATACCAAACCGGGCAGTCCTGCCGATGTGGAATCGGCCGATAAAGCAGATGCCACATTCGACAGTATGTGGATCGATTATAATGTAACAGAAGGCGGAAAGAAGGGGATGAGGATACATGTAAAATTCACCGCCCTGAACCTGCAAAATGTGGATTGCTATGTGGCTCTCTATTTTGAAAAAAAGAACGGTCAGAAAATTGATGGCATTACCCCCGAATACCGGAGCAAGAACGGGCAACTGGCTGTCTATAAAAGTATCAGGCCCCTCTATAAAGAAGCGGTCTATAGTGATCTCCAGCTATTCATGCCCTACAGTGAGATAAAAAATCTGGGCAAGGGCAAATTCGACCTCAAAATGGAAGCAGACATCATCTTGAAGAACGGTGATATGATCAAGCATCTCAACGACCAGGAATTCTGGTTTGAACAATAAGGATGTCAGATGATAACTGATAGATGATAGTGGATAGATAGTTCTTAACAAATTTGTTTAACTTCTTTCAGATACTCAAATACGCAGAATTTCGGATTGAATTCCAGGTAAAAAAAGCCTCTCCGAAGAGAGGCAACTATCATCTATCAGTTATAATCTATCCGTTAAAACTGCTCCAGTACAGAGAACATGAAATCACCTTCGATCTTAGCGTTCTCATCACTATCACTGCCATGAACAGCATTCTCTCCTACAGATGCCGCATATAATTTACGGATCGTTCCTTCTTCCGCTTTCGCAGGATCGGTAGCACCGATCAATTTACGGAAATCAGTTACGGCGTTCTCTTTCTCGAGAATGGCCGCGATGATGGGTCCTTCACACATAAAACTAACAAGCTCGGCAAAGAATGGTCTTTCCTTATGAATTGCATAGAACTCACCCGCTTTTTCAGGGGTCAGTTTTGTCATTTTCAACGCTTTTATATTATACCCTTCCTGTAAAATACGGTCAAGGATGGCGCCGGAATGCCCGTTCTTAAAAGCATCCGGTTTGATCATGGTAAATGTTCGATTACTCATAGTTACGATGTTTGTTTTTTCGGCCGCAAAGGTAGGAGAAAGTTTTTGTTTTTGGGTGGATGGTTTTTAGTTGTTTTAGCGCAAAAGCCCGTTTATCACAGGGATTGCTTCCTCCGCTGATGACTAGCCACAAACACTTATCTTCGCAGCCGTTTTATGAAACCCATACAGGAAATATTCCCCTTACTTTCAGCGCCCCGGACAATCGCTATCACCACGCACCAGAAACCAGATGCTGATGCCATGGGATCATCGCTGGCGCTCAAACATTTCCTGGTTCAGTTCGGGCATGAAGTGACCGTTATTTCCCCCACCAACTGGGCCGGATGGGTGAACTGGATGCCGGGTGTGAAAGAGGTGCTGGATTATGAACAGGACAAACAAAAAGCAGAGGCCGTTCTGAATAAGGCCGATTGGTTATTCTGTCTCGACTTCAATATTTTCCATCGCACCAAGACGCTGACAGAAAAATTAAAGGAGCTCCATTGCACCAAGATCCTGATCGACCACCACCAGGAACCTGATACCGCTTCATTTACCTATGGTATCAGCGATACATCCAAAAGTTCTACCTGCGAGATGATCTATGACCTTATCGTGGATTCAGGTAATGCGGACAAGATCAATACCGAGATCGGTCAATGTATCTATGCCGGGGTAGTAGGCGATACCGGTTCCTTCCGTTTTGCTTCCACCCATGCCGGGGTACATAAACTGGTGGCCGATATTAAATCAAGGGGACTGGATCATGGCCTGGTGCATGAAAATCTATTTGACAATTTTTTAGAGAACCGCTTACGGTTCATCGGGCATGTATTGCTCAACCGGATGGAAGTGTTCTATGAATACAATACCGTACTGATCGCTATACCCAGGAATGACCTGCTGAAATTCCATATCCGGACCGGTGATACCGAAGGATTGGTCAATTTCCCGCAGACCATCCAGGGGATCAAACTGGTGGCCCTGGTGATCGACCGGGATGAAGAACGGAAATGGAGTTTCCGAAGCAAGGGAGATTTTGATTGTAATACCTTTGCCCGGAAATATTTTGAAGGGGGCGGCCATTTTAATGCAGCCGGCGGCCGCAGCAGCGACCCGCTTGAAAAAGCAGTACAGCATTTTATGCAGGCCATGAAAGAGAACGAAAAACTTTTACAATAAATAAACACGTGGTAAAACCATGTGACAAATGCTTAAAACAAAAATTAACACATGAACTCAATTAAGAACACACTGCGGTTTCTTTTTGCCTGTCTCGCCTCTGGCCTGGTACTGGCAGGATGCAGTAAAGCCAAGTATAAGAAAACAAAGGGCGGTATGCCTTACCAGCTTTTCCAGGGAAAAGACACCCAACAAGTAAGGGCAGGTAATTTTATAAAGATCCAGTTCACTCAAAAAATAAAGGACAGTGTTTATTTCACTACTGTCGGTACCCTGCCGCAATACCAACAGGTAAGTGATCAACAACAGCCTTACGATGTTTCAGAGTTATGGACCAGCCTGAAATTGGGCGACAGCGTCGTCTCCACACAGCTGATCGATACATTTATGAACAGGAATCCTCAAAATTTCCCCCCGCAATTTAAAAAGGGAGATAAGATCATTACCTATATCAAGATACTCGGAATATTTACCTCCGACTCAGCAGCCCGCGAGGATTATGAAAAAACAAATAAAGCGTGGCTGGCCACTGAAGTAACAATGATCGAGAAATACCTCGCCGATAAAAAGATCACAGCACAGAAAACCCCGTCGGGTGCCTTTGTAGAGACATTGACCCCCGGCACCGGTAACGTGGTCGATTCTAACAAGTATGTATCTGTCAATTATACAGGCACCAACTGGTCGGGTGTGAAGATCGATAGTAATGTAGATTCGGCTTTCGGGCATGTAGGCCCGTATTCCTTTACGACTGCAACCAACTCCATGATCAAAGGATTTGATGAAGGCGTAATGATGATGCGGTTGGGAGGTAGAGCGAGAGTTTATATCCCGTCGCTGCTTGGATATGGGGGTCAGCCTCAACCAGGTTCACCTATCAAGCCTTACGATAAACTTATTTTTGATATAGAAATTGTAGACGTAAAAGATAAAGCACCCACACCGCCGGCAAGGCAGGAAGTGCCGGCCGTTAATATGCCTCAACAAAAATAAATAATCGCAACATCAAATAAAGTTGCAACTTTGTACCTGTCTCGCCACCGGTTTCTATACCTGCCGGAAAGAGACAGGTACTTTTCGTTGATAGGTCCCGTTTTTAGTCCAGGTTCTGTTACAAACCTCCGCCCCCCTGAGAACACCTGCCGAAGACCAACTGCCCGTACTTTTTGCTTAGCCCTATACATAATCCGTGCTCTACTGAATTGCCGTGGAAAACCATCACGTTGAGGTTGTGACTAAAATGTCCTTTAAAGAGGGCTTCGTTTATAGCGGAGCTCTTTTTTATTTACCGGCCAATGCCACTACCAGTTTTACAACTTCCACCGCTTCTTTTACATCATGCACCCTGAGTATCGAAGCACCGTTCATCAGGCCAATAGTATGCAATACTGTGCTGCCATTCAGGGACTCTTCTGCAGTAACGCCCAATGTTTTAAAAACCGTGGATTTCCGCGAAACACCCAGCAAAAGCGGACATTGAAGCATTTTGAACACCGGCAAATGGCGGAGCAATTCAAAATTATGGGCGATCGTTTTGCCAAAACCAAATCCCGGGTCGGCAATGATATCCGTAATACCTGCCTGGCGCAGTTCAGGGATCTTCATGGAAAAAAAATCAAGGACTTCCCTGGTGACACTCTCATATTTTGGTTTGTCCTGCATGGTCTGCGGGGTGCCCTGCATATGCATCAATATATAAGGAACTTTTAATGCAGCTACGGTGCTGATCATAAGCGGATCGATCGTTCCGGCGCTGATATCATTGACGATCGAAGCACCTGCCTGTACAGCAGCTGCCGCTACTTTTGAATAATAGGTGTCGATCGAGATCACTGCTTCCGGGAATCGCCGGTGAATAGCTTCAACGGGACCGGCTACTCTTTGTAATTCTTCGTCGTCGTTCAATTTCTCACTACCCGGCCGGGTACTTTGTCCGCCGATATCCAGGATCGCGGCACCATGCTTCAGCATTTGTTCCGCCTGTTTCAATACTGCATCGTTTCCCTCGAAACGGCTGCCGCTGTAAAATGAATCAGGTGTTGTATTGATAATACCCATCACCAGTGGTTTTTCCACAGTCAAAAGTCTTCCTTTACAATTGAGCGTAAACATTAGCCTTTGTTCGTTATTTTTGGACGAAGGTAGAAAGGGAAAAGGTCATAATAGTCATATTGATCATATAAGTCAAATAACTGATCATTGATTCAACTGACCCATATGACCCATATGACCTGTATGACCTATATGACAATCACCAATCAGCAATACGATAAAGCGATCGCTTCCTGTAAGGATATCTTTATAAAAAAAGCAAAGGACTATGGGACTGCCTGGAGGGTTCTCCGCACCATTTCCATCGTTGACCAGATCTTTATAAAGGCACAACGGATCCGCACGATACAGGAAAAAGGCGAACAGAAAGTATCCGATGGCATTGCGGCAGAATTCAAAGGCATCATCAATTACGCGGTGATCGGGCTGATCCAGCTTGAATTGCCCAAAGAGGCCCCGGAAGAAATGGAAATAAATGATGTGTCGTCACTCTTTGATAAATATGTACAGATGGCCAAAACACTGATGCAGGACAAGAACCATGATTACGGCGAAGCATGGCGCAGCATGAGCCAGGAAAGTTTTGTGGACCTGATCCTGATGAAACTGCAGCGCATCCGCCAGATATTGAACAACGATGGAAAAACGATCATGAGTGAGGGCATTGATGCCAATTATCACGATATCCTTAACTACGCAGTGTTTGCTTTAATACTAATGTAAATGAAAGCCTCCGTTACCATAGCCAGGATCATTGTCGGTATCCTGTTCATCTTTTCAGGATTGGTCAAGGCAAATGACCCGCTCGGGCTCAGTTATAAGATGCAGGAATTCTTTGAGGTGTGGGGCGTGCATGGTCTCAACTCCAATACATTATTGTTGTCAGTACTGATGAATGCCTTTGAGATCATTGCGGGTTTCGCCCTGCTGTTGGGCTGGCGTATTAAATTATTTAGCTGGCTCCTGCTGGCACTGATCGTGTTCTTTACTTTCCTTACAGGCTATACCTATATTACCGGCAAGCCAACCAACTGCGGTTGCTTTGGCGATTGCCTGCCTATCACTTCTAAAACTTCTTTCCTGAAGGATGTAGTGCTGACAATATTGATCGCTTTTCTGTTATGGCAAAAAAAGCATATCAAACCGCTTTTTTCTGAAAAGGCAAATACCATTGCCATGCTGGGTATTACGCTATTCAGTTTCATTTTCCAGTGGTACACCCTTGCTTACCTGCCTGTAGTAGATTGCCTTTCCTTCAAAAAAGGGAGCAATATTCCTAAGAAGATGCAGATGCCCGGGAATGCTATTCCCGACAGTACAGTCATTACATTCGAATACATCAAAGACGGGACTGTGTTTAAGTATCCTGTTGACAGCATTCCTCAGAATTTAGACAAAAAAGAATATCTTTTTGTGAAGAAGGATTCTGTAGCTATTGACTCCGTCAATTATAAGCAGGTGGAAGTATATGTAAAAGGGGGTACAAAGGTCAAATTCACTGCTGCCAGTTTTCCCGCCGATTTCAGTGCTGCCCGGTACACCATGCTAAGAAGATTTGATGACATCATCCGTAAAGGCAGCAATAATGAACCACCTATAAAAGGATTTAGTTTGTCAGGCAACAGTGGCATTGATTCCACCGGTTATGTATTGGCAAGGCCATATGCCGTTCTTTTATTTATAGAAAAATTCAGTACAGCCGGCACCGGGTGGAAGAAGAAGTTTGCTGACATAGTTGCAACAGCTAAAACTAAAAATATCGATTGCTTTATCATCACTGCAGAACCAGGGGAAGCGGCGAAATTCGTAAAAGGGACAAGCTTTGCAGCTGTGCCTGTGTTCAAATGCGATTATAAAGTAATAGAGACAGCGGCAAGAAGCAATCCCTGTATTTATTTAATAGAACAGGGGACAGTACTTGCTAAATACAGCGGAAAGCAACTCGGTAAAATAGAAGCCCGTGTCAATGCATTGCCAAAACAATCAGTGTCGTCACCTGTTGTACCGGTAACTCCCACGGATAGTATCACCAACCAGCCATGATAAAGCTCATCGTTAAAAAAATATTTTATGGCCTGCTGGTGCTGTTCGGTGTTACGGTATTGGTCTTCTTCCTGTTCCAGGGATTTGGCGATCCGTCGAGGATCGTCGCGGGCCAATCCAGCGATTCGGCCACACAAGCCAATATCCGCAGAGAATTATACCTCATAAACGAAAAAGGAGAGAATATCCCGAAATTCAAACAGTTCCTTTTTTACCTCAATGATATTTCACCCATTTGTTTTCACAGCAAGGCAGATATTACAAAGAAGGACCTGAAAGGGATCTTTATCGGTGGCAAAACAAAATTCGGACTGAAGATCCCTTATCTCCGTAAATCCTATCAAACAAAAAGACCCGTCTGGGGAATTTTGATGCAGACCCTGCCCGGTACCCTGATGCTGGCCATTGCCGCCATGTTCATCGCCATGCTGATCGGCATACCACTGGGAGTAATGGCAGCCGTCAAACAAAATACCTGGCTGGATACTTCGGCTATATTCTCGAGTATCGTTGGTATATCCGCCCCCTCTTTTTTTATGGGGATCATTATGGTCTATGTATTTGGGTTTGTGCTCAGTGACTGGACAGGCCTGAACATCGCCGGTAGCTGGCAGGCTATTGATGAGGTTACCGGTCAAAAAAGATTGTCTTTGCAAAACCTTATTTTACCGGCAATCACATTGGGCATACGCCCGCTGGCGATCATTACACAACTTACCCGCAGCGCCATGCTCGATGTGCTCGACCAGGATTATATCCGTACCGCTTATGCAAAAGGACTGAGCAAAAGGCAGGTGATCTGGAAGCATGGATTGCGCAATGCGTTGAATCCTGTTATCACTGCCATCACCGGTTGGTTTGCGGAACTACTCGCCGGAGCTTTTTTTGTGGAGTACATTTTTAACTGGCACGGCCTGGGAAAGGTAACGGTAGATGCGTTGGAAAAACTGGATTACCCGGTAGTGATGGGAGCGGTACTGGTCGCAGCCACTTTTTTTATCCTCGTAAATATTCTTGCTGATATATTGTATGGGGTGGTGGATCCGAGAGTACGGGTCGAATAGTTTATGGTTGTTGCTGATGCAAGAACCTATTTTTAGTTAAATATCATTTAGGCTCCAGGTAGATCAATGAATCTTTTTTAAGATCATCACATTCTCTACTGAGCGTATCTTTCTTTATCACCGGCTCTTGTTGCATTATCTCGGGGATTGGCATTTCAACTATACCCATTGTTGGCCGCTCTTCAAATACTATAGGTGCAACATCTCCCTGGGTTACCGTACAAACCCCTGTTTCAATTTTTGGAGGTAGGGGTGGAAGTTGTACTGTATCAGGAATGACTTTTATATCCGTCAATATGACCCCGGTTGTTACGTGCCTTTCCTGCGAAGCATCTATTTTCCCGGTAACATTTTCCCTGCACCCTGTCAGCAAAGTTCCAAAAAGGATAACAACCGCGGCAAGGAATTTTTTCCATAGCGGGATATTACCGGATAGGATTTTGGGCAGAAGATCAGCGTCCGTTGTCAACTGTTCATTCCGGAACCGCCCGCAGGTCTTCTTTCCACGGTTCTCTACGAAATAATTCCCCACCTGTTCATCACTTAACGTCGTAAAATCAACAACTGTTTTAGCACAAACACCACAGAATGCACCCTGTTCGCGGGGAGACATTTTATCCCA
>DASYLC010000315.1:0-2260 GCA_036009775.1 Chitinophagaceae bacterium
TGAAGGATATAAAAAAAGAACTCCACCGGGAAAAAGATGGCACTTTTACCTTACTGGAAGAGTTCAACGATGAGTTAAAGATCCAGCAACCCAAAACAAACCGCTTCAAAGGCAAAGTGTATTTTTTAATTGATGGCCGCAGTGGTTCAGCTACGGCAGAGTTTACAGCGGTGGCTCATAGTAATCATCTCGGTGTTTTCATCGGAGAAGAAACGGGCGGCGCCTATGAAGGTGGCAATGGAGGCAGTTTTCTTCATTTTGAATTACCGCATTCAAAAATTTCGATTCAATCACCACTGATCTGTTATGAAAATGCTGTTCATGATCCGAGAGTGAAAGGCCGCGGAACAATTCCAGATCATGATGTTCCCTGGAAATTAAACGATGCATTGAACGCCGTAGATACGCAATTGGAATTTGTGCTGGATCTTATTTCGTCCAAACAATAATTTATCAGAACCCTGCCTTCACTTCCCGCTCTCCAACCAGGGAGATACCGGATTTGTGAAGCAGCAATTTTTGCCCGGCTGTATCAAAAGAAAGTTCAACCCATCCGTTGTACCGCAGGTTATTCTTTTTGACCTGTATGCTTATGTATTGATGACTGGCATTTTTCCACGCGCCTTCCCAATGAAAACTGTTGTCATTTTCAGTGATCTTTTCCGCCAGGAATACTTCTGACACTTCCCACCATTCAAAGGGGAGTTGGTTGGAAATGGAGATTGCGGCTCCCTTATTCAGGATCGGGGAAGAGTTATCAGTGCCATCGACAAAGAGCAGGGTATGTTCGAGAGATCCCAATAAAAATCTCATTTTGTCTTGTTTGAATATTGGATCGCCGATCGGTAACACATAAAAAACGAAATCATTCACTCCGTCATTATCCACATCCAGGACCTGGGATTGAGTGAAGTTGACTTCACGACCATTCAATTCCGTGTATTTCATTGCCGGGTGGGAGGGTGGTGCGGGTGGCGCTACTTCTTCTTTATCGCTGCAGGAAATGGCCAGTACCAATACGAGAAGGAAATATAACCTGTTCATATACAATTTTCCTGCAAGTAAATCCGGATCAGCTTCCGCGGCAAACCCCGTTGACATGAATTGCTAAAAGCAGTTGATGAATCGTTCCGTCAACCTTCCTACTGGTACTTTTCGCTTTTTATTTACTAACAGCGACCGTTCACGGCTGCTTCTCCAATACCGGGATGGATCTTTCAATAGGAAAACAATCCTACTTTTAGCAAAACCCGCTTGCTTATGAGTAGCCTTATCAAACCTGGCCGCCTGATGTTTGCGCTCGGCATTATCGCCCTTGGCATATTACAATTCTTCGCAAAGGATTTTATTATCGGAAGACCGCCTGCGGCGGAATGGGCAGCTGATATTCCGGGAAAACTCAGTTGGGCCTATGCTTCGGGTGCTATGCTGATCCTCGCAGGGCTGGGTGTTTTATTAAATATAAAAGCAACAGTTTCTTCGTTGCTGGTTGGAATAATGATCCTTGTATTTTCTTTTTTACTGCGCCATCTGCCGGCAGCAATGAAATCGACATGGGAAGGCATTTTGTGGAATGTGAATTTATACAAGACATTAGCCTTGTTTGGCGGTACGCTGATCATTGCTGCTTCTTTCTTCGCGGAACAAGGCAGGAATGGTATCGGGCCATTCACTAATAAGATACTGATCCTGACAGGCGCCGTGTTGCTGGCGATTTTTTTTATCGAATCAGGCTGCGCGCATTTCAAGTTTGCCGATTTTATAAAAGATTATTTTATGCCGGCTTATATACCGTTCCGTCCGTTCTGGACCTATTTTGCCGGAGTAGCCCTGATCGCGACCGGTATTGGTCTTTTGATTCAACCCACCCGAAGGCCTGCCGCATTGCTTGCAGGATTGATGATCTTACTCTGGTTTTTTCTGATACATATTCCGCGTGCAATAAAAACACCACAGGAGAACGGTGAATGGATGGGCGTAGTTGAATCCTTTGCCTTCGGCGGGATATTATTTGTACTGGCCGGCTTGTTGTCGAAAGGAAACAGGAAGATCATTTAATAGGGCGAAGGACTCACGGCTGTCCATCCGCCATCGATCACCAGCGTCTGACCGGTGATATGTTTTGCACCGGATGAAACAAGGAAGAGCGCGGCCTGCGCAATATCTTCTACCGAAGCCGGGCGACCCAGCGGTGTGATCGCCGACCATGTCTTTACGTATTCGCCGTCATTGATGGTACGCTCGGTATTGGTAGCTCCTG
>DASYLC010000316.1:0-5118 GCA_036009775.1 Chitinophagaceae bacterium
GAAATGTATCTTTTTAGTGATGACCAGGTATGCAAAAAGTCCGATTGCAATGCCCGGGTAGGTCAAAGCAAACAGTTTGATGAACAGATCGAAATCACGGATCACGTTCGTGAGGAAAAGGACAATGAGAACTGTGGTGAATAATCTCCATTGCACTTCCCGGAAGAAATTGGTCACCACAGCTTTTCCCAGGCACCAGGTATAGGCTTCGAGAATGGAATAAACAGTAAGACCCAAACCGAATGGAAAGACCCAGTAATAATACATGATGAGTAAGGGAGAATTGGTCCCGAATTTCCGGATCACCAGGTCCTTCATGGCAATCCCGGTCAGCATCACCAACAGAAAACCGATTACTCCCATCAACAGGGCCCAGCTCAGCATATCATTTTGCTTCGGGCGGAGATTGTCTTTATAGTAAGGGAAGAATTTATAGATATAGGCTGGCATTGCGAGTGAACCCAGACTCGTCATCATTATAGCCATTGCCAGGAAAATGGTGGTCAGCCCGTATTCTTCTTTGCTGAACGAATTGTTAAAACCTTCGCGGGTGAAAAAATATGTATTCAGTAAGCCGACAGCAAAACCCGCATAGATGATCAGCGAGGAAATAATGCTTTGCCGGCGGATAGTGCTCATGTCGTAAAGATAACGGGCAATGGGGAATGGACAATAGGCAGGGTCCTTGAGCTACAGGCTATGAGCTATGGGCCTGGACTGCGCGCTGCTGGCTATGGGCTATCGGTGGGTCAATTCACTTTCTTTGCCGTTATGTAATAGTTTTTACTGACTGAAAAATCTTTTTCTTTAAACCAATCAGCCATCTGCTGGGTTTTCCATTCTTCGGTAGGATCTATCTTTCTCTTAAAATCTCCGCATGAAATTTCGACTGGCATAGCGAACCCGCTGACACAGTTGGCCCATCTATAAGAAAATGAAAATCCATTTATTTTATATTCCAACTGAGGAATTTTTATCGTCCGTAAATACTGGTCGAAGATCTTGGAAAGATCCTTTCCTGATCTTTTGGAAAAATAGCTTTCCACATCCTTCGAATCGACGGTCTTATGATAGAAGTCTTTGTTCAATCCCCGAAGTACCTGACGGAAAACACTATCATCACCGATCACCTGGCGGATCGTATGCAGCATATTGGCTCCTTTATTATACATATCACCGCTGCCTTCCTGGTTGACCCCGTAAGGCCCGATTAGGGGTTTGTCGTTACTGATGTTTCTCCGGATACCCTGTACATATTCATCGGCTGCTTTCCTGCCATAGTGATATTCCACGAACAGGGCTTCCGAATACATCGTAAACCCTTCATGTACCCACATATCGGCGATATCTTTCGTGGTGATATTATTGGCAAACCATTCATGACCGCTTTCATGAATGATGATATAGTCCCATTTCAATCCCCAGCCCGAACCCGAAAGGTCACTTCCGAGATAACCATTTTGATAATGATTGCCATAGGCCGTGGCGCTCTGGTGCTCCATACCCAGGTGGGAAGATTCCACCAGTTTATAGCCATCCTCGTAAAAAGGATAGGGCCCAAACCAGTACTCAAATGCTTTCAGCATTGGTTTCACATCCCGGCCGAATTGTTGTTTTGCTTTTTCAAGATTGTAATCAAGCACCCAGTAATCCAATGAAAGATTTTTCTCCGTCTCTCCAATGAAGTTGTCGGAGAAATGTACATACTTGCCGATATAAGGAACGATATTATAATTATTGATCGGGTTCTTTACCTGCCAGGTATAAAGCGTATTGCCATCCTTCTGATCGTCTTTCGAATAGAATTTACCGTTGCTTACGGCTACCAAAGAGTCAGGCACCAATACCTGTATCAATGCACCTAGATCGGGTTCATCGCTCTGGTGATCCTTGCAGGGATACCATACACTGGCACCGAGTCCCTGGCAGGCCACCGTCATCCAGGGGCGGCCTTTGGCGTCTTTGGCAAAGATCCAGCCTCCGTCCCAGGGAGGGTTCAACGCTTCCCGTGGCTTGCCATGAAAATATATTTTGATGGTATGGAGGGGCAGGGCTTTATCTTTTACCACCAGTGTTTTAGCTATGTTGAAGCGGAAATCGCCAAAGTCGATTATATACACACTGCCATTGCGCTTAAAGTTCGTGATCTTTTTATTTTCGAAAATAATACTGTCGATCACCATCGGTTCCTGGAGATCGATCTGCATTTTTTTATTACGGCCTTCGATATTCACATCAAAACTCATCTGGTTCCATCCCCTGATCGTCTTTGCTTTGTAATCCGGCGCAACATATATATTATAGGAAGCAACATCCCACCAGGCCCTTTCCGGGGTAATGCTGCCCCTCAGGGAATCCTGTTGGGTGAATTTTCCTTTTTTGTTCAGCGGTTGGGCACCGGCGGAATGAAAAATAAAAAAAGAAAAATATAAAATAGGTAAGCGGCTGACGTATTTCACGATCGTATGTTTTGTTAATGTAAATTTAAGCCCTGATCAATAAGATGAAAGTTAAAACTTATTACATAAAAGCCGCCGCCGTTGCTGTAATAGGCCTTGTTCTCTGCGGCTGTTACAGTAAAAAGAACAGCGGGGGAAATATTTTTCATTATAATGAATTTAACGGTATCGCCTCCCTGGACCCGGCATTTGCCAAAAGCCAGTCCGTAATGTGGGCTTCCCACCAGCTATTCAATACGCTGGTGGAGATCGATGACAGCCTTCATATCGTTCCTTCCCTGGCCAAAAGCTGGGATATTTCCGAAGACAGGACCGTTTTTACTTTTCATCTCAGGGATGATGTTTTTTTTCATGATGACGCTGCATTCCCGGATGGAAAAGGCAGGAAACTGACCGCTGCCGATGTGGAGTATAGTTTTAAAAGGATCACCGATAAACAAACTGCCAGTCCCGGCTCCTGGATATTCAACCGGAAAGTCGATACGCTTGAAGCTTTCAGGGCGATCGATGATACGACCTTCCGGTTACGTTTGCTGCGGCCTTATATACCTATCCTTGGTATCATCTCCATGCAATATTGTTCCATCGTGGCAAAAGAAGCTGTCGAAAAATACGGGACGGATTTTCGCAGGCATCCTGTGGGCAGCGGCCCCTTCCAGTTTGTGGCATGGGAAGAAGGACAGGCACTGGTATTAAAAAAGAATCCCGGCTATTTTGAAAAAGACAGCGCCGGCAACCGGCTGCCTTATGTGGATGGTATAAAGGTTTCATTCTTTGACAGCAAAGCCACCGAGTTCCTGTTATTCCGGCAAAAGCAACTCGAGTTCATCAATGATATCGAAGCTTCTTTTAAAGATGAGGTGCTGACAAAAAAAGGGACCCTGCGTACGGAATGGAATGATAAGATCGTTTTGCGGACCAATCCCTATCTCAATATCGAATACCTGGGCATACTTGTCGATTCCACCAATGAGCTGATTCGGGATTCACCCATGCGTATGAAAAAGATCAGGCAGGCGATCAATTACGGGTTCGACAGGAGAAAGATGATCCTGTATCTCCGTAATTCACTGGGCACACCTGCTGAATCGGGATTTGTTCCGATGGGACTTCCTTCTTTCGATACCTCGGTCGTTAAAGGATATCATTATGATCCTGCGAAAACAAAAAAATTATTGGAGGAAGCCGGTTTCCCGGATGGAAAAGGATTACCAACCATAAAATTATTGACGGTCGCGATCTATGCGGATATGGCGAATTTTATCGCCAAACAACTGGGGGAATCCGGGATCCCGGTACAGGTGGAAGTGATCCAGAAATCATTGTTGCTGACAAAGACCTCTTCTTCCACAGCTCCTTTCTTCCGGGCCAGCTGGATCGCCGATTATCCTGATGCGGAAAATTATTTGTCAGTATTTTATTCTAAAAATCCGGCACCCCCGAATTATACCCGATATAAAAGTGCCGCCTTTGATGCTGCTTTTGAAAAAGCGATCAGGGAAGACAATGATTCTCTTCGTTATAAATTGTACCAGGAAGCTGACAAGATCATGCTCGAAGATGCGCCGGTGGTGCCTCTGTGGTATGATGAAGTTGTATGGTTGGTGCAGCCGAATGTAAAAGGCTTTGATCCCAATGCGCTGAACTTATTGGAACTTCGCCGGGTGCGCCTCAGGTAAGCGCCTGGTTAAAGCGCCATTATTTTCTCTTCAACGATCGCAAACAGGTCGAACAGGGTTGGAGTTACCTTTTCTTTATTGTCCTCAATATACCTGGATGGCGCGTGGGCGTTGAATTCGCCGGAAAGGTTGACCGTTCTTGCGATCTGCCACAATTCATCCGTATCGATCAGCACCATCTTTGTCAATACCTTTTCATTGTTATCAACCAGTACAAGGAATGCCTGGAAATTATAAGTGGTTGTGATCTTCCAGGTATTACCGGACCGGCTGTAATATTCACGCTCGGGGTTGTAGGGCGTATTACGGTTTAGCGGGTTGGCTGAGACAGACGTGGAAGCAAGGTGCCGCGTATTGGTATAAGGGGCCGGGTTCACTACTTTATTATAATACTCATAATCACCCGGTTCAGTGAGGTATAATTCAACGGTATATTTGGGATTGCAATCATCCCCGCAAACTTCTTTGTCCTTCAACTCTTCACAAACAAGCGGGAGTTTATCGATCAATACCTGCCATACTTTATTGCCTTTTCCCCAGTAATCCGGGAGATTGATGCTGTATTTCCTTTCATTTACTGGTAATGACTTTTTTTGGGCTGAAAGGCAAACGGAAAGGAGCAGCAGGGAAACAGTGGGTAGAAGAATCTTTCTCATACGCAAACGTTTGCGTAAAGATATAATTATTCTTTTATTTGATCTGCGAAATCTATCGTTAAAAAATAAAAGAATTTTTAATGTTTCAGCTTATCCTTGAACACTTTCCTGAACTTATCCAGTTTGGGCCGTATCACGACTTTACAATAAGGATTTTCATTCTCATTTAATTCAAAATACTGCTGGTGATAATCTTCAGCAGGATAGAATTTGCCGGCCGGAGTGATCTCGGTAACGATCGGTTTGTCAAAAGCACCGCTCTTATCCAGTTCGGTCTTGTATTTCTCCGCTTTTTCTTTTTGTTCAGTGTTGTGATAAAAGACC
>DASYLC010000317.1:0-12604 GCA_036009775.1 Chitinophagaceae bacterium
CCCTGTGTCATCATCCTGGCCAGCATATTAGCAACCCCAACCTTATTAATGTCTTCGACGAGCTGGCCTCCACCGATCACGATCTCAAATTGCACCAGGGGTACTTCTTTACTTTCCGTGCCATACACCCGCATTCCATTGGTTAACTGTGTTTGCCAGACCCCGGGAATACTCAGCTTAGGTTCTTTTCCGTAAGGCGGTTCTTTGCTCCGGTCGAAGCCAGAAGGCGTTTTTGCATAGGTTGCTTTCACATTGGGATCTACCTGTTCATTATCATTCGCCGCGATCTTTTCTTCCACGACTTCGGCTTTTTTTGAATCGGCCAAAGCAAGTTCCGTCTTACCTTTCGGTACAAAGCTGGTGGCAATAAAGTTCCTGCCCTTTATATACTTCTCGTACACCCGCATAACATCAGCGGGAGTAACGGCGAGTATATTATTGATGTCTTTATCAACAAAGCCAGGATCGCCGGCGAAAATATTGTATTGCGCCAGCACAGTGCTTTTACCTAAAACACTTGAAAGCGAATTATAGAACTGTCTTTCCTGCCCGGCTTTGATACGGCCCAGGTCTTTTTCGGAAATTCCTTCTTTTTCAAATTTTGAAAAAGCTTCCCCGACCGCCGTGCTCACTTCATCCAGGTCCTTATCAGCAAAGGCACGAATATTCAATTGCATATTGCCTGCCAGTTCGGACTCACGGTGAAACATGGTGGTGCCCGCTGCCAGTTTTTTATTTTCAACAATTACCTGGTAGAACGGAGCTTTTTTCCCCTGGGTAAGATATTGGGCGAGTACAGAAAGAGGGTAGGAATCAGGGTTGTATTGCTCAACGGTAGGCCAGGCCATGGTAAGCTGCGGCACACGTGCGAAATTATCTTCGTGAAATAATTTTACAGTTTGCGGAACTACCCCGGACCTTTTTTCCATATTGTCCACGGCATCTCCGCGTTTGATCTCAGCAAAATATTTGTTCACCCAGGTCTTTGCCTGCACCGGATCGAAATCACCGGCTACCACCAGGGTCACATTGTTCGGTACATACCAGCGGCGGAAAAATTCTTTTACATAATCTAACGTGGCATTTTGCAGATCTTCCAGCGATCCGATCACCTGCCAGTTGTAAGGATGATTGGCAGGATAAAGATTCTTATCGATCACATATGTATTATGCCCGTACGGAACATTATCTACTCCCTGTCGTTTTTCATTTTTTACGACCTGTTTTTCTTTTGCTAATACTGGATCTGTCACCGTATTGATAAACCAACCCAGTTTGTCCGCTTCTGCCCAAAGCATCTTTTCCAATGCATCGTTGGGAACAGTCTGCAAATAATTGGTACGATCACGATTAGTAGATCCGTTTGCTCCCGAGCCACCTATACGGGCACTCATTTTATCCAATCCTCCCTTGCCCAGGTTTTCCGATTCGAGGAAAAGGAGGTGTTCAAACAGGTGAGCAAATCCTGTCCGGCTTTCCTTTTCACGGGCCGAGCCCACATGGGCCGTCAATGAAACAGCCACTACAGGATCGGACCTGTCGATATGAAATATCACCTGCAACCCGTTCGCAAGGGTGAATTTTTCGTAAGGGATCTTAAAGGAGGTCTGTTGACCATGGGCGATACTTATCCAAAGGATGGCCACCAGGAGTTTCAGGAATTTCATCGTGATTAATTGAGTTTTGAAGATAACGAACAGGGAGCTAAGAACCATGCCATTGGACATATTTAGGATACCGCCAGGCAGTTGTTGAACCCCTGGGCTTGCCTGCAGCAAAATAATTTTAACCACAGTTCTTCGCAAGCGAAAAGCACAGAGTGAATACACACAGAAAACACAGAAGATTTGCCCGCCCGCAGAGTCCCGTGGACAAGATGAAGAGGGCCCGGGCCTACACCCCCGTCAAAAAATCAAACAAATTCACATCCGTGGGTATTCCTAATTTTTTCCGTAACCGGTAGCGGCTGATCTCCACGCCCCGTATCGAGATATTCATCAGCTGCGCCATTTCCTTGGTGCTGAGGTTCATTCTTAAATAAGCAGAGAGTTTTAATTCATTCGCACTTAAGGCCGGGTATTTTGTCTTCAGCGTGGAAAGAAAATCGCTGTGTACATTATCAAAGTGCTTGGCGAACTGTTCCCATTGTTTATCGATCTTATCTTCTTCACTCAATGCCCTGACTATCTTTTTCAGATCATCGGAATCCTTTACATCGCCGGGTTTATTTTTCAAGTGCTCTATCTGTTCTTTTATTTTGGCCAGCATTTCTCCTTTTTGCACCAGGTGCATGGCTACAGAAGCCAGTTCCGTGTTCTTATGCTGTATCTCGGCTTCCAGTTTTTCATTTTTGAGCTTTACGATCTCCTTGTCCGTTTTTTCGATCTCGAGCTGGTGCAGGTAGAGTAAGCGTTTTTGTTCTTCCTCGTGTCTTTTTTGCTGACTTCTGAATTTGTTTTTCTGGTACCTGTACAACCAGTAAGCGCCGAGTACCAAAATGAAAATGTATAGACCATAGGCCCAATTGGTCTGGTACCAGGGTGGTAAAACAGTAAAACTGTAACTCACGGGTTCTGACTCATTGCCCAGGTTGTTTCTTACCTTGACCTTGAATGTATAAGTGCCGGCCGACAGGTTAGTATATTCCTTTTCTGTTTTTTGGGAGAACTCCGACCATTTTTCATCAAACCCTTCCAGTAAATAACTGTATTCGATATTGGCTTGCTGCGCATAAACAGGAGAAGCAAATTCAAAGTGAAAGGAGTTCCAGGAATGACTGACCTCTGCTCTTTTCTTTTTTACGGCAGCAGGCTCTTCATTGGCATCGTTCGCATAACCACCGAATAAAAGGCTGTCTTTTTTATTTATGGCTTTGACAGCCGTGATCTGTACCTGCAGCGGATACTTGATCGTTTTGTATTGCTCAAAATTGATATGATAAAAACCCCGCTCCCCCCCAATAAAGATATTGTTCTTATTGACCGGGTAAATATGTTCAAAGCCACTGACAAACTTATTGGTGAGTTCGGGGAAATAAATGACCAGGGGTTTGGAGGAAGACATATCCAGTACGCCCAGTATCTTATCGAACACGAACCAGATATTACCCGAATCGTCTTCTTTTAAATAACGGATATTCCTCCTGCCGAAAATATTGTTGTAGAACACGGAGGGGATAAATGTATCATTGGGTTCATCGTATTCAAAAATGCCGGTTTCGGTAGTCAGAATGAGCCTGTTCTTGACCCGGAAAAGATAATTCCCGTTGGCTGACTGAACGCCCTGCGGCAGGGTGTAGTATTTTGTTTCAGGTGTATTGCCATTTAATTGCACCCGGTAAACTCCTTTATAGGGATGGGATATCCAGATATTCTTGTTATCCATGCATACAAACCGGGCCGATTCGAAATGGGCGACAATATTCTTATTGGTAAAGACGCCGTTATTATAGTCGTAAAAATTAATGCCCTGGTAAGTGCCCGCGATCATGATGGAAGAAGGCAGCACATTAGAAAAAGGGAGAAAGGTCCAGAAGCCTGAAGTATTATCGATCGGGGTGGCTTTGTCCTTGCCGATAACAAAAGCCCCGTCGTGATGACCCATTAATAACTGGCCATTCACCTGTGACAGGTTCCATACCTGGCCCTGTGTATTGGCAACCGGGTAAAAATAGCCTTTCACAAAACTCAGGTCTTTTTCATCGGAGAGACTGGTTTTATAAAGTCCATTGGACGTGCCGATATATAATTCATTATTGAAAATACTGGAAGCATAACCGGAGCCTTCATTCAGGTAATCCGGGTAGATATGTTTGATGGCATTGTTGTAAGCGATAAAATCGATCCCGTTATCCAGCCCCAGCCAGAGGTTCTTTTCCTTGTCCAGGAATATGTCGAGAATATTATTATTCTGCAAACCCTCTTTGATGGAGAACTTCTGGATCAGCGTTCCCTTTTTATCCATGATATAACAGCCGTCGAGGTTGGTGGTAAGAGCAATATGGTCCTGGTTCACCATGATGGAAGCGGAGATATGCGTGGCGGCTATATTATCCAGGAATGGGGAACGCATCCGGGTGATCTCGTCACCTTTAAGCAGGAATACACCATTTTTTACGGTAGTGAGAATAGCGCTGTCCTGCCCGATCCGGGTAATAGAGGTTGTAAAATAGTCGGCCGGTAATTCCGACTTCTTCAGGAAAGGAGCCCAGACACCATTCTGGAAACTGAGAAGGCCCTTGGTGTAATCCTGTGCGATGAGCCGGTTATTGCAGACCGTAATAAAACGCCAGTGGGTACTCTTATAGATCGTACTGTGATTTCCGCTGATCTGGTATATATTATTACTGGTTTGAAAGAATATCAGGTCCCTGTAGAAATAAATCTCCCATACATCGGTAAAGGATCTTTCTTCGGCAGGCAGCAGGTTTTTCAGTGAGTGATAAGCCAGCGAACCACTCTGATCGGGGGAGAAGTACCCGAATTCATCCTGGCCCCCCACATATAATTTATTATCAGGACCAAATTCAAGAGATCGTACAATGCTTTTATTCGGGAGGGGATATGTTTTCCAGTTGATCCCGTCAAATGACATAACGCCTTCACTATTAGCAAAATAAAGTATACCTTTTTTATCCTGGCGGATCTGGCGGTTTTGGGCGCCTGCCTTATAAAACTGCTTTGAATAGTTTAAAATATCAGGAAGCCCGATCGTATTCTGGGAATAGCATTGGTTGATCGCCAGGGATAGAACAAACAGGCCTATTTTTTTTCTCATGACAATTCTCATACAATGTGAAAGTACAAAACCGGGGGTGATGTAGTAATGATGTAGTCAAATTTAGTATAAATCCCTGTTTATTAATAACTGATGTAGTAGAGAAGTAGGCCTTTATTTTTTATCTGAGCAATCAGGTCTTAGATTTATATCCTCTGATTTCAATTTTTTTGAAAACACCTAAACGATTGCATATGAAATTAAAAACTGCTGCATTACTATGTGCGTTTCTGACTATGTTAGGATTGCACAAAGCCATCGCTCAAGGCTTCACTGTCTCAGGCCAGGTCACTTCCCAAACAGCCGGTACCCCACTTGCCGGTGTAACTGTCTCTGTCAAGGGCACCACCACTTTTACCAGTACGGATGTCAACGGAAATTATAAGATCACTGTTCCCAAGCCGGGATCGGTACTGCAGGTGAGTTATGTTGGTATGGTTAGTTCTGAACTAACGGTAAACAGCGGGGGCACCCAGAATTTTAGCATGGTCCAGGGAGCCGGCATCCTGGATGAAGTAGTGGTGATCGGTTATGGCCAACAGAAAAAATCGCTCCTGACCGGCGCCATTTCATCAGTAAAAGCCAGCCAGCTGAATAATATTTCCAATACCCGGATCGAGCAGGCCCTCCAGGGCAGGGTATCGGGAGTTTTCGTTGGCCCGCAATCAGGGCAACCCGGTGCCGGCCTTAGCGTGAAGATCAGGGGTACGGCTTCCAATGGAAACACAAGCCCTATTTATGTTATCGATGGTATTAAATCCGGTGGTATCGAATCACTCGATCCTTCCGAGATCGCTTCTATCGAGATACTGAAGGACGGGGCTTCCGCCGCTATCTACGGTTCCGAAGGCTCGAACGGTGTTATTATGATCACCACCAAAAGCGGTAACAGGAACAGCAGCGGATTCACTTATTCTGCCCAGTACGGCAAACAGTCAGTAAAAGATAACTATATAAAGATGATGAATGCTCCTCATTACCAGCAATACCTCGCAGAAGCGGGTGTGGCCAATGCGCCTACACCGGCCGATGTAGCAGCAGTGGGTGAGGGAACGGACTGGATCAATTCAGTGATCCAGACAGCACCCCAGCAACATCATTCATTATCTTTTCATGGTGGAAATGATAAAGCTACTTATTACCTCGGAGGTAATATTTTCACACAGGATGGTATCGTGGGCGGTGATAAAGCAAAGTTCAACCGCTACACGGTCCGGATCAATACTGATTATAAAGTAAAACCCTGGCTTAATGTAGGTCAGCGGCTTTCTTTTTCTCATCATGAAAGAAAAGCCATCTCCGATAATACCGAGTTCGGTTCTATATTAAGCAGTGCAACGGTCATGGACCCGCTTACTCCAACTATTTATACAGGTTCATTGCCGGCCCATGTGCAAAATGCGATCGCTGGCGGAAAGCCATTGCGGACGGATGCGGCAGGTAATTATTATGGTATTTCCAATTTCTTAAAAGGTGAGTATGGCAATCCATTGGCAAGAATTGATATGGCCAAAGGCAAAAATGTGCAGAACAAGATATTCGCCAATGTATTCGCGGATGTAGAACCAATCAAAGGCTTGAAGTTCACTTCCCGCTTTGGTATCGATGCTGCTTTCCAGACCGGACATGGCTGGACACCAACCTTCTGGTTCTCTGACGAAAGCCAGAACACCATCGCCAATGGTTATGATTACAGCGATACCTGGTTCACCTGGCTGTTAGAAAATTTTGCTACCTATACCAAATCTATTAAGGGGCATAATTTTACACTGTTGGCAGGTGCATCGCAACAAAAAAATCATGAAGTACATATCGGTGGCAGTTATTCCGGGTTATTCAAAGAAGAAGATAAATTCTCCTATGCAGATTTTGTACCGGATGCACAGGATCGTATCGGAAGTATCAGTTATGATGTGACCCTGGCCTCTTTGTATAGCCGCCTTTTATATGATTATAACGGGAAATATCTATTCAGTGCTTCAGTAAGACGGGATGGCTCATCAAGACTTCCTCCGAGTAATCGCTGGAGAAATTTTATGGCGTTTTCCGCGGGATGGATATTTACTAAAGAGAACTTCTTCCCACAGGGAATGTCCAAAACGATCAGCTTTGGTAAACTTCGCGGAAGCTGGGGCCAGAATGGTAATTTAAGTACGCTTGGACTATCTGATTATCTTAACTCGATCGGGGCAGGTCTTATTTATCCCGATGGTAACGGAGGCTTTATCGTAGGCGCTTATCCAACCCGTCTCTCCAATGATGAGCTGGTCTGGGAAAACGGGGAGCAATTTGATATTGGTCTTGATCTTGGCCTGTTAGGCAATAAATTAAACTTTACTGTTGACTACTATAAAAAGACGACCAAAGACCTGCTGACACCCGGGACACCTCCCTTTTTTGTAGGTAATGTTTTAGCCAGGGTCAATGCAGGTAATGTAGTTAATAAAGGTTGGGAATTCGATCTTACCTACAGGAACCAGCCTAAACGCAGTAGTTTCTCTTATGAAATAGGTGGTAATATTTCTTTCAATAAAAATGAAGTGACCTACCTGGATCCTAATTCACCGGTATTAAATGGAGCAGGCATCGGAACAGGCTGGACAGCGACTTCTACTACAGTAGGTGAGCCAATCTGGTATTTCAATGGTTACAAAACACAGGGGATCTTCCAGACACCGCAGGATATAGCTGATTATCTTTTAAAAACAGGCATCACGGGTTATGCTCCCAAACCCGGCGATCCTATTGTAACGGATGTGAATGGTGATAAACTGATCTCTCCTGGTGATATGACGAAGATCGGCAACCCGCATCCTGATTTTATCTATGGTGCGCATGTTAATGTCGCTTATAAAGGATTTGATCTGACCGTATTTGTACAGGGCCAGGCCGGTAACGATATGCTGATGGGCTTTAACCGGACAGACCGTTCAACAGCCAACAAACCTGATTTCTTTTATACCAATCGCTGGACAGGTGCAGGCAGTACTAATACCTGGTTCGCGGCCAATACAAACAATCCTTATATCTATAACAGCGACCTGATGATCTTCGACGGCTCGTTCATGAGAGTTCGCCAGTTACAACTCGGTTACACATTGCCATCAAAGATCCTGGATAAGGCAAAAGCAAAAACGGCCCGCATCTATGTATCACTGGATGATTTCTTCACGTTTACCAAATACCCGGGTGTAGATCCGGAAGTAAGCAATAACGGGAACAGTTTAGGAATTGATCGTGGCGGTTATCCCATCCCCCGCAAAGCGATGGTAGGAATAACATTCACGTTTTAAAAACAATACTAATCAGTAAAAATTTAAAAAATGAAAAAGTCAATTATAAAAACTGCCCTTGTTCTTTGCACTGTTTCGGGCGTTGCGATCGTGTCGGGTTGTAAAAAATTCCTCGACAACGAGATCCCGGGCGCATTTGCTGAAAGTGATTTTTATAAAACAGATAACGATGTAATGCAGGCGGTTACAGGTGTATACGATATGATGCAGGCGCATTACAACAGTAGCTGGGGAAGCCTGTACATGGTAAAAAGCCTGCTGAGTGATGAAAGTAATAGTGGTGGAAACAATGCCGGGGATCAGCCGGGTTACCAGACGCTGGATGATTATACCTTCGATGCTACCAATGACAAAGTACAGGAAGCCTGGAGAATGTGTTATTACACCATCTACAGAGCTAATAAAGTGATCAACAAGTCTGATGACGCAACTCCATTAAAAAAACGTCTCAAAGCAGAAGCAAAAGTGTTGAGGGCGTACAATTATTTTGAACTCGTGTCACTGTGGGGTGATGTTCCGCTGGTATTGAATGATATTCCTCCGTCCCAGTTCACTTCCACACCACGGACGGCCAAAGCAGAAGTGTACAAGCAGATCGAAAAAGATCTTACTGAAGCCGCCGCGGAGTTACCACTGAAGAGTGCCTATTCTGCTGCTGACCGTTTCCGTGTTTCAAAAGGAACAGCACAGGCGCTGCTTGGAAAAGCGTTGCTGTACCAGCAAAAATGGGCCGATGCCGCTGCTCAATTCGACCTTGTGATCAATTCCGGTGTTTATTCGATGGCACCATCTATTGCGGAAGCGTTTTCAAGGCAAAGCGAATTCGGATCCGAATCTATTTTCGAGATATCCTATTCTAATCAACGCAGCTATGACTGGGGCAATTTTCCTTGGGGAGCTGCTCCCGAGAGCAATATCCATATTCAATTGATGGGTCCCCGTGGTGATTTTTATACCAAAGCGCCTGCCGATTCTTTGATCGCCGGCTGGGGATTTATCCGGCCCAAACAAAAAATGTGGAATGCTTTTATTGCCGATGGCAGTGTGTCCCGCAGAAATCAAAGTATTATGTCACAAGCCGAGCTGATCGCAGCAGGTGGTAACTGGACCGCACCGGCTGACTATGATTATGAAGGATTCTTCCAGCGTAAATATGGTTCATTCCAAAGCCAGACAGGAGGCCCGATCGGGGAACTCAATTATGGAACGAACTGGCGTCATATCCGCTATGCAGATGTATTGCTGATGGCAGCAGAGGCCAATTACCAGACCAATGAAGTAAAAGCAAGAGGTTTTATCAACCAGATCCGCCAGCTGAGAGGTGTACCGGATGTAGTAGCAACCGGCGCAGCTTTGTTCCAGGCGATCGTTCGTGAAAGACAGGTAGAACTGGCATTTGAAGGCGTACGGTATACTGACCTGGTACGCTGGGGACTTGCGGCGGCGGAACTCGGACCATTGGGATATGTAACTGGTAAACACAATCTATTACCGATCCCGGATTATGATGTGCGCACCGGCAACCTTCCACAGAATAACGGTTATTAAGACTTTATTAATTAAAGCAAAAAAAAGATTATGAAAAAAACTATAAGAGGTAATCAACTCATTCCCGTCATCCTGCTTTCATCGCTCCTGTTCGCAGGATGTAAATACGATGTAACAGATCTTCAGCCTAAACCGGTGGCATCATTTACTGTGACACCCGTTCCCGGGGTCAGTAATAAATATGTGCTGACCAGTAATTCTCAAAACGGTTTCCGTCATGACTGGGATAAAGGTTCAGGAGCCTATGCGCAGGGTAAAGCGATCGATACCGTTTATTTTCCCTACCAGGGAGCTTATACAGTACGTTTGTTCTTGTATGGTCAAAGCGGTATCGATAGTGCAAAACAGGTTATTACTGTTGCTGCCAACGACCCTGCTGCCTGTGCGGGTACGCAACTGGGTTTTATTACCAGCTGTACTTCCAAGAAATGGAAACTGGATCCTGATGCTGCCGCTTATAAAGTAGGACCAGGCCCCAATGATGGAAGCTGGTGGTCCAATAACACGGGTGATGTAGTGTCCCGTTCCTGCGAATTCAATGATGAGTATGTTTTTGCGTTCAGCGCAGCAAGAACCTTTAGCTATGATAACAAAGGAGATTTTTATGGAGACGGTTACTTAGGTGATAATTCAAATACCTGTCAGCCTTCTTCGAATTACACAGCCGCACAAGCGGGTTGGGGCTCGGGCTCATTCACTTACAATTTTACGTCTAACGCCGGTATCGCCAGCCTTGGTCAATTGACGGTGACAGGAAACGGCGCACATATCGGTCTGCAGAAAGTAAGGAACGGTGGCGAAGTGACATCGGGCCCTGCGAGCTCAATAACCTACGATGTATTGGCAATGACACATATCACAGTGGGCAACTATGACCTCTTAACACTTGGAGTTGCCATTGGAGGCGGAGGATGGTGGACATTCCGTCTTCGTTCATTCTGATCGGAAAACTGTAAGCAGTTCTCATGTTTAGCAATCAAAAGGGTGAGTAGTTTACTACTCACCCTTACTCAAATTAAAGAGATCATTTTTTTCCATGCGTTTCATTTACCCGATCATATTTTTCCTGGTAAGCATTGCCGTAAACGGTCAGGGATTCTTAAAGGCCAACGGAACCCGCATTACAGATGGACGGGACCAGGAGATAATCCTGCGGGGTGTAGGCTTAGGTGGTTGGATGTTACAGGAGCCCTATATGCTGAAATTATCAGGGACCGTTATGGCGCAACATGAGATCAGGAAAAAGATCACTGATCTCGTCGGCGAAAAAAATACCCGTTTGTTCTATGATGCATGGTTGAACAACCACTGTACAAAAGCCGATATCGATTCACTGGCTGCATGGGGTTTTAATTCTGTTCGTCTACCGATGCACTATAACCTGTTTACCTTACCCATAGAAAAAGAACCTGTAAAAGGAAAGAATACCTGGCTTCCCAAAGGGTTTGCATTAACAGACAGCTTGCTGAGCTGGTGTAAAGCGAATCATATCTACCTCATACTGGACCTGCACGCAGCGCCCGGCGGACAGGGAAATGATAATGCCATTGCTGACAGGGACACGTCAAAACTTTCGTTATGGCAGGCGGAGGCTAACAAACAAAAAACGATCGCCCTCTGGGAAAAACTCGCGGCACGCTATGTCAATGAAGAATGGATAGGCGGCTATGATATCATCAACGAACCCAACTGGGGTTTTGACAGCGGGAAAGACAGGAATGGCTGTTCTGAAAAAAATAATATACCCTTAAAAAAAATATTGAAAGATATCACCGCTGCTATCCGTAAAATAGATAAGCGGCATATCATCATCATTGAAGGAAATTGCTGGGGCAATAACTATGATGGTGTTTTCCCTTTGTGGGATAATAATATGGTGATCAGTTTTCATAAATACTGGAACTATAATGACCAGGCTTCCATTCAGAAGTTCCTGGATATCCGGGAAAATCTTAATGCACCTGTATGGCTGGGAGAGACGGGGGAGAATTCGAATGCCTGGATAACAGATATGCTCAACCTGCTTGAAGCAAATAAGATCGGCTGGAATTTATGGCCCTGGAAAAAATCAGGTTTGAACAATCCCCTGCAGGTGCCGGTCAATGACGGGGCACAAAAAGTATTTGACTATTGGAGAGGAAAAGGAGCGGAACCTGCCAGTGCCGAGGCTTTTGAAGGGTTATTGCAATTTGCCCGTAATACAAATATTAAAAACAATATCGTTCACCGGGATGTGATCGATGCCATGACAAGACAGGTTCGTACATCTGAGCCTATACCGTTTGATCAAACCGTCATCGTTCCGGGTAAGATAGTTTATGCCACCGATTATGATATCGGGAGAAGCGGGGTGACCTACCATGATAAGGACTCCGCGGAGTACTGGGTATCCACAACAAAACGAACTCCTTGGAACATCGGCGGTCAGTACAGGAACGATGGCGTGGATATAGAACGATGTACCGATGCCGTTTCCAATGGGTACAATGTAGGTTGGATCGAACCCGGCGAGTGGCTCCAGTACAGTGTCTTCCTGCCGGAGGGTGGCGTTTTTGATCTGAATATCCGGTCTGCATCAAAAGAGAATGAAGGCGCCGTAAAAATTTTGATCAATGATGCACTGCTACCGGGAACGGTGCTGTTGCCACGAACAGGCGAAACGCAAAACTGGAAAACGAGCACGATGAAAAATATAAAACTCGCCAAAGGTTGGAACCGGCTTCGGGTACTGGCCACAAGCGGGGGGTTCAATCTTAATTATTTGCAATTCATACAAACCGATAATACAACAAAGACCGACTAATAACCCAGAAAAGAAATTTATGACAAAAAGAACCGGGAACAGAAAGCTATTATTAGTATTGACGACCTGTTTTATTTCTACCCTATTATATGCCCAGGAAAAAATAGATACAGCAGCAAAGATCAATAGCCTTGTTAGCCAGATGACACTGGAGGAAAAAGTGCACATGATCCATGCATCTTCC
>DASYLC010000318.1:0-2225 GCA_036009775.1 Chitinophagaceae bacterium
GACATCGTTGATCCCTTTGCTTTTAAAAGCAGTATCGAGCGCTATAATCCGGATAAGCTCCTGTTGCCTGAGGCCGGCGAGCTGCAGAACCAGACCGGTGCGACTCACAACCGCCGGTATGGCGGTTTCCAGGGTGAACGGGTTAAATTCAAAGGTTTCCCGGTATGGTTTACCCGAAGAATCGGTAAACGCAATAACATGCGTGCCTGCAAAAGAATCCAGCGGCTGTTCAAGTTCATAAAAAAATCCCGACATCTTTGAACTGTCAGGCCATAACCGGATGCTGTCAAGTTCTGTTTTTGACGGCTCTTTTAATAACCTGGTTTCTCCATACGCACTACCCGCCCGGTATTGCAACATCACAGTAATATAATCCCGGTCTTCCTGGCCCCAGATTTTATAATCAAAATAAAGGGGATCATTGTCTACATATTTAATGGTAACATCCTGGCTGTTGTTACAGCTGCAATTTAAAATGGCCAGAAAATAAAAAATAATAAAAGCTGCGCGCGACATGTGCTGGATTTTTCGAAATTGCTTTCACCGGCAATTTAGGTTAAACAAAAGATAATAAAATTCAAGTCATTACATTAAAACCTGACGGGCGGCGAAATGGCTATAAAACCGTGATTTACCGGCATCTTTGGCGGTATTCACTCTTGACTATTTCACTTATCTTTGCCCCCCTCTGTCAAATTGACCTACCGGGATATTGTAGCACTCTTTTTGACACCGTAAAAACCTTATTGTCCTTATTATAAATATCAACAACGCACTATCATGGCAGGTTTTTTTTCAAAAATTTTTGGTGGCAACAAATCGGAAAAGGATGTAAGGAAGATTGAGCCCCTCGTTGCCGAGATCAATAAATTTTTTGTTTCTTATGAATCGTTCACCAATGATGCTCTCCGGAACAAAACGCAGGAATTCCGGCAACGGATCGAAAATCATTTAAAGGAAATTGATACCAACATCAGTTCAAAAAATACCCAGGCAGAAGAGCTTTTGTTTAATGACCTGAATGGAAAAGATGCGATTTACCAGGAAGTTGATAAACTGAAAAAAGACCGGGATAAAAAAATTGAAGAGATTCTGAAAGAAATACTTCCCGAGGCCTTTGCTGTCGTTAAAGAAACAGCCAGGAGGTTCAAGGAAAATACGCAGCTGATTGCTACAGCACTACCGCTGGATAGAGAATTGAGCGTAAAGAAAGAATATGTAAAGATTGAAGGCGACAAGGTTATTTTCAATAATAGCTGGTTAGCCGCCGGCGGGCAGATCACCTGGAATATGGTTCATTATGATGTACAGTTGATCGGTGGGATTGTTTTGCATGAAGGAAAGATCGCAGAAATGGCAACGGGTGAAGGTAAAACGCTGGTGTCAACACTTCCGGCCTACCTGAATGCTCTGGCGGGACATGGAGTTCATATCGTTACGGTAAATGATTATCTGGCCCGGCGTGACCAGGAGTGGAACGGTCCCATATTCGAATGGCTTGGTATTACGGTGGATTGCATCGACAAGCACGAACCGAATAGTGAAAACAGAAGAAAGGCTTACCAGGCCGATATTACATACGGTACCAATAATGAATTTGGGTTTGACTATCTGCGGGATAATATGGTGCATTCGCCCGACGAAATGGTGCAACGCAAACACCATTATGCCATGGTGGATGAAGTGGATTCGGTATTGATTGATGATGCCAGGACCCCGCTGATTATTTCTGGTCCGGTAGCAAGAGGCGATGACCAGCAGTTCCACATCCATAAACCCAGGATACAGCAACTGGTGGAAGCACAGGAACGCATTGTCCGTTCCTGTCTGAATGAAGCCAAGAAACGTTTTGCGGATGGTGATGATGATCCAAAAGGTGGTGGCCTGTACCTGTTTCGCGCGCATCGCGGGTTACCAAAATACAGCCCGGTGATAAAATTTTTAAGCGAACCTGGTATCAAGGTTAAGATGCAGAAAAGCGAAAACTTTTACCTGCAGGACCAGATGCGCAATATGCATATTATTGATGAGGACCTGTTATTCCATATTGATGAAAAAAATAACTCGGTCGAATTAACTGACAAAGGGATTGCGATGATCACCAAATCCGGTGAAGACCCTGACTTCTTCATTCTTCCGGATATTGGCGTAAGGCTGGCGGAAATAGAAAAAGAAAGTATCCCCAATGATGAGAAATTACACGAAAAGGAGCTGGTATTAAATGA
>DASYLC010000319.1:0-5510 GCA_036009775.1 Chitinophagaceae bacterium
CAATTTGGGGTTGCTGGTATACATCTATTACCTGTAGTTCGTAGTGACTTTTCAGGTATTTTTCAAAAAATGCCTTTAAATTGGTGATCGCCCGTGAAGAATTAGGTGATGCCCCGGTTACATACAACCGGAAAATATAAGGAGCTGTTCCATATCCACCCTGACCCAGCGCCGATCTTTTTCTTTTTTCCATATTCATCACTTTACAGGCCGGATATCCAGACCAACCAAAACTTTTTCCTCGTTCGACAGATCCCCGATGATCTTCCGCATAGGTTGGGGCACTTTTCGTACCAAAGTCGGTATGGCGAATATCTGGTCGCCTTCCGCCAGTTGGGGCTTTATCAGCAAGTCGATGACCTCGATCTTGTACTGGCCTTTCAAATGGGTCTCGCAATATTTTTGCAGGTTCTTCAGGGCTGTTACCGATTTGGGTGTTTTACCGGCGATGTATAGACGTAGTTCCCATCGCTCTTCTTTTCGTACCATGATGGTGGCTTTATTTTTTTGTCGGTTTGTTGTTTTTCTTATTGAGCCTATCCTGTTTTTCTTTGGTTTCTCTTGCTGAACCGATCAGTATTCCTTCCGATCCCCGGTAGACATCAACAAGTTTTAACCCGCCAGAGCTTATCACAAATTCCCGAACCTCCTTACTATGTTGCATACCTCTGGATTTCATAATGTAGAGGGCGCGGTTACGTTCGCCGTTCGCTTCCACATCCCGCACCAGCAACCAGGCATCCACCAAAGATGAAACGTTTTCATCAATATGTTCGGTCGAGCCGCTGTTCAACGCTGTAAGCATCAGCGTGATCCCTTCTTTCTGCAAGAAATCGATCATGCGCAGGAGCATCGAATTCACTTCATTCAATAATCCTACAGAGATCAGGTTAGTGATGGGGTCGAGTACAACGGTCTTCGGCTTAAATCTTTTGACCGATTTGTACATATTCGCCAGGTGCATTTCAAGACCATATAATCCCGGCCGGGAAGAATGGAACTCCAGCAATCCTTTTTTTTCATGACTTTCGAGGTCAAGTCCGATCGATCGCATATTCCGGACGATCTGTTGCGGCGATTCTTCGAACGCGAAGAACATCGCTTTCTCCTTTCGCTGGCAGGCCGCATTCACAAATGATGCGGCAATACTGGTTTTCCCGGTGCCCGCCGAGCCAGATACCAGTATACTGCTGCCCCTGAAAAATCCTTTTTTATCAAACATCATGTCCAGCGACGGGATACCGGTTGAAACACGTTGAGAGGATACATGCTTATCAAGTTTCAGCGAAGTGACCGGCAACACGGTTATTCCTTCTTCATCGATCAGGAAAGGGTATTCGTTGGTACCATGTACAGATCCTCTATACTTCACAATACGTAATCTCCGGGTCGATATTTGGTTAATGATCCGGTGATCGAGCACGATGACACAATCGGAAACATATTCTTCCAGGCCATGACGGGTAAGTGTACCATCTCCTTTTTCGCCGGTAATGATGGCTGTTAAACCCTTATCCTTCAACCAGCGGAAAAGCCTGCGCAATTCTGCCCGGATGATACCCTGATTGGTGAGACCTGCAAATAAGTTTTCGATCGTATCTAAAACGATCCTCTTTGCCCCGATACTGTTGATGGCATGGTCGAGGCGTATAAAAAGACCCTCGAGATCATATTCCCCTGTCTCTTCGATCTCGGAACGGTCTATATGCACATAATCGAGTCTCAGTTTTTTGTTGCGTTGCAATTTTTCCAGGTCAAACCCGAGAGAAGAAACATTCGCAGCCAGTTCCTCGGCCTTTTCTTCGAAGGCCATGAATACGCCGGGTTCATTGTATTCCGTGGCCCCTCTGACAATAAATTCCATCGCCATGATCGTTTTCCCGCAACCCGGTCCGCCACAAATAAGGGTAGGCCGGCCTTCAGGGAGTCCGCCTTCGGTGATCTCGTCAAGCCCGTTAATTCCCGTTTTTGCTTTTTGTAAAGTCTTCATCTTTTTTCTGTTAGAGTGAAGATAACGAAGTTCAAAATATGTACCGGTTGCTTTGCAAATTAGAACTGGAAGAAGATCTCCGTCGCCCCATACCCGAAATTAGGATGGTACTGGTTCACAAAGGACTTGACCTCTTTCTTTAGACGCAGGATATCGTGGATCTCATCCCGCAAAACTCCCTCCCCAACTCCATGTATCACGATCAAAGAAGCCTGGCGATGGGCAATGGCGAGAGTATAATACTTTTCAAATGTCTTTAACTGCAGGCTGACGATCTCGTAATTGGTCATCCGCTTCCAGTCATCCGCTATTTTCTCAATATGGAGATCTATAACGGAACGGGCTGGCTCCAGGTGCTCCCTTGCTTTGGAAGCTTCATACACTTTATAACCTTTTGCAGCCAGTCTCCCCATTTCAATTTTATCTTCAAATGCTTTATCAGGATAGGTCTCCAATAATAACTGGGAGAATGTCGCCTGGTTCTTTTGCTTCAGTTCTTCGATCTTTGCAAACAATTGTTTTGGTTTCAGTTTTATTGCTGCTTCAAAATGATCGGCTTTATTTTTATCGGGTTGTACCAGGGAGAAATCAAATTCGAATGAGGGACTGTCATTCAGGTCCGAAAAATCCACATCATGCAAATAAAAATCTTCAAACGGATGAACCGTATTCTTTAATTCGAAATCGGGTTTGCCAAAGAAATGGAGTTTGTAGGTGAAATAATAAGGTATTTCTGTCCTGTTGACCAGGTGAACCTTTAATTCTTCCACCACTGTGTCGCCGAACTCATCTGTATCCATTACCGGCAGAAAGGTCAGCCATACCCCATCACTCACCCGTTTTTCTTTGGATGGTTTCTCTTTTCGCAGATCATCTACGAATTGCTTTTCCTTCTTTGCCGGGAACATCTTCTTTTCTGAGAAGCGTTTAAAATAAGGAAAATCAACCTGGTCCATGTACACAGGAAAGCTTACTCCTTTTACATCGATCATCAGCATTTTATCATTGATAATGTCAACTACTTTCCCTTCTTCATTGGAATGGAGGATCAAAACGATATCACCCAACTGGTACTTCATGGTACAAAAATACAAATGCCGCCTTTAAAGCAGGCGGCATTTGAGATTTATATAGTTATAAGGTTACTTTTTCTTTTGAAAACCCAGTGCTATTAGTGACGGTATAGTGAATATCAAAGTACTCAATTGCCAGGGAACAGGGTTCAGACCTAATTTTTTGGCAACCCTTGCGGCCCAATAAGAATAAAAAAATTGAACGGTTACGCCGACCGCAAGGTAAATGATCAGGGTATCCCGGTTCTCATAAAAATGAGGATTATGAAAGTAAACCAAAAGACAGAACGCCAATAATGACAGGCCGGCACCTGCGGCATGGGGTGCACTCGTCATCACTTCATCCTTCTTTTTAAGTTTACTTGCCGAATAGCTATAGGTAAAGTATATGGCAAGCCCTATGGTCAGCCAGATCAGGAAACGCATCCAGACAGTATGTGTTTCCTGGGCCATCAGGTAAAAACAACTGATCATTCCCAGGATAGGAAGAAGGGAAAGTTTATTGATAAATGCTAATACCGCCATTATAATTGCGATGATCCAGAATCCAGCCATCGGCCAGGTGTCTTTGGTCCAGATATCCTGCGTAAAATGTGAAGGCGCTTTTACAGCGATCAATACAATAGCCGCGATCAGGACCAAAGGATAAATGAGCTGCGCATTGACAAATGGTACTTTGAATTTACTTTCAGGTCTGTCCTTTTGCTTTTGCAATACCAGGACCCCTCCGCAGACCAATACAAACGCAAACAGGGTTCCGATACTGGTCAAAGAGAGTACAGTGCTCAGGTTTAAAAACAAAGCAGGCACTGCTACTACGAAACCGGTTAGAATAGTCGAAAAAGAAGGGGTTCCATATTTCTTGTGAATCCTTGAAAATATCTTTGGCAACAATCCATCACGGCTCATACTCATCCAGATCCTCGGCTGACCCAGCTGGAATACCAGCAAAACACTTGCCGTGGCGATAATGGCGCTGACAGCCACAATACCACCGATGAATTTCATCCCTCTCTCATCAAATACCATGGCCAGTGGATCACCGACCCGCAGTTTTGAGTAATGAACCATCCCGGTAAGTACCAATGCGAGTAACACATATACTACAGTACAAATAATGAGGGAGTATATCATTCCTCTCGGGAGATCCCTTTGTGGATCCTTACACTCCTCCGCCGTAGTGGATATCGCATCAAAACCAATATAGGCAAAGAAAACGGCCGAAACTCCTTTCATAATGCCACCAAATCCTTCCGGTGTGAAAGGCGACCAGTTGGAAGGATTTACATAATAGGCTCCCAGTACGATGACAAAGAATATAACGCACAATTTTATGATCACCATCAGGTTGCTTGCGGAGCGGGATTCCTTAATACCCCTGAATACGATATAGGTGATCAATGCCACGATCAGAAGGGCTGGCACGTCCATGATCAGCCGCAAGCCAAATAAATTCGGAGCATCTGCCCATGCAGACACTGCACTCTCTGTGGCTCCTGCTTTGGCTGTCATATAGTCCATGGTCATCCAATCCGGGATATGAAGTCCGGCTTTGGTCATGAGGTTGGTAAAATAATCACTCCAGGAAATAGCTACGGCAATATTCCCGATCGCATACTCCATTAAGAGATCCCAGCCGATGATCCATGCGAATATCTCCCCGAAAGCTACATACGAGTAGGTATAAGCGCTACCGGAAACAGGAACAGTGGAAGCAAATTCGGCATAACATAAAGCGGCGAAACCGCAGGCGATGGCTGTAAACGCATAAAGGAATACTACACCGGGGCCGCCATCGGATGCGGCCTGGCCGATACCACTAAAGATCCCGGCGCCGATCACAGCAGCCACACCAAAGAAGGTAAGGTCCCGGACACCCAATACTTTTTTTAACCCGATCGAATGACCATCATGCAGACCGGATTCTGCGTCTTTAAGAATAGTAGTGATCGATTTCTTACGGAAAATCTGATTTGCCATAGCAGTTGGTTTTGATAGTTCAAAATAGGTAAAAAACACTAAGAGGCAAAAAGAGATAAGCCCGGGAAGGGATATGTTGAAAAGTCGGACTCTTGTTCTTCTCTTTTGCTCCTTTACTCTTTTAACTCTTTGCTAATGCTCCCGCTTAACAAGAAAATGGGCCAGTTCCCTGAGCGGTTCTTTCCGTTTGGATAAAACAGCGATATCCTCGAGATGGGAGAAAGCTTCATCGAGCCATTTATTCTTTAACTGCAGGGCCCATTCATCTACTTTACTGTCGTGGAATATCCCAAGCACTCTTTCCACTTTATCGTCTGCATTGGCCGATAATAATGATCGTAATTCCTTTTGCTGAACAGCAGAACCTGTTTCCAAAGCATGGAGCAACAGGAATGTTTTTTTATTGGATAAAATATCACCCCCAACCTGTTTACCGAATTTCTCCGGATCGCCAAAAGCATCGAGGT
>DASYLC010000320.1:0-4051 GCA_036009775.1 Chitinophagaceae bacterium
TCGCCCAGCATACCACTTAATTGCAAATTCAGTGTGGAATTCAGGACGGCATCCTGCCGGTTCCCGAAACCGATCTGCCGGCCAAAACTCCCTTCGGCCTTTAACGTACCAAAATCAAAAATGCCCCGCTGGGCATTGGTAAGACCGCTGTTGAATTCAAAAGGTTTGATATAAAAATTGTTCATCACGCTGTCGAAATTCATTCGCTGCGCTACAGGATCGAGACGGAAAGGAAATACCCGGTACATAACAATGATCGTATCGGATAAAGGTCTGTTTTTCCAGTAAAGGATGGCTTTTACAAAATCGAGCCGGTAATCAGCGGCCGGAACGGAGGCGATAGAAAAGCTATTGGGTACGATGCTGATAGTGTCGATCAACAACGTATCGGAAGTGATGATAAATGTCTTTTGCCGGAGGTTGCTGGTGACAGTATTGCCGACAGGTAGTTGAGCATTGCTCCAGAGGGATGACAGCGCCAGGGATCCGATACACAATATCCTTGCTAACCAACTCAAAAGCAGCGAGTTTAACTCAAAATCGTAAAATTCGTTCTTTTTATTGCATGAAAGTTATCCCATGCTGTTAATTCCGGTAAAAAGCAGCAAATTTGGGTTTAAAATGTCTTAAAGTGTAGCATTTCCACCAATTAGCCATGCCAAAATGCCGCTATATATTTATTCTATTATTGTTTGTTGTACATCACAGCTACGCCCAACAGAACAATCTCTGGTATTTCGGGAAACGTGCAGGCGTGAAATTCACTAATTCCGGCGCCCAGCCTGTTCATAACAGCGTGATGGATGCTAATGAAGGATCCTCCACTATTTGCGATGCAGCCGGCAATCTTTTATTTTATACCAACGGGATAACAGTATATAACCGCGATCACCAGGTCATGCTTAATGGTACAGGCCTGGCCGCCAATATTTCTACCGTACAGGCGGCTTTGATCGTTCCGCTTCCCGGAAGCACTACTATCTATTATATTTTCACTGCCGACGCACTCGAGAACGATTTTGCCAATGGTTATACCTATTCGATCGTGGATATGAGTCGTGATGCCGGCAAGGGAGAAGTCGTCTCAAAGAATATTGCTTTCTCAGGTTCCGGCACCGAAAGGCTTACAGGGGTGCGGCATGCTGATGGAATGGGTGTGTGGATCATTACCAACGATAAAAGCTCAAATATATTCCGGGCCTGGTTGATGGGCTGTGGCGGGCTGAGCAGTTCTGCTGTGGTCTCCACAACCGGCCAGGTATTGAATCAGGATGGATTGACCAATACCGGTATGATGAAGGTTAGCCCCGATGGGAAGCTATTATGTCAGACGCATTTTCCTGCTTTTGACGATGGAACAGGAGGAGTGGGATTTAATTATTTCCAGCTATTCGACTTCGATAATTCGACGGGTATTATCTCCAATGCAAGGATCATTAATCCCCCATCGACCCGGATGAATGTGTGTGAATTCTCACCCAACTCGAAGCTGCTCTATATTTCCAGGATTTATGATAAGAAGATCGACCAGTACGATGTCAGCATCCCGACGCCTGCAGCAATATTAGCATCAAGATTCACGTTTAGCACCACAGTGAGTTTTTATGGTATTCAACTGGCACCTGATCAAAAGATATACCTGGCCACCCCGTCCAGGTTTCTTGGCGTCATTACGAATCCCAATATGGCGGGGGCAGGTTGTGGCTTTATCAAAGATGCGCTGGATATTAGTGAAGATATAGGTGGCCAGGTCTATGCCGGTCTGCCTAATTTTATCAATGACCTTTCTTTTGACGGTAACAATGGTTTTACGTATACGATCCTTGATAGTTGTACCGGAAGGGTTCAGTTCAATGGTTTTTCAACTATTCCGGGCGCCCTGAGCTGGGACTGGGATTTTGGAGATGGCTTTACAGATAATACTCAAAATCCAATTCATAGCTTTCCACCGGCAAATCCCCGCTACACTATTAAACTGAAGATACAATCACCCACAGGCTGCGGAACATTGGAACGCACAAAGGAAATTATTCCAAAAGGGCTGATACTTAATGCTGATTTTGATTTTGTTGCCAAATGTGATTCGGGTTATGTACGTTTTACCAATACTTCTGTCTTTCTACCGGATACAGCCCGGATACAATATATATGGGATTTTGGTGATACAGGTATTTCCAGCCTGTCCAATCCCATTCATCCATATTCCCCGGGCAATTACAATGTAAGGCTCACCGTCAAAACAACAACGGGCTGCCTGGATCAATCGGTCAGCAAACCCATCAACCTTTCAGCTGTAGATGTCCAGGCTCCTGCCGACCAGGAGATCGATCCGGGGGCAAGCGTGATATTACCTACAACCGGTAATGGCACACATTTTACCTGGACACCTTCCACCGGTTTGTCCAGCGCCACGGTCAGCAATCCTGTTGCAAGACCAACGTTCAGTACGATGTATGTGGTAACAGCATTTAATGATGCTGGTTGTAAAGACATGGATTCGGTGTTTGTCAAAGTCAAATACCCTCCCGGGATCTATGTTCCCACGGGTTTTACTCCCAATAACGACGGAAAGAATGATGTATTCAGGCCGATCATGTCGGAGCTGTTCATCCTGCAGGAATTCAGTATCTATAACCGCTGGGGGCAAAAAATATATACTACTTCTCAATTCAATGCAGGCTGGAATGGTAAGATCAATGGCATCACACAAGATAGTGATGTATATGTCTGGGTCGTCAATGCACTTGATACGGTTACAGGGAAAAGAGTAGAGAAGAAAGGAACTTTCGTGATCCTGCGATGATCATTGCATAAATTGCTGCCGCTATGACAAAAAAATTGTGCTTATTCTTTTTTTGCAGCTTTTTCACCGCTTCCCGTATTGCACAGCCACCCCAATTCTACAAACTTGTTGATGAACGGGTCAGCGCTGTATCCCTGGGTCTGCACTTACCCGTCGGGGAATTTTCGTCGACCCATTTTGGAGGCTTCGGTGCTGAATATACATCAGCCCGTCGTTGGTATGGCAAGATCAGGCTGGCAAGGCAACTGGTATTTACGTACAACGGAGGACTGGCTTACTATTTCGGGAAAAAAGAAGCCGTCAGCGGTTATGACTATGACTATCCCGGCTATCTTTTCCTGCATGCATTCGGTGGTATCTCCTACGCACCACGGCGGAAAAGAAAATTGAATATAAACCTGACGGCCGGTCCCGGACTCGGGATCTATAATGGTAATTCGCAATTCAATATCGGGAGTAAACTGGAGGGCAGTTATTTTATCAGCAGGAAGATATCGATAGGTCCCGGAATCATTTTGATAAAAGAAAGCGGTGCCAATGCCATCTGGTCAGCTGCTTTAAAAGGCACCTATATTTTTCAGTAAACTAAATTTCTTAACCAGGATATTTGATGCCCGTCTTATACACCTGGCGGAATAGACTAAAATTAGCCGGATCATCGCTCAGGAAAACCACGTAGCAATCCGGTGAACCTTGCTTGTAGGCTGCATACATATAACAGTATTTATAACCTTTGGCCAGTTCGGATCTACTACTTACTTCAAACATGTACTCGATAATATAATCGCTGTTATTGATCTTCCTGCATTCATCCCTGTCTTTGATCTCCCTGCTTTTGGGCATATCACCCGGCCTTCCCATCATCACATTCAGGCTCACCGATAAGGAAGCCATTTTCTTTCCCCCGCAATATTTTTTATATACGACCGAATCAGCGAGGTTTAGTTTCTCACCCTCCGGGTTACTGATCACAAAATACCGTACACTGAATTTTTCACCGGGTAACTCCAACTGCTGGTCGAAATGGTCACCCAACCCGGCAGGTAAAGGCGTTGGTTCAAAGCCCGCGAGTCCATAAAATTGAAGTTTGCCTTTTGTTATTTTTTCACTGAATCCTTTTTCCAGTTGTGCATCAAACAGGGAGACTGCGCTTTCGTTCACGGGAAGTGACAGTTTACCGGAAATATGTTTGGCAGCAGCGAGGGCCAATGCATAAGACTTTGCCATCGAAGTATTATTACCGGAGGT
>DASYLC010000321.1:0-7270 GCA_036009775.1 Chitinophagaceae bacterium
GATTTATCGAAACTGGTAGTCAGCCACGTAGTACCGCAGTCTACAGAATATAATACCTGCAGGCGATCGTTCAGTCCCGGGAAGTTTTTGTGTGCCAGGTCGAATCCAACAAGCACAAAGGATGAACCTGTAGTATTAACAGGAGGCAGTTGCATTTCATCCATCTGTCCTGTAAGATTAAAATTATAGTTGTCGATAAATGCGGAACCAACGTTTCCGTTTCCGGCCGCATTTCTTACCCATGTATTATTGGCGTTTGGATTCGCAATGGCCCAGTTAGCTGGCGGGAAGGTTGCTGCTACAAAATCCTCCGTGATATTCGCCACGGAAGGAAGAACGGTAAATGCGACAGTCGCCGTATCATTGGCAGGGTTCTGATCTCCCGTTCCACTGATACTGGCAGGATCCTGTGTCCAGGCTTTGAATGTATGATTACCTGCTGCTGCTGTGAAAGGTGCCAGCGTAAAATTGGCTGTAGCACCCGGGTTCAATGGTACGGTGGTAACCGGCAACACTACTGGTGTACCATTGTCCAGGCTATAGATGACTTTGTACGTCGTATCTCTTTCTTCACCGCTATTTCTCACAGTTACGATCGGTGTAACGCCTCCGCATTCTGTAGCTAATGGCCTGATAACTCCTGACACCAGCAAATCGCGACCGTATTTCGGACCGATATTGATATTATCCAGGAAGATATTATTACCGTAGCCATTGGTTTCGCGGAAGCTGATCGTCATATTGCCTGAAGTAGCATATGGTGAACCGGGGCCTACGAAAATGGCCACCCGCTGATTCTTCCAGTCGGCGGCTGCAGGTGTGGTATACGCTGCTGTAGATGATCCTGCTGTAGCCAGCGCAGCACCGGAACGATCAAAAGCAGTGGCAACAAATGTACCGCCGCAGTCGGCAGATGCCATTACCTGCAAACGATCATTAAGGCCAGGGAAATTCTTATGCGCCAGGTCAAACGTTACAACAACGGTATCAACACCTGTTGGAACTGATAACACGACAGACCGGAGTTCATCCACCTGGCCTGTAAGGTTAAAGTTATAATTGTCAATGAAGGCTGAACCGGCATTGCCGTTTCCAGCTGCATTTCTTACCCATGTATTATTTGAGTTCGGGTTTACTACCGTCATATTTGCCGGAGGGAATGTAGCGGCTACAAAATTCTGTGTAAAGGGCATTGGCGTTCCTCCAACAGGTGCAAAAGCAACACTCGATGCCACGGTATTGTTGGACGCATTGCCATCTACCCCGCTACCAGGATTGGAAACAGTAAACGATAATGTATTGGTACCGGTAACCAATACGGCGTTGGGTAGTGTGGCGACGGCGCTTTTACCGTATGCGATATTTACTCTTACCCTCACAGGAGGTAATGGTGTACCATTCAGCGTGAGTTGCACGGTAACAGAATCAATCGTGCTGGTACCGCGGTTCTGTACCCTTACTTTAGGTGTAAAAACTCCTGAACAGGCTGATGGGGTATATGTCACCACTGTACAACCTACAATTTCGCTGCCACCGGGACTTACTATTTCCGTAAGGGCTGCATCCCATACTGGCGTACTGGCAGGTAATTGACAACCATTCGAGGTAAGGTATCCGGCACGGCAGTTTTCCGTTACCCAATGCATCCTTTCCACCTGTGTTTTGGTAAACATAGAATAACAGGCATCGTCTGTGTAGTCCATATAATTCTGGTACTGCTTACCTGGTGGATTGGGAGAACCAGCGCAGCCACTGGCCGCATTTCCTGCGGGGCAACCCGCTGTTGCACCATTCTGCGCGGGTGTATCATCCGTCAGGCTCAATACAGAACCTGGCAAAGAACAGCCGGGGCTGGTAAGCTGTCCCATATCGTTGGTAGCAGCACAACCTCCCTGGAAAGTATGGTACAAACCAAAATTGTGTCCTATTTCATGTACCGCGGTACGACCAAGATTAAAGGCTCCGATCGTATAGCAGGGATTATTGGAGAAACCATTGAAGGCGATACACACGCCATCGCTAACAGAGGTTCCGGGGCCTATTGCAGGAGCTATGCCCAGGAGACCCGGCGCATTTCCAACCCAGATATTATAGTACTGGCTCGTATTCCATGCAGCCAATCCACCCAGGGCAAAGTTTTTTATTGCCTGTGGCTCTCCGCCCCCAATGTCCACGGCGCCCACTCTTCTTTCAATACCGGAGGTGAAGTTTCCGGCTGGGTCTCTTTTGGCAAGGCAAAAACGAATTAATGAATGACCTCTTACCCCGTAAAAAGGAACCCCGTTAGTGCTGTCGGGATTCAACCCCGAAAAATCAAGGTTCAGACGGTTAAGGACATACTCGATGTCTGCTTCTGTAACAATACCAGGATTAGGCAACACAACATGCACTACTACCGGTATCGTGACAGGACCACTAAGCGCTTCCGTTACCGGCGCCCCATCGGGATGTGTTATCCTCCATTGCTGAAAATCCCTTTCCCTTTGTTCCATCATTGACCGGAACATGGGATCGGTGAGATAGCGACGTTCGATCGCTTCCTGTGTTGCGCACCGTTGAATAGGTGGTGCGATACCCTTGTTTATTATTTGTGCAATAACAGGACCAGGCCCTGCCAGTAGCAACAGTACACAAATGAACTGCAGTGTTAGTTTTTTCATGATCGAAATTTTTACAATTAGGCAAAATGGTATGATTCAATGGTTAAATACTCTATTAGCGGGTATCGGAGTTTCAGCAGGTAATGGACTTATAACAATCAACTTACAGGGCCAGGCGTCATGATCATCAATGATCCCTGCACGGGATATCAGGATAATGAAAACAAAAAAAACGTATACGATAGATTGATACTATAATTGGTACAGAATACCGGGTATGAGGGGCCGAATAGAAAGAAGAATTGGTATGTATTCCCATAAGTCAGCTTTGGTAAATTGCCAGGCTCATTGAGCCCGGCAACCGGTTCATATACAAGATAATACTTTTTTTGAACGGGCTAATTTTTTTTAGACGCTTACGCGTACGGATAATTAGGATAATTTACACATCTTTATAGGCATGAACAAAGGATTGAATAAAGGTCTTTTTATTGCACTGATCGCTTACCAGGGCTGTGTATCACCGGGGAATTCACCCCGTGAAAATAACGTCACTGACACGATTCCTGACGGGTCCGTGCTTATGATCGATACGGCCAGCATTGCTGCCGATAGTGCTGCTGACCTGATCCGTTATGGAAAGGCATTGATGCTGAGTACCGCACGGTATATCGGTCCTGAAGGAAGCAACGGGCGCTATACAAGATCTTATATGAACTGTACTAACTGTCACCAGAACGCGGGCACAAAACAATATTCGTTCGACCTGCTCGCTGCCAACAGCCGGTACCCGCAATACAGGGCAAGGGAAGGAAGAATACTAAGCCTCGCCGAACGGGTGAACAATTGCATGATGCGGCCCCTGAATGGAGATTCTCTTTCTCATGATACAAAGGAAATGAAGGCCCTTCTTGCTTATTTAAAATGGCTGGACAAGCAGGTGCCTGAGGATAAAAAAAAAGAAGCAGGCCAAAGTATCAATATTTCATTTATGAACAGGCCGGCAGACCCGGACCGGGGCGCTGCTATATATTCTTCACGTTGTGCAAGATGTCATGGCACCAATGGCGAAGGAATGCTGGTTCCAGGAGCTACTTCGTATACTTATCCGCGGTTGTGGGGCGACAGCAGTTACCAGCCGGGATCAAGTATGCATCGTGTTATCAAACTGGCAAGATGGCTTAAAGCCAATATGCCGCAGGATTCGGCCAAATGGTACAAACCTGTACTCACAGATGATGAATGCCTGGATGTTTCGGCTTTTGTAAATGATGACCGTATCCATAAACGACCATCGCCAGCCAGTTTTGATTATCCCCATCCGGATAAAAAGCCCATTGACTATGGCAGGGGTCCTTTTGTGGATACGTTTTCAGCACTGCAACATAAGTTCGGCCCTTACCAGCCGATCATCGATTACTGGAAAGCAAAAGGGTTGAAGCCTTCGTATTAAAGTTCTATTGAAGCTTAATGACCAACTCTCTTGTAACAAGTGGGGTTTGTTTATTTACAATAACCGTCAGGGTCACAGCTGGACTATTTTTGATCCCGGGAGAAAGAGGTACTGAAATATTCTGCTTTTTTCCGGCAGATAGTGAGGCCCGTCTCAACGACTGTATCAATTTTCCCTGCGGGTCCCTGATCTCGGCTTCATACATAAAATCTTCGGTTCCCTCATTATTGATGCGAAACCCGATCACCTGCTTACCGTTCTTATTTTCGAAATGGCCGTTCTGTAACGTAAAATAACAGGGATAAAGCGAACTGGCATAACTGCACCGGTAATTCATAATATCCTTCCACCGGACATTGGCTTCATCAAACTGTTCGAAACCGCAGCGCCAGACCACTTTTTTTTCCGGGCTGACCTCAAATATATAATTGGCGCCGCCCATGCAGACGAGCAGGTTATTATTGTAAGACAGCTGGGAGGCATACCCTTCTTTGCCCCTGATCCCGCCGGGATATTTTTCGGAAACACATTCATATTCCCATACTTTTTTGGATTGGGTCTTTCCTTTTGGTTGGCTGAAGATCCTTACAAGAGGGTATGACGGCCCTTCTCTCTTGCCGGATCGGTCAAGGTTATTATTATAGACCACGATACCGCCGTTTTTCAGGAGAGAAGGTCCATGCTGACCTGCAAAAGGAATTTCTGCCGGGTTGTATTTCCGGAGTGAATCACCAAGATTATATAAGATATCGCCGGTCTTCTTACTTATTTTCAGGATAGAAGAGTTATCACGGAAACTCAGTATCAAAGCATCGTCCTCTTTATAGTAAGCCATCCCGTTCAGATGAGTTCCTGTTATATCAGTGGCCCCGGCTCCGTTATCTCCATAAATACTTTTTTTGCTGACATGTTTTTCCTCATCCCATGACCAGGTTACTTTACCGGTATGATCATACTGGATAAGTGTATTATATCTCACTTTAGTGACAACTGACTTGTCATAATAGTTGAATTCATTGGCAAAGCGATACCCGGATGTGATATAGGCGCCGTCATCTGTCTTAAAAAAATCGTGATGATAATATTCCTGCTTATCTCCGGAAATGAAACCATCGTTAGGGGCTTTCCACAGGGTGTTTCCGAAGATATCTTTTTCAAAACAATCGGTGTTATCAAGATAGGTGATCGTTCCCCCCGTAGTCATTTTTACATTTCTCATTTTTAGATTTTCAAGACTGTCCTTTTCAAGAGGCATATACCAAACAGGCTCTCCATTACGGTTGATGGCGAGTCCCATATAGTCGAGAAAAATAATGCCGTTCCTGTAACCCTTCTGATCACTGATATCGACGGCAGACCTGAACCATAGCTTATTTGTTTGAAAAGCGAACCTGATCTCAAAAAAGAAATTTTCACTTTTTAAAAGACGGGTGCCTTTTTTAAAGGCTTCGTAATACCATACGTATTGCTTTCCGAATTCCAGGCCGCTGTTCTGAATAAAGGCAAGGGATGTATTGCTGATCACTATAGCTGAATCCTGTTTGCCAGCGGGCCTGATCGTCACCCTGTAATCATCCGCGCCGGGAGTCTCGTCGTATTCAAACATCACCTGTGTAAAATTCAAGACCGCGTTGTTCGACGGGTGAATGGTGGCAAAAGCGGATGGGTTGAAAAATAACCCAATGAATAAAAAAAGGGGAAATAATAAAATCCTCATGCGACATGATTTAGCCATCATAAATATATTCAATATTGACAGAGATTGATTCCCGGAAATAAAAAAAGCCATCCGCGCTTACGGATGGCTTTGAAAGTATTGGTACAACAATTAGTGTGTTACAATAATCCTCTTTGCTCCCACCTGTTGCCCGCTTGCGTTCCTCACCTCTACCAGGTAAATACCGGCAGTATGTGCTGGCGGCAGGATCACATCCATCGTGGTATACGGTAAAGTGGTTGTATACTGGTGAGAGTAAACCAGCGCACCTCTTACGTCAAACACGTTGACAGTAACCACTTCGTTCGGAGCGTTGTAGAACCTGACCTGGAAGGTACCACGGTTAGGGTTCGGGTATACATAGAGGTTGTTCGAGAACAAGCCACCGATTACGATACTGGCCGATGTGCTAACACAACCATTCGGGTCAGTGTAAACAAACCAGTAAGTACCCGCATTCAGTACGCCCAGGTTCAGCAGGATACCGATTGATATACCCGGGATCTGCACACCATTTTTGAACCATACAAATGTGCCGCCTGGATTACTTACCGTTGCTATCAGGTTCGTGAACTGTGTTGGCAACAGCAATGGCGGAAGTGGTGAAGCGTTAATGGAAACGATCGGCGGTGTATTCACAAACAAGGTAGCTGCATTAGAATTTACGATTTGGCAAAGACCTGTCAGCACAACCCTGTAAGTATTCGTGTTCATTGCAAGCGTAACGTTGTTCACGGTAAATGTAGCGGCATTTGCCCCGGTTATATTTACCCAGGCTGAGCCGTTCCATTGTTGCCATTGGTATGCTATCGGGCCTCCCGGACTTGGGCTTGTTGCAGCCGTTACACTGAAGGTCGCATTGGCACCAATACAAACCGTGCGGTTAGCAGGTTGTATTGATATTACCGGCAACTGGGCATCTGCTACTGTGATAGTGAAAGAGCAGGTAGACACATTACCGCAGGCATCCGTTGCTGTTGCATTCACCGTCGTTACACCGATCGGGAATGTTGCGCCGGAAGCTGAAGAGGTTACCAGTGTTACCGCTCCGCAGTTATCAGTAGCGGTTACTGTAAAGTTCACCACCGCATTACATTGACCCACCGGTGTGGTAACATTAATGTTAGCAGGACAGGTGATTACAGGCGCTATCTGGTCGTTCACTATAATAACCTGTGTACATTCTGCGAAGTTGCCGCACACATCTGTCGCACGGTATGTCCTGGTCAGTGTATAACGATTCGGACAGGTCTGGTTAGTGATCACATCACTGATATGAGTAATGGTAATAGTTCCACCGCAGTTATCTGTCGCTGTTACCGATGCTGTATTCACTGCAGGCACGGCGCCGGCGCAGCTTACTGTTACAGCAGCAGGGCAGGTTACGACCGGCGCTGTTACATCATTCACTGTAATGATCTGTGTACACTGTGTGAAGTTGCCGCACACATCGGTTGCACGGTATGTTCTTGTTATTGTATAACGGTTAGCACAGGTCTG
>DASYLC010000322.1:0-42934 GCA_036009775.1 Chitinophagaceae bacterium
ACACCTGTCCGACTACCTTTAATAGTAACAGATGCACCGGGCAAAGCATCGCCCTTTTCATCGGTCACAGTACCGGAGATCGTCCGGTTCTGACCGATCGCCAATGCAGAAAACAGCATTAGCACTGTAAACAGTGATACAATTTTTCTCATGTTAACGTTAATTTTTAAATTTTAAAAGCATTGATTATCAAGGGAAACCGTCAGTTCTCAAGAGTAAGGGTGATATTAAAGACACAAATGCCTTTAAAAATGCTGCCGCAAGGTAATTTTTTTTTTAACAAATACTTAATTGACCCCAAAAAAAATAAAAATCTGTGAGTCAGGGCCAAAATAGCCTACAACAACCATCTCACCTGGGCTTTTAGCTCGGTCCGCCTGTTTCCGGGTATTTCATCCAGGCCGGAACCCACCGCATTCTTATTTTGATAGACTGTCTGCGCCAGGCGGAACCAGAAAGATATCTTTTTCGAAAGATCATAGTTCAGGTTCAGGTAGTACCGAAAGCCCTGGTCAAAAAAAGCCGGAATAGAGTAACTATATAATACATCATTCTCGTAGGCGTAGATCCTGGAGTTATACCCGTCCGTTTCAAAATATTGCAGGCGTATTGTCGCGGATAATGGTTTTAAAAGAGGTTTATAGATGATATCGGCATAACCCAGGAACCCTTTCTCCTTATTGACCCCTTTATTATCATACCACAACAGTTCAAACCGGTTTCTCATCGTAACCGGCCCGCTGATCTTATAACTGACCTGTGTACGCCAGCTTTGTTTGGGTATACTGACCAGGTAATTGGTGACCGTTGTATTATCAGACTGGTTCGATTGTTTTGTCTCATTCCTGAACCGCGTATACATTTCTGCCTGCCGGTTAGGTGTGTACGTTAGTTGCACTAAAAAATCCCTGCCGTGACTCGGCGCATCCACGAGGTATTTCAGCCACGGGAATTTATAGATATCACCATACAGGTCCACCCGCCATCCGATAGCAGGCCGGATCGCGATCCCCGCATAGAAACCCGTTTCATTCGTCGGGTACGTATTCTCCGTAAACGCATTCCCGTTGATGGACTGGTAAGCTTTATGTATCGTACGCTGTACAACTGATATATCCACTCTTGGATCTACGCTCAATAAAAGACCATTGACAAATGCTTTGTTGAAACGTTTATCCGCAGCCGCCTCACCAAAGAAATGAAGATTCTTATACGTATAACTATAATCCAGGCTGAAGTTGAACCAATGATCGCCGCTGATGGCATATAAATTATAAGGTTCATTTCTTTTCTCTATCGGCAGCGAGAATTTATAATAGATACCATTCAACCCAAGATGCCAGCGGTTACCCCGGTAAATGATATTGCCACCGAATGCGGTTTGTAAAAGATTATTCCTGTCGGCTATCTCACTGGGCGTGCGGTGATACCCGGAGGTCAGGAAAGAAGAAACAAAATCTTCATTGTTCACCGTATCGGCCACAAAATTTCCCCCGAGTTTACGAAAGGATACAAAAACTGTTGACTCAATCCTTCCTTTCCGGATCGTGATCCCGGCACCGCGGTGAAAATAGAATTCGCCGGCTGAACTATACGGGCGAAGCACGGCCGATTGCCGCTTCACTCCCATCACATCCACACTTTTCTTGAATGCCAGCCCCTGCCACTGGATCAGGCCCTGTCCCATATTCACTGAAAAATCTCCTACCGCCAGCGATTGAATGATGCCGATCTTCCGGGCGAATAAATGAAAGGAATAAAAATCAAAGCCCTTGTTCTGTGCTCCCTTTAAAAACTGCTCTCCCGCATCCTTATCACCCACGAGGCCAAATTGCAATAAATTTTTATACGTGTACCTGTACCGGAAGAAGATCCGTTGCGGGCTACCTAAATATTTTGTTCCCGAAGTTGTTTTATCAAAACCATCCGATCGTTCCAGCACCTGTGTCACCCTCACTAAAAGACTATGATCACCATCACCGAATCTTTTGCCGGCTTCTTCCTTCAGGGAAACGGGTGTGGCTGCGGTAATAAATGGTAATAGTTTCCTGATCGTATTCACATCCCATGCGGGAACGGCCTGCAACTCATATATGCTGATCAGTTTCCCAAACAGGTTGCGGTATGTAATAAGGTTGGCGATCTGCAGGTCAGTTATGATCCGCAGCTGTTTTAATTCCTCGGCATCGGCCGTATTCAGGTTGAGTGGATTCTTCTTGAAATGATCAAGGTCCTGCAAATAAGTATCATCTTCTGTCTCCCCCTGGTCAGCATCGGTTTGGTTCTCGAGTTGCTGTTCGGTACTCAGCGGTATTTCCTGTGAATAGGTGAATGGTGAATAGTGAATGGCAAATAGCGTCAACAATATCGTCATCCATTTTTTCAATTCTTCGCATTGAAATTGAACAGCAGCAACAAACCCGGTGTGATACCTAATTGGGGGTGGTAACCGGTGGTTATGTCCAGCCGGAATGATTTAAGAGTTAACCCCAGGCCCAACCAGGCAGAGCTCGTAGCAGACGACATACCCGCTCTCACCAGTAACTGCGGTATGAATTTATACTGAAATCCTGCATTGACATTCACGGGTTGCTCTTCTTCTTTTTCTACCGCCACACTGATCAGTAATTTTTCGGAAGCATCATATCCCACGCCCAATGAATAGACAGAGGATAATTTTTCCTGCTGGTCCTTGCCAAATTTTCCACCTACAGGATTATTCACCTGTATACCTGTGTGTAATTTCTCGGTGATATGGAAAATAGTTCCCAGTTCAAAGCTGACAGCGGACGCGTTGCCGTAGCCGTTGGAGATCCGGATGGAATTATAATTTACCTGGGCGCCGATATCGAGTTTGCTGCCGAGTTTTCTTCCATAGGCAAGACCCAATTGTGTTTCGTTATAATCAGTGAAGCCGGAGTAATTGGCTTTTATCCCAAAATTCCCGGATGATGTTCTTAAACCGATCACCGCTGTATAATTATTCAGTTCGCTCAGGAGGAACCTTCTTTCACCATATGCCCCGGCAGCGCTGTTCTTCAACTGTGCCAGCGAAGCCTGGTTGGCGGTAAAGGAAAAAACATCCACATGATTCAAGCTATAAGCACCAAAACCTGTATAGGCGGCAGCGAGTGGCCTGCGAAGGATCTGGGCCTCTGAAAAAAAAGCCGGCATCAGCAGAACGAACGATAAAATAAGTTTTCTTGACAAGCAGTTAGATTTAGCATATGAAAGTTACAAGGATGCCGGTGGGTTTCAAAATAAAGATGTACCTGTGTCAGACGGAGACCAAACTACTCAGCAGCACTACTTGTCAGACGGAGACCGTGCTGCACACCGGTACTACTGTCAGACGGAGACCGTGCTGTACACCAGTACTACTGTCAGACGGAGACCGTCAGACAAGTAGTACATTTGCGCTATGGAAATTTTAGATGGGAAAAAAGCAGCCCAGGCGATCCGGGATGAGCTCAGGATCAGCGTCGCTTCACTTGCCGCCGAAGGGAAAAAAGTACCGCACCTGGCCGCAATACTGGTAGGTAATGACGGGGCGAGTGAAACCTATGTGGCTGCCAAAGTAAAAGCCTGCGAAGAGGTTGGTTTCAAATCAACCCAACTCCGGTTTGAAGCTGATATATCGGAAATGAAATTGCTGGATACGATCAATGAATTAAATGAGAATCCTGATGTGGATGGTATCCTGGTGCAACTCCCTTTGCCCAAACATATCGTGGACGAGAATATCATCCAGGCGATCCGGCCTGATAAAGATGTGGATGGTTTTCACCCGGTAAACGTAGGAAAAATGTTGCAGGGTGTTCCTGCTTTTATTCCTGCCACTCCGCATGGTATCATGTTGCTGCTGGAACATTATAAAATCGAAACGGCAGGAAAGCATGCCGTTGTGATTGGCCGGAGTAATATCGTGGGGCGACCGATGAGTGTGTTATTAAGTAATAATACCAATCCCGGCAATTGTACGGTCACCGTTTGTCATTCCCGCACCAGGAATATAAAAGATTTTTGCCTGCAGGCAGATATTATTGTGGCGGCGCTGGGTAAACCCGGATTTCTCACGGCTGATATGGTAAAAGAAGGAGCCGTTATCGTTGATGTGGGTATCACCCGCGTGCCCGATGATTCAAGAAAAACAAAATTCCGTTTGAAGGGTGATGTGGCTTTTGATTCTGTGGCACCGAAATGTTCCTGGATCACACCGGTGCCGGGTGGTGTTGGACCAATGACCATCGCAGCGCTGATGAAGAATACTTATCAATCCTGTATGCTGAAGAATTGATGTGTAATGATCACTGAAAAAAAAATAACAGTTCCGCTCCCGGTCATGGAGCATTTCTATACTCTCCAGGGAGAAGGTTATCACCAGGGCAAAGCGGCTTATTTTATCCGCCTCGGTGGCTGCGATGTGGGTTGCGTGTGGTGTGATGTAAAAGAGAGCTGGGATGCAGGTAAACATCCTAAAAAAGAGATCGGCGATCTTATTACAGAAGTAAAAAAAACACCGGCAAGGATCGTCGTGATCACCGGTGGAGAACCACTGATGCATAACCTGGATGACCTGACCGAAGAATTTCGCGACGCGGGACTTCAAATGCATATCGAAACATCGGGTGCCCATCCCTTAAGTGGTTTGTGGGACTGGATCTGTCTTTCCCCCAAGAAATTCAAAGCGCCATTATCTCCTGTTCTTTCACTGGCCCATGAATTAAAAGTGGTGATCTTCAACAAATCCGATTTTGACTGGGCTGAAAAATATGCCGCACTCGTAGCTCCGCACTGTCGTCTGTTCCTTCAACCCGAATGGGATAAGGCGGCACAGGTAACACCGGTGATCATTGAATACATCAAGACCAACCCGCAATGGGAACTTTCATTGCAGCTGCATAAGTACATCAATGTTCCGTAGGTGTGAGGTGACACCTTTTGGAAACGTGTCACCTCACACTATTAACATTTTCTTCTTCCCTGCGGAATAAAATTCAGGTAGCTTCGTTATACTAAAATGCAATTCCTGTCCATGAAAAAATGGCTCTTCTTTATTGCTTCCCTTTTTGTTTTCGAGTCTTCTTTTTCACAATATGACCCGGATAAGATCAGCCCCAAAGCAAAACAACTCTACCAGCAGGCCATGGAGAGAATTGATGATGGCAGTCTTGCCAATGCGGCCGGGCTCCTGCAACAGGCGATCGCTGCTGATGCCGGTTACGTGGAAGCCTATCTCTCCCTGGCGGCAGTGTATGGTAAATTAAAAAGTTATAAAAGCAGTGTCGCGACATTTGAAAAAGCATTTTTGATCGACAGTGTATATACACTTGACTTCAGGATGAGCTATTCCATACAACTGGCCGGGTTGGGAGAATTTGAAAAAGCACTGGTAGCAATAAATGAATTGCTGACGAAAAAACCACCGAAGAATCCAACCAGTCTTGAATCGGCCAACAGGCGCAAACGATCCTACGAGTTTGCCATCGAATATGCCCGGAACAATCCCGAGAAGAATTATGTATTTGCCCCGCAAAATGCAGGCGATAATATCAACACGGCCGAATCTGAATATTTTCCTTCCATGACGATCGACGGCAAAGAACTGGTCTTTACAAGAAGGGTAAAGAATATCAATGAAGATTTTTATTACAGCCGTTCGCTCGCAGGTCAATGGGGCCCTGCCAAACCTATCGAAGGCACTATCAATACGCCCATGAGTGAAGCGGCCCAGAATATTTCCTCCGACGGGCAATGGCTGGTATTCACGGCCAATAACCGCGAACCCGGTTACGGTAATTATGATCTGTATATCTCCATCTTTACAAACGGCGGCTGGGGCGAACCGGTGAACTTCGGAGGCAGGATCAATTCCGATCAATGGGATGCACAACCCTGCTTATCACCCGATAAAAAAGATCTCTATTTTGCAAGCCGCAGACCCGGTGGTTTGGGCGGTAAAGATATTTATGTTTCCCATCTGCAGGCCAGCGGCAAATGGAGCGATCCTGAAAATATAGGTGCGTCGATCAACACGCCGGGCGATGACGAATGTCCTTTTATCCATGCCGATAACCAGACATTGTACTTTGTATCGAATGGTCATCCCGGTTATGGCGGCGATGATCTTTTTGTCACCCGCAAACAACCCGGCGGCAGTTGGGAAAAAGCAAAGAACCTGGGTTATCCCATCAATACCATCAGCGATGAAGGCACGTTATTCATTACAGCCGATGGCAAAACGGCCTATTATGCCAGTGACCGCAGCGATTCCAAAGGCGGTCATGATATCTATAGTTTTGAATTAAGAAAAGATATCCGTCCCAATAAAACATTGTGGGTAAAAGGGATCATCACCGATAAAAAAACGGCAGCGGGTCTTTCTTCCTCGGTGGAGCTGACCGATCTCAACACCAAGCAGACCATCACCAAAGTGCAGACGGATGCATCCGGGAATTACCTCATCACCTTACCGGTGGGGAAAGACTATGGATTCAATGTGAACCACAAAGGTTATTTATTTTATTCCGACAATTTCCTGATGGCGGGTCTGTCACCGGATTCGGTCTATGAAAAAAATATTGCCCTGCAACCCATTGAGACCAATGCAACGATCGTATTAAAGAATATATTCTTTGATGTAAATAAATTCGAAATAAAGCCTGCATCGCAATCAGAGCTCGAAAAATTGGTTCAGCTGCTCACAGAAAATCCAGCTCTCCGGATCGAGATCAGCGGTCATACCGACAATGTGGGCAAACCTGCTAACAATCTTTTACTCAGCAATAACAGGGCAAAGGCCGTTGTCAGTTATTTGGTAAGCAAGGGCATCGCTGTTCAGCGTTTGACATCGAAAGGTTATGGTGAAACAAAGCCGATCGCCGGGAATAAAACGGAAGAAGAGCGGGGATTAAACCGCCGGACGGAGATGAAAGTACTGGGGCAGTGATACATTCTTCATTTAGATTTGGCCATACGCCCGATCATGCACCCGGAATTAATTTACCAGCTCGCTTTAACGCTTGTACCTCATATCGGCCCCGTACAGGCTAAGATCTTACTGCAGCATTGCAATGCAGAAGAGATCTTTCATGCAAAGAAAACATGGCTCGAAAAGATCGAAGGCATCGGCCCGGTCAGGGCTGCTTCGATCGCCGCCTTCAACGATTTCACCCCGGCAGAGGAAGAAATAAAGTTCATCGAAAAATACAGGATCAAACCATTGTTCATAACCGATAAAGATTATCCCAAACGCTTATTGAATTGTTATGACTCTCCCACCCTTTTATATTACAAGGGAGAGGCCGACCTGAATGCCGCCAGGATCGTTGCCATTATCGGGACAAGATCGCATACCGATTATGCCAAACAGGTTACTGAAAAATTAATAAAGGATCTGGTCTCACAAAATATTCTTATCATAAGCGGTCTTGCTTTTGGCGTGGATGCGATCGCTCATAAAGCCGCCGTAAAAAATGAGTTGGCAACCGTGGGTGTGCTGGCGCATGGGCTGGACCAAATCTATCCGCCCGATCATGCGGCTCTTGCCAAAGACATGATCAAACAAAAAGGTGGCCTGCTAACCGAATTCAAAAGCCATACAAAACCCGATAAACATAATTTTCCCAGCCGCAACAGGATCGTAGCCGGTATGAGCGATGCCACCGTGGTTATCGAAACGGGTATCAAAGGTGGCAGTATGATCACGGCAGACCTGGCCAATGGTTATAATAAAGATGTATTTGCGTTTCCCGGCAAAGTGACCGACACAAAAAGCATGGGTTGCAATTACCTGATCCGGAACAACAAAGCGATGCTGCTGACGGATGCGACGGAACTGTTGCAGGTGATGCAATGGGAAGAGAATGCTAAAAGTAAAAAAGAGAAAAAAATTCAGCGGGAATTATTTATAGAGCTGGGTGCTGATGAGAAGACCATTATTACCATCCTGGAGGAAAAGGAAAAAGTACATATCGATGAGATCAATTTAAAGAGCGGACTCAGCAGCAGTAGTATTGCCGCTGGCATATTAAGTCTTGAACTACAAAATCTCATTCTATCTTTACCGGGTAAATTGTACCAACTTGCCTGATGGCCAAGCAACGAATTCAATAAACTTCTTGTCCTTGTAATCCCAGGCATTTAACCTTTCTCATTAATGAAGCCTCTTTTAACGCCAAAGTTCCTGCTGAGCATTACCCTGTCCCTTTTATTTTCGGGTCAGCTATTCTCGCAGGCCTGCACTACTCTCGGGCAAACCCCTTCCACTGCATTCCCGGTATGCGGGACAAACACTTTCCACCAGTCGAATGTACCTATTTGCAGTACGAATGATATTTTTGTACCCGGGTGTTCAGGAGTACCCGGCGGTGCGCTGTATCAAAATAAAAATCCTTTCTTTTACAGGTTCACCTGTTATACTTCCGGCACTTTAGGTTTTACCATAAGTCCGCTTACGGGTTTTGAAGATTATGACTGGCAATTGTATGATATAACCGGGCATGCTCCCAACGATATATTCACTAATAATTCACTGGTCGTTACGGGCAACTGGTCCGGCAGTTATGGTGCTACCGGGGCAGGGCCGGGTGGTGTGAATTTTATTCAATGTGCATCCGACCCCGCGCAACCTACTCCTACATTCGCCGCAATGCCCACCCTTGTTGCCGGGCATATCTATTTATTAATGATCAGTCACTACACCGATGGACAAAGCGGTTACGATCTTTCTTTCGCAGGCGGAACTGCGGGCATCAACGATCCGCTAAAACCGCATATGGTGAAAGCAACACCAGATTGTGATGGAACAAAGATCACCTTACAACTGAATAAAAAAGTGCTTTGCAATTCCATTACTGCCAGTGGAAGTGAATTTGCCATTGCCGGCACAACAGTAATATCAGCCGTTACGGATTACTGTTCTTTCAGTTTTGATTTCGACGAAGTCGTGATCAGTTTAAATACCCCGTTGACAAGTGGTACACATCAGCTTGTCATCAATACCGGGACGGATCTGAATACGTTGGTAGACAACTGTGGCAATATAATTCCTGTCGGAGAGACCATCTCTTTCGAATATTTTATCCCGCAGCCGATACAGGCAGACAGTACCGGCAAACCGGCCTGCACTCCCGATTCGGTGGTGGTGTATTATCCCAAAAAAATAAACTGCTCTTCCTTATCAGCATCGGGCAGCGATTTTTCCGTGACGGGCCCTACGCCTGTTACCGTGACAGGGGCATCAGGAGCCTGTACCAATGACCTGACAGACTACGTGACCGTACATTTTGCTTCGCCTGTTTATACAAAGGGAATATATACACTGCATATCCAGCCCGGGATCGATGGCAGTCCCGTTTTCGATCTTTGCGGTCAACCCATCCTGGCGCAGACACTTACATTTACCACAGCAGATACTGTATCAGCCTTATTTAATTACACCACCAAATTCGGCTGCCAGCGTGATACGCTGATGTTTGCGCACGATGGTGCGCACGATGTAAACAGCTGGACATGGGTATTTAATAATGCAGCGCCTGTTACCACCCAAACACATACGATCATCTGGCCTGCCACGAGTACCAGCACCATACAGCTCATCACCAGCAACGGAGTCTGCAGGGATACCGCCAATAGCACTGTTGTGCTGGATAATGAAGTAAAGGCCGGCTTCACGATGCCTGATATTATTTGCCCGGAAGATAGATTGGAGGTGGTCAATACAAGCACCGGCCTGATCGATACCTGGTCATGGAAATTCGATGTCATAGCAACGAGTACGCAAAAAGATCCTGTCGCGGTATTGTTTCCAACTATCAACCACGAAGCATATTATACCGTGAAATTGAAAGTGACCAATAATACACTGAACTGCAGCGACAGTACCAGGAAAACACTGACCGTACTGGATCATTGCTTTATCGCCGTGCCTACCGCATTCACACCCAACAACGATGGCTTAAATGATACATTCTCGCCGCATAATGCACTGAAGGCCGACAACCTTATATTCAAAGTGTACAACCGCTGGGGGCAGCTGGTATTTGAATCTGAGAACTGGAGAGACCGCTGGGATGGCAAAATAAACGGTACAGTGCAGGCCACAGGTGTATATGTATGGATGCTGAGTTATACGCACCGGGATACAAAAAAACAGGTCTTCCAGAAGGGGACGGTACTGTTGATCAAGTGAGATGTGAATGGTCAATTAGCAATTAGCAAGAATCAAGGCAATCCCGGATTTAGAACACCCATTCACTACCCGCCATTCACCATTGCCCTGGCCATCGACATTGCCTATTGCAAATTGCTTATTGCCCATTATCTTTGCACATGGCAACAAGAAATTCCCTCCCCGCTAACAAACAATCATCTAAATTTTTTGGAGAAGGCCTGACCTTCGATGACGCATTACTGATGCCCGGCTATAGCCAGGTACTCCCCCGTGATGTAAAGATCAGCAGCCGGCTCACCAAAGACATCACCCTGAATGTGCCCCTGCTTTCCGCGGCCATGGACACGGTAACAGAAGCCGCACTGGCTACCGCGCTGGCAAGAGAAGGCGGACTGGGCATTCTCCATAAGAACATGACCATTGAGAAACAGGCCGAACAGGTCCGCAAAGTAAAAAGAAGTGAGAGCGGCCTGATCATCGACCCCGTTACCTTACCTGCCGATGCTACGATCGGTGATGCATTGAAACTGATGCGGGAAAATAAGATCGGAGGCATTCCCATTATCGATAAGAGCGGCAAACTCGTCGGTATCCTCACCAACCGGGACCTTCGTTTTGAAGATAATCCCAAACGGAAAGTGAGTGAAGTGATGACCAAAGAGAACCTGTACACGGCGCCTGAAGGAACGGATCTGAAAAAAGCGGAACAATTATTCAAAAAAACAAAGGTTGAAAAATTACCGATCATTAATAAGCAGGGAAAATTAACCGGCTTGTTTACCTACAGCGATATTTTGAAATTAAAAAGTCATCCCAATGCCGTGAAGGACCAGTTTGGCCGCTTACTCGTTGGAGCCGGTGTGGGCATCACAGCTGATGTGCTCGACCGGGTTGCAGCGTTGCAGTCGGTTGGTGTGGATGTGATCGCACTGGACAGTGCACATGGTCATAGTAAAGGAGTGATCGCCGCATTGAAAGATGTAAAAAAGAATTTTAAAAATATCAATGTTATTGCCGGTAATGTGGGTACGGCCGCAGGCGCCAGAGCACTTGCAGAAGCCGGCGCGGATGCGGTGAAAGTGGGTATTGGCCCTGGTTCGATCTGTACTACCAGGATCGTAGCGGGTGCGGGTGTACCTCAACTCACCGCCATCATGGAAGCAGCATCGGTTTTAAAAGAAAAAAATATTCCATTGATCGCCGACGGAGGTATCCGCTACACGGGTGATATGGTAAAAGCACTGGCTGCCGGCGCCAACTGTGTAATGATGGGAAGCATTTTCGCAGGTACTGAAGAAAGTCCGGGCGAGACCATTATCTATGAAGGAAGAAAGTTCAAGGAATACCGCGGTATGGGATCGCTGGGCGCAATGGCCACGGGCAGCAGCGATCGTTATTTCCAGGATGTGGAAGACGATGTAAAGAAATTCGTTCCCGAAGGAATTGAAGGACGTGTCGCCTACAAAGGTTTACTGAAAGAAGTAGTCTATCAATACACCGGTGGGTTAAGAGCCGGAATGGGTTATTGCGGAGCGGCCACTATTGAAGAACTGCAGAAAGCTGTTTTTGTAAAGATCACCAATGCGGGGATGAGAGAAAGTCATGCACATGATATCGAAATAACAAAAGAAGCGCCGAATTACAGCCGAAAATAAAGGGGTTTATGGTCTATTGTTCTTGGTTTATAGTTGATGCTAATGCAAAATTCTTTAAAAATATTATTAGCCCTTGCTTCTGAACTTCTTTGAAAAATTTAGGGTTCCCTATGCTTTCAACAACCATAAACAATAAACAATAAACCATAAACTATAAACTTCTCTATTCCTCGTTCACTTCAAACGTAATCACCTGCCGGTGGTACGCTTTCACTTTATGACCATTCTGGATGGCCGGTTCCCACTGGGGTGATTTTTTCAATACCCGCACCGCTTCCTCTTCCATACCATAACCATGATTGGTGAGCTGTTTGATATCGCTTACATTACCTTCCTTGTCTACTACAAACTGCATCACCACGCTGTACCGTCCCGGGCCGGCGTTGTGTTCAACAGGGGTTTCCGGGTTTAAATTCCTCAATAAGAATTTTGGCCAGTTCTCTTTAAATCGTGCCGGTACTTCTACCGTTGTCATCGGCTCATCGCTTTCGATATTTTCTTTAGGAGGAATAATATCTTTTCCATCATCCGGGGTTTTTGGAGGATCTTCCACGCCAGGCGGTTTACCTTTCACATCCTTAAGACCGATCTCCGCGCTATCAAGGGAAGCAATGTCAGGCAACGGCTTCTCAAAATCTTTGTCATCTACAATTGCCGGAGGAGTGAATTGCTTTGTTTCTACGGGTTCGGGTTTCGGCAGCTTCTCCGGTTCCGGTAATTTTTCAGGTGGCTTCTCCATTTCGACATCCTTTAACTCCATCACTGGTCCGATCCTGTAATCCGTAATTTTTTTCTTTGATGAACTCGCCATGCTAACAATGGAACATACCAATGCCACAATGGAAATAGTGACCGATAAAGCGGTCTTTGTTCTTATTGAATTTGTTTTGCGGAGCTCATAAGCGCCGTAATTTTTATTACGGCCATCAAAGATGAGGTCGATCAGCGGTGCTGACAGGATTTTGCTGGCTTCCATGGTTTATACTTTTCAATAAGACCATGAATGATACAAATTCCATAAAAAGATAAAGAAAAACTATGCCGTGCCGGAGTTCACACGATCCTTTATTTCACTTTCACTTTTTACTTCTTTCCTGAATTTCTGGTAGAAGAATGATAAAAGCAATAATACCACCCCGATCGAGATATAGGAAATGATCTTTTGTTCCGTAGTGAAATTAGCCCGGTCGACGAGGATCAATTTTCCGAGTGTTACACCCATCAGTATAATTGCCAGCAGGCGGAGCCAGCTTGTCTTGCTGAGAACACCGGCCGTAAATAACCCGATCGCAAGCGCCAGCCAGATCATTGTAACTTTCAGGCCATCCCATCGCATACCCGCATAGAAGACAAGGCTCAGTAGGGCAAAACCGACCAGGTAATTGAATATCAATTTTTCTTCTTTTAAAAAAAAGCGGGCAATCAAAGCCTGCAGGGAAAAGAACAGGCAAGCCATGCCGGTCACTTCAACGGCCCTGTCATCGAGTGAGGAAGCGGTAAAGACCAGCAGTGCCGCGGCGAAGGCAAGAATATTGTTGAGCAGGAACAGTTGCAATTCGACCAGCTCAAGCCGTTGCCCTTTGCGGACCGAAAAACCGATCGAGGCAAAAGCAAACATACCGTAGAATACAAGCATGATAAAAATCGACTGCGTCTTCAATGTATTGGTATAATTCGTAAAAGCCCAGGCGATAAAGAGTATCCAGCTTACCAGCATGGCCAATCTCACCATGGCCTTCCACTCCTTTTTATAAGAAAGGAATACGATCCCGCAATTGATGAGTATGATATAGGTGAAAAAAAGATCGGCCCGTCCCGAATTGGAACTGATCAGGAACGGTATTCCATAAGCGCCGGTCATTCCAAGTATGGCGATCTCCTGTTTGTCATAACGTATAGCAGTATACGCAGTGTAAACAGTTATCGCCCCCATGATCCCGAAAGCCATTCCAAATACAAAGAGATGATAATAGGCGAATGCGGCGTAGGTAGTAAAATATAAAGAGGCCATCGTGCCACTGAAAAGAATGGCGCTGAACAAAGGAAATTTTTTCCTTAACCTTACCGAGAAAAAATAAAGGACCCCGCCCGCTGAATAGGCGAGAATGATCCTGGCTACCGGCGATATGAGTTCTTTATCCACCGCGTATTTGACACCGATAGAGATCCCGATCACGAGGACAACGATACCGGTAAGGTGCAGCAATTTTAAACCGATGAAATTTTCCAGGCTGAGTGACTCTTTGGGTACATGAGAGGGGTGCTCCCGGTCTTTATTACTGGCAGGAGGAACAGGTTCGGCAACTGTTTCGTTTGACTGTGCAGGCCTGGTCTCTTTTTTAAGCTGGCTGATCTGTTCCCGGAAATAATTCAGCCGCGAAGAAAGCTGGTTCAGTTCCTGTTCGAGCTCTTTTATTTTCTTTTCATCATCGGTCATGTAGCGTCAGTTGGCATTTGAAAAATAATAAAAAGCCTCCTGCCTGCGGGCTTTGAACTGTTAAGGTTTACAAATAGAATGCCATTGAATTAACAACCAGCCAGTTGCTGGCATGACAAACAAGCTCTATTTTTACAGAAACCAGGTGTATTGAGACGTTCTTCCAATCTATTCATCGCTTTTACCGGGGGGCTCCTGCTCTGGGCTGCCTGGCCGGTATCGGCACTCACCCTGCTGATCTTTGTTGCCTGGATCCCATTGTTATGGCTGGAATCAAAAGTAGAGAGCCGGAAAAAATTCTTTTGGCTTACGTATCTCATCATGTTCACCTGGAATGTGGCCACCACCTGGTGGATCTGGAATGCTTCGGTACCCGGGGCCGTATCGGCATTTTTAGCGAACAGTTTCATCATGTGCCTGCCCTGGCTTGGTTTTAAGATCGCAAAAAAATGGCTGGGTGAAAAGGCGGGTTATGTTGCATTGATCGCTTTCTGGATGTGCTTTGAATATATCCATTTGCAGGACTGGGGACTCAGCTGGCCCTGGCTTACGCTGGGTAATGCGTTTGCCACACATCCCGAATGGGTGCAGTGGTATCAGTACACGGGGAGCAGCGGTGGTACGTTGTGGATACTACTGGTGAATATTTTTTTATTCCGGCATCTGGAAAACAATTTCAACAGGGAGACGAGTAAACAATATAAGCACCTTGTAACCGGCATTCTCTTATTGATCCTTCCCGTATTAGTTTCTTTACTGGGTGGAATAAAGAAAAAAATGCCGGGAGCAGATTCGAATATCGTGATCGTTCAACCCAATATCGACCCGTATGAAAAAATATCGGATGAGACCGGTTCATTTGAAGCTCAATTACAAAAACTGGTTGCTCTCAGCGAACAACAGGTGGATGATAATACTGCGTTGGTGGTATGGCCGGAAACAGCCTTGTACACAGCATCCCGGATCGATGAAGAGGGATTGAAAGAAAATTATTTCCTCAACCCGCTTTGGGCCTTTCTCCGTCATCATCCCAATCTCTCTTTATTTACGGGAATAGAAAGTTTCAGGGCCTTTCCAGCCAAAACGAAATACTCTGAAGAATATGGAGGAATACATTATGAGTCATATAACGGTTCGATGGTGATCGACAGTACCGGGGCGCAATCCTTTTATCATAAGTCTATGCTGGTACCCGGGGTGGAAACACTGCCCTGGTTCTTAAGATTCATTTCGAGCTGGTTTGCAAAATTTGGCGGTACTACAGCCGGTTATGCCAAACAAAAAGAAAGAACAGTATTAACTGCAAAGGGAGGGTTTATGATCGCCCCCTCTATTTGCTATGAAAGCATATACGGGGAATTCATGAGCAGGTATGTCCGTAATGGCGCCAACCTGATCTGTATCATCACCAATGATGGCTGGTGGAAAAAAACACCGGGACATAAACAGCATATGAATTATGCCAGGCTGAGGGCCATTGAAACAAGAACCTGGGTAGCGCGCAGCGCCAATACCGGTATCAGTTGTTTTATCGATCCTTCGGGAAATGTGATCAACCCGCAGCCTTATGATAAAACGGCAGTGATAAAACTGGCAGTAAGGCCAATCCATAACAAAACATTTTTTGTTCAGCACGGCGATATACTTTCAAAGATCATGACAGGGCTCAGCATTTTATTGCTGGGATGGATGATCACTTTAAAGGTCCGCAACAAATTTTTTAAGAAATAGATAAGCAGATTCAATACGAGGGGAAGAATATCTTTTACCGGGTTACCGGTGAAGGGAAACCTGTTATCCTGGTACATGGGTTTGGAGAAGATGGGACTGTTTGGAATAACCAGGTGGATTATTTACAAGACAAATTCAAACTCATTGTACCTGACCTGCCCGGATCAGGCAAATCAGAAATGATCGATGATATGAGCATGGAAGGCCTGGCCGAAGTAATAAAGACTATCATAAATGCGGAGTCTGGGAATCCTCCCGTCATTGCGAGCAACGCGAAGCAAGAGGGCAGGAAGGCCTGGTCGATCATCGGTCACAGCATGGGTGGCTACATCACTCTTGCTTTAGTTGAAAAATATCCTGGGTTGGTATCTGCCTTTGGTCTTTTTCATTCCTCTGCTTTTGCCGACAGTGAAGAAAAAAAAGCCACCCGCCGCAAGGGCATTGAGTTCATCAACCAGCATGGCGCTTTTGAATTTTTGAAAACCGCTACTCCCAACCTGTTTTCACCCGTAACAAAGGAAGAAAAGCCGGAATTGATCGATAAACAAGTAGCCGCTTCGGACAACTTTTTGCCCCGGGCACTCGTTTCTTATTACGAAGCGATGATGCAGCGGCCGGACAGAACCCGGGTATTGAAAGAAACCGCTGTACCTGTATTGTTTATCATGGGAAAATACGATGCTGCCGTTCCTGTAGAAGATACCCTCAAGCAGTGCCATCTACCAGGAAAATCGTACATTCACGTACTTCAAAATTCAGGGCATATGGGGATGCTGGAGGAATCGGAGAAAGCAACCCTGTTTTTGGATGCATTTTTGCGGGAAAATTAAAATTCAAGCCGAGCCGATCCTAACAATGAAACGTTTTTTACTTTCAATTACTCTTCTTTTCCTGTTTGCCGGATCCTCATTTGCTGCCCACATCATTGGTGGCGAAATGAGGTATACTTATTTAGGCCCGGGATCCCTTCCCAACACAAAAAACTACCGGTTAACGTTATGGCTCGCCCGCGGAGAAACAGGAGCTTTATTTGCTACTTTTTATATTGCCGCGATCTACAATAATGACAACGGTTTGAAAGTTCCGGGTACTGCTGGAACTTCTGGTAACAACTGGCGTTTGGACCAGGACAACCCCCCGGGTATTCTGAGCGTGCCCATCGTTTTACCTTCTTGTATCCAAGGTGCCCCCGTATTGAATTACACATATGCCACTTATTCTACTACGGTTGATTTGCCGGATAATTTAAATGGCTATACGGTGGCCTATCAAACCTGTTGCCGGATAGATGGTATGATAAATGTGGGTAATAGTGTTGGGTCAACATATAGCTGCAGTATACCCGGATCAAATCAATTAGGAGCAGGAAATGACAGTTCCCCCGCGTTTGGTGTTTCAGTGAATGTTGTATGCAAAAACGCACCCTTTACATTAAATTTTGCTGCTATAGACCTCGATGCGGGGGATTCATTAGTTTACAGCCTTTGTAGCGCTAATAATGGTGGTGCTGCTACTGATGCCAGTTTTGATAATCCTTCTTCGCCTCCTTATCCTCTTGTACCCTATAATTTCGGGTATTCAAGTTCAAACCCATTTGGAACAGGTGCTACAATAGATATTCATACCGGCATTATTTCCGGTATGGCACCTAATTTAGGCAGATATGTGGTTTGTGTTTGTATTGATGTTTACAGGGATAGGGTTCGTATTGCAACTCACAAAAAAGACCTTATTGTCCAGGTATCAGATTGCGTGTTGACCGTTGCCAATCCTATGCCTGATTTTACAACCTGCGATGGGTTTACACTTCAGTTCTCCCACAGTAGCACCGGCGCCAATACAGTTTTTTGGAATTTTGGAGATCCCACTACATTGGCCGATACTTCCCTTTCCGATAACCCTTCATGGGATTATTCTACTGCGGGAGCCGGAACATATATTGTGAAGCTTATTATCAATAAAGGAACCAGTTGTGTTGATTCTGTAACCAGGACCATTGGCGTATTCCCTGGCTTTTTCCCTGGGTTTCAGACCGCCGGTGGTTGTTTTACCAATCCTTTCCATTTCACCGATACTACTAAAACAAATTATGGCGTAGTGGATACATGGAGCTGGAATTTCGGGGATGAAACCACCCTTGCCGACACATCACATTTACAACATCCCCAGTGGACCTTTTCCACACCCGGGCCAAAAACAGTTACCCTTACAGTGTCAAACAGTAAAGGCTGTACAGATATTGCGACATTTATTCTTGATGTGCTCGACAAACCACTGATCAGTATGGATTTTAAAGATACCCTGATCTGCATACCAGACGCAATAACACTCGGAGCAACCGGCACAGGAACATTTAACTGGACACCCCTGACCAGTATTGTCGGTGCCAATACCTCTAATCCAACGGTTAACCCAACGACAGATACCTGGTATGTGGCGCATCTCAATGACAATGGCTGTTTGAATAAGGACTCAGTACATGTACGGGTCGTGGCCAATGTAACCCTGAGTGCAATGGGCGATACCACTATTTGCCTGACGGATGCGGTACAATTAAATGCAAACACGGACGGGCTCACCTTTCAATGGACCCCGGATGCTACCCTGGATGATCCAACCATCGTGAATCCTATTGCCACGCCGGTAGACGTCAGTACTACTTACAAGCTAAGGGCAACGATCGGAACCTGTTTTGCGACCGATGATGTTACCATCACCACGGTCGCCTATCCCGTAGCCAATGCCGGCCCGCCGCAAACCATTTGTTATAACGCGTCAGCGCAGCTGAACGGATCGCATGATGGAATATCCTTCACCTGGACACCGCCTTCCTATCTCAATAATCCCAATATCCTGAACCCGGTCAGTTCGCCCCCGAGAACGACCTCGTATGTATTGACTGTTTTGGATAATGCAGGTTGTCCCAAACCCGGCCGCGATACCGTTGTAATAACCGTATTACCCAAAGTAAGTGCTTATGCGGGCCGTGATACGATCGTGGTGATCGGTCAGCCGCTCCAGTTCAACGGAAGCGGTGGAGTGAACTATACCTGGAACCCTTCTACCGGGTTATCCAGCACAACGATCCACGATCCTATCGGTGTTTATAATTCATCGATCGACAGTATACGGTATAAGCTCATTGTAACCGATGCATTTGGCTGCGCCGATTCAGCCTTTGTTAAGGTAACGGTCTTCAAGACCAAACCCTATATTTTTGTCCCGACTGCCTTCACACCCAATAACGATGGCAAGAATGATATCATCGCCCCGATCTGCGCAGGTATTCTAAGGATGAACTACTTCAGTATTTACAACCGCTGGGGGCAACTCGTGTTCACTACCACATCTGACCGTGCCGGCTGGGATGGCCGCATCAACGGGAAAACGCAGGATACCGGTGTTTATGTCTGGATGGTGAGTGCGATCGATTATTTGGGAGTGCCGATATTCCTGAAAGGGACGGTGGCGCTGATCAGGTAATAACTGACAGATGATAGTGCGGCGTGTAAATTTGAAATAACTATTATCAGCCGGGACTTCTTAAATTAAATTCAGCGGATCCCTGAAAGCTTTTTACTTTCATTTAAGAGTAGCTAGATTTGCTGACAAGGTCAGCTATCAGTTATCAACTATCATTTATTCTTCTATGCAAAAGATCGTTTTCATCACCGGGGCCACGGCTGGTTTTGGTGAAGCCTGTGCCTGGAAATTCGCTGCCCATGGTTATGATTGTATACTCAACGGCCGGCGTACCGGTCGCCTGCACACGCTGGCCAATACGCTGGAAAAAAAATATAATATCGCCGTATTGCAACTGCCTTTCGATGTACAGGATGAAAAAGCAGTGATGGATTCGATCAGTGATCTTCCGCAGGAATGGAAGGCCATTGATGTATTGGTCAATAATGCCGGGCTTGCCCTCGGAAGGGATTATTTTGAAGAAGCTTCGCTCAGCGACTGGAATACGATGATCGATACCAATGTAAAGGGATTTTTATATGTGGGTAAAGCCGTATCGCAACTGATGGTAAAACAAGGCCGGGGTCATATCATCAATATGGGTTCAGTGGCCGGCAAACAACTCTATGAAAAAGGGAATGTGTACTGCGCCACTAAATTCGCGGTGGATGCTATCAGCCAGGGCATGCGGATCGACCTGCTGCGGCATAATATCAAGGTCACTTCCATTAATCCCGGCGCCGCCGAAACAGAATTCTCCCTGGTTCGTTTCAAAGGAGATACAGACGTTGCCAAAAAAATATACGACGGCCTGAAACCCCTGACCGCGGAAGATGTTGCGGAAGTGATCTACTATTGCACCACCCTGCCGGAACATGTCTGTATCAACGATCTCTCCATCACCTGTACCCGGCAGGCCAATGCGGTTTTTTTCAACCGGCAATAGACCGTTGATCCATATCAAAAATCGCTTATAACTAAGTGGTATTACGTATTTTATCGCTTACCCCCGGCTCCTCCCGTTGCTTGGCCCGAAACTTGCCGTAGAATCACGGCGAAAATCTACCTAAACCGGCAAATTTCCGTTCAAAAATTTAAGTGTAGAAAAACCATCCACTATATTTATGACGTTCTTCCATCATCCCTATATTGTTATGAAAAAACCGTACCTCTTCATCCTTATCCTGCTATTATTCAGCACCAGCATTTTCTCCCAGGATGTCATTCGTTTACAATCTTGCAGCAATGACCTGATCAGTAAACAGGTCGATAGCCTTAAGATCCTTTATGGAAAGGACGGCTATGTACTCCTGAAAGAAGCTTCGATCAATATGGAAAGTGAATTTGAAATGCCGGTGATCGTTCCGCTTACCCAGGGCAGCTGGTACCAGTTCGTATTTATCGGTGATTATACCTCCCGGTTATACGAAGTAAGAATGTATGACTGGCAGGAAAGACAGGTGATCTTCCGCCAGAAAAAATGGGGTGATGTTGATGGCAACGTGATCGTTTACTCCTATGTTCCGCAATTTTCCGAGTTCCACATGATGAAACCCGTACAGGTGAACAAACAAAAGAAAAAGAATTTATGCGGTTATGTGATGTTGTTCAAAAGGTCCGGTGCTGAAACAGGTGCTGTGAATACCGCTCCTTCTGCCCAAACAAAATAATGATCTTCTTCAAAATAGCGGGACCCGGTCAATGACCGGTTTTTTTGTGCTTTATCCGGTCCTTTCTCCGGAATAAGGAATATCCAATGACTGACTGGATCTTTGCCAGATCACTTTCTCATTCCTTATTTCTCATTTTCCCAGTCCTGCTTCGCCATATCAAATAAAAAAGCAGTAAGAAACTTACTGCTTTAGATAATTATATACAGGATGCCTCATTCTCCGGCATGACAAAGAAACAATGTTACTGCGTCAACGATATCCTGACCTGTAACCCACCCCGTGTATTGGTGATCGGGAAGGCATTACTGATCTTGGGAATATTGCGGTTCTGTTCGAAGTACAATTTCACGCTTACCCGGTTGTTGACGATATAATCGATCGATGGTGCTATACGGATCACTTTCTGACCCGCTGTTCCAAATGACTGGTTCTGGTCGAGCTTGCTGTTGGCAGTGGCATCATCCCGGAGGCTAAAATCAAATTTGAAAGTGACATCATTATCCAGTTTACCTTTCATAAAGGGCAGCTTCTTGATCAGCGGCATTCCTTTCCGTCTCCACTGGAAACCGAATGTTACTTCTGTAGAACGGTTCTCCGCCAGCTGGTAATCGATCAGGCTCAGGCTGAGTGTCCGGCTCTTCTTGTATTCAAAACGGGTGGTAAGCTGGTTGGTGAATGTCACATCCAGTTCGATCAACGGATCAAATGCTTCCTGTATCGTAATGTTCGGAACCAGGAAATACGGGATATAATTACCGGTCAGCGGATCAACAAAACTCGGGTAGCCCACACGGAACGGATCGGCAAATAACAACGCTGTATTAAAGCTGTTCATGCTGAATGTACTGTGATAACCATGACGGATCGTAAAATTGGTAAATATCTTATCGAGTCCCCTCAGTCTTGACAAACCATTATACGTGATCGTCCAGTTGGGTTTGGGAATGATACCGGAGAACGGGTTCGACCGGATATTCGGGTTCGTGTTCTTGGTGAATTTTATCTTGTCCGGGTCTTTGCCGGTATAGGCTGCGAGGAAAGCGGGTATTACCACATCCTGCGCATAGCGGCCATATCCTTTATAGTATTGCGGGTCATTAGGATCAAGTAACCCACCCTGGTAATTATTCAGGCCGGCAAGTTTCTTCGAGATGATCGCTCTATTGGCTTCAAATTCTTTGAAGGTCTCTGAAATAACATTAGGATCGAATTTGGTGAACAATGTCTGGTACGAGATATAGCTCACCGAGAAGCTACCCAGTGCATAAGGACTCAAACGGGTATGCCCGACATTGTCAACACCACTGGTATCCTTGAATAATTCAGAGTATTGTTTGTCAAATGTCTTATCGAAGTTGACATCGATATTGAAATCACGGAACGGGCTCAGCTGTGCTGTGATATTCAACCGCTGGTTATAACGCTGGCGGATCATTTCCGACACCAGGCTGTCCCTTGACAGTAATCCCTTTCTGCCGAAATTATTGATCCAGTTGGTGTCCGGCTGGTACCCGAAAATAAATCCAAACCCGGGTTGACCGCTGCTAAAGTTTTGACCCAGCAATTTTGTGCTGTCCATATAGCCCGGTAATGTAGTTCCAAAATCTTCTGTATACTGGATGCCACCTCTTTTCAGCGAAGTGAGCATGCGTAAGAAGAATTTCGGTACCGCCCCGATCTCAGGTATACGGTTCGGGTCTTTGGGTGTTTTGATCTTTTTTTCTTTTGGCTTCTTACCCCTGGCTGTATCCTGCGGGTTCACCTGTCCGGGAGCTATCTGCTGTGGCTGATCATTTTTACCAACCCCGTTCTTACCATCTTTTCGGTTATTTCCTTTATCGCCGCTTTTTTTACCGTCGTTATTAGAAGGAGGTTTGGGACCGAGGCTAAGACTATTGGCAGCTCTTAACAAAGGCCATTTATTATAGAGTTCTTCAAATTTGAATTCGCCGTTGATGGTCCTTGTCTGTGTATTTGCCAAAGTATTACCCAAGTCAATCTCGGCTGTTCTTGCCAGTAAGGAACCTGCCAGCCAGTTGTACTTGGTATTATAACTGGCCCGGAGTGTTGTCCAGTCCAGCAGCGGGATCTTGTTTGTCGGAACATTATAGGTTACCGTTGCTTCCTGGTGATAATTGGTATTCCTTCCGCCTTTGAAAAGGTTCTTGCGGATAGAATCTTTTTTCTCACGGGTATCGATCCGGCCAAAGGGCTCATCGATCCTTGCCAGGTTGGTGGCCATGAAATCGATGTTGATCGAACGGGTAAGGTTCCACTGCATGATATAATACCGGTCGAATGTAAAATATTTGTTGAAGGTCTCCGGTATCTTATACGGACCACCGCCCACATTTCGTACACGGGTGGCACCAAACTGGCGGAAGATATCGGCCTTGAAAGATATCTGCGATGGCGCATAATTGAAATTGATATCCCGGATCAGCTGCAGCCATTTTGATTTCGACTTGATCATTTTCCGGAAGGGCTCAAATGGCTTTGTTTGCAGCGCATAACTGTAGCCGACAGCTCCACGGGTCCGGCGGATCTCGTCCCTTTCGATCAGGGGGTTATGGTTCAGGGTCTGGATATACGAATAGTTGAAATCAAAATTGGTGACGCTCCAGATCTTGGGTCTTTTACCATCTGTCTTTAATTTTCTGGCATTGGTAACGTTGAACGTCTTGATCGTTGTTACATCCGATGATGCATCCCTGATCGAATCTCTTTTATCAGCAGGTGCCTCTTTCAACACATCTTTTTGTTTCTGATCGAGCGACAGGGGATTGTACTCAGGTGTTTTGTAGATCTGGCTGATGCCTGCATATACCGGTAGCTGTAAGCCCAGTTTCTTCGGGAATAATTTGCCGGCTTCAATACTGGCCGATATATCGAATGTATATACGTCTTCCCTGCTCCTTTCATTTACTCTTTGCTCGAGCGTACCAAATCCTTTGCTTCGTGCTGTACCACTCAACGAAAGCGTACCCAGGTCAGCCAGCCGTATATCGGCCCTGGCCAATGCTGCCCAGCCACCTTCTTCGTCCAGTTTGGAGAACCGGAGTTCGTTGAACCATATTTCTGTACAGGCTGATTCTTTATTTACATTCTCCACAGCCAGCAGCATTCCTTTTACTTCACCGAGATTGGGATTACCAATGATAGCATAGGATCGCCCATCGGCCCTTGTCTCCTTATAATATTGTGAAGACGGAGTGGCCGACCTGTTTCTCCTGAATTTCAGATCGGTCAGCTCGCTCAGGTCAAAATCAAGATTATTCTCTACAGGCCAGATAAGGGTCGAGTCGGTGGTACCAAAGTCGGTTATCTTCAGCGGGATCTTTATTTCATAATAGTTCCCCGAAAAATCGTTCCCGATCCGGATCACACCGTTAAGGTCCCCATCTGTGAGCGGGTCCTGGTTTTTGACAGATTCGGCATGGATGAACATACTCAGTTTTCCATACTGGCGCATATCCAGGTTGAAGGTCTTGAAGAGACCTCTTGCCTCGTGTTGGAAAAGACCGCATACCTGCATGCTGATCGATTGCTCGTTCAGGAACAATGCCTGGTTATTATTGCTCAGCTGTTGTTGTCTTTCGATCCCCGGAGGTATACGATAAGGGATCGGATCACGCTGATCATTCTCCTCGATATTTACAGCCAGTACATTTACTGTTGTGGGGTCAGGATTGGGCAGGTTGGTGTACATGCCGGTGGTATCGATCTGGTTCCTGGCCTTTCTCCACTGGTTGCGTACGAGCTCCAGTTTTCCAAAACGCATGACCACGGAATCTTCGAAACCGGTAGCGAACATCCGGATAAAGCGGATGGATTTGAAATCGGGGATATTACCCACTTTCAGATCGTATTGAGAAATGGGGATACGGAAGAGGTACCATTTTTCAGTCCTTGAAGTTCCATCCGGCAGTTGCACCGTTGGTGTTCTGACGTCCGTAATATATTTATCAGTAGTGGTCATGTTGGGCTTGATGTCCACCTGGTACTGGAAATATTCTTCTACTTCGTTCATGGTATTATCCCTGTTTAGCTCTTCTGCATCAGGATACTGGGTAAACGCATTGATAAATTGAGAATTGTTATCGTTAATAGGGGAATTACCATGGGGGTTGTTGATGTTCTTATAACGCTGCAGGATACCTGTAACCGGTGCTTCATCAAAAGAAGGATCCCGATAGGGAACGAAGTTATCAGCCGAAGGATCCCTCAGAGCGTTTTGATAGATCACCGAGGCGGTACCGAAATTGGCCGCCAGCCAGTCGAGGTATCGTCCCTTGAATTTTATTCTTTCATCCTCATCCTGCAGTCCATCATACCCCACGTCCTGGAAAATCCTGTCGCTGGGTTCATTGCTGAACGCATTGGTGACCTGTAAAGGATTGGACGGAGTTTGCCCCCACTGTGTGGTCGTATCCATCGCCGCGTTGTTGGTCGGTGTTCTTAAACCATTTTCATACTGGCGCTGGCCATCTCTTAATATATCTTCTGAAATATTACCGAGGTTAAAATATAATTGGCCGCCAGCCGGGTTGAACCGGGTTTGATCCACATAGGGGTCCTGTAACCAGAATTCGATATACTCGATATTACCGGTTTCAAAATCTGTCTGGTCGATATTGCGCATCAGGCCACCCCATGCCTGCTTGGGATTAAGCAATTTTCCGGCAGCATTCACTCTTCCCGCCCTGTATTCATAATTGTATTGTCCTTTATCTTTCGGGTAGAATGCAAGATCGAATGTGGTCAGTAACCCTTCACCAAACTGTGTACTTCTTTTCGGGAAGATCTCTTTTTGCAATACCTGTCTTACTTCCGGTTTGGACAGTTCTAGCAGGTTATTCTTCAACGGGTTGTTCGGACTTCTTTTTTCCTGGAGGATCGCTTCGATATTATACCATGCGATCTTGGCCCTGTTATACCCGCTGATCAAACTGTCGTTGTATTGTGATTCGGGGAACAGCGGTGAAACACCACCCGGACCGTTATTTCCCTGCGGGATAGAAGCCATGGTCCAGCTGATCAACGGGAATCGAAGATCGATACCGGCCCTTGTGCCTTCAAAGTCGTCAATATAAACCTGGCCTTCCTCTTTCTTCCCGATCTGTTTCGGGTGACCCGGATCTAATAAAGCTGCTTCTGCGTACGCTGTAATGGATGACATGGTCTTGGTAGAGTAGAAAGGAAGTTTGTCCAACCATTTTGTCAAACGGGGCAGGTTATCACGATAGTCGATATCGAAACCATACATGGTGTTCTTGATCGGATCATCACCATACGATTGTTTGATAAAAAAAGGCCGCTCACCCAACCGAACGATGGTAGCGCCGATCGTCAGTTTTTTACTGGCGATATAATCCAGCCGGAGGCCAAGGAAATTCTTTTGCTGCAGGCCAAATGCCTGGTTGTTCTCCGAGCTGATATTTACAGGAATGCCTGAGTTGATGATCGCCTGGTTGGTGATCCGGAGTGTGCCCAGGTCATAGTTGACCTCGTAGTCAACATTTTCCTGCAAGATCTGGCCACCTGCCGTTACGGTCACGGAACCACGGGGAATATTATAACCCAGCTGGTAATCGCCGCTGCTTCCTCCACTGGCTGCCCCGGAAGATTTTGATTTACCAACCAGTTTGAAACGATTGAGGTTGGCATAGGTCTGTGCGATCGCTTTAATAGTATCATACAAAGGATAATAGAGTATCCTGTCTCTTCTGTCCTGTGTCGGGAACACATAATCAAGATCATGACCGAATGGCTCCAGCACCGGGAAGATCACACGGCTCTGTGGTGAGATCACCGTGAACCCTTCTATAAAATCAAATACGCCATCGGGTTGCGGGTCATTTTGATTATTCAAACGGTCAAGGTTGACCAGCGAAAGCAATGGTTGTCCCTGGTATACCGCCAGCACGCTGTCAATAGGTAAATATCTTTTCTCACCCTGGCTCGGCTCTTCATATAAAAGATCGAGTTTGAAATCCTGTCTTTCCAGCTGGCCGTATCCTACGGAATAAACGTTCTTCATCATCAGGTCCCAGATCGGAAGATTGGTACGCTGTGAAGTGGCTTTTAATAATTTCAGGAATAATACCCGTTGTGAGGTCCCGGAGGTATCGGGTGTAACATCGGTGGAAAACTCTCCAACCTGGTACACAGTTCCGTTATAGGTGTATTGATAAGCAATACCAAGCACTTCATCGGGTTGCAGGGGCTGGTTTAGCGACAGGAAACCGATCTGTTGGTTAAACGTATAATCTGATGGTGATAATTTACGGGCAAATGTCTTTTCAAAATCCTGTACCGGTGAAAGGTTAAAAGGAGCGTTGGTCAGGGTGTTCTGTACCAGTGAAGAGTTACGGGAATTAGGATTCGACTGTAATTTTGTATAAAGATTGTTCGCATCGTTACGCGGAAAAGGATTTGCTGTTCCTGTCAGTGTCGGGCTGTAGGGGACATTTTCTCCCAGGTCCATAAAACCAACGATATCCCTGGTATCGGTCGTAGCGCCATTCCTGTTCGTCACCCATACTTCCAGTCGTAATATATTAACCGGTGAATTCACCACCGGCAATTGTTTCATGGCTTTACTAAAATTGTTCCGGAAATACTGGCCCATCAGGAAGTGGCGGTTCTCATCGTATTCATCTGCGTGCAGGATGAAACTTTGGGAAGAAGTTCCGCCGGCAAGTCCCATTGTCTGTCTTTGTGATTGCTGGTTGGCCAGAACAGTGGTGATAAATAATTTACCGTATTGCTGCACCAGCTTCAACCCAAATAAGGATTGTGCACCGGGTATCAGTGTTCCTTTTGAAGTAAAGCTGGTATTACCTGCCTGGAATTGTTTGATGATCTCATCATCCTTACCATTATAATCCAGCTTCAGCTGGTTCTCAAAATTAAAATTGGCTAATGTATTATAGTTGATCGGCAGTTTCAGTTTGTCGCCGATATTGGCATCCACCTGCAACTGCGAGTTCATATTAAAATCAAAGCCGCCATTTTTTCTTGCCCGTTCCGGTAGTGTGGGGTTTTTGATATTCTGTCCCTGGTAACCGGCCAGGAAATCGACATATCCTGAAGGGCGGATATCGATCTTGCCGGTACCGATGATACGGTTGAACAGGTCACCCGAGATCCTGAACTTGGGTTTAAAGATCCGGCGGTTCATATTGGACAGGAGTGCCGCTCTTTTTTTAAGATAATCTTCTTCATCCTGCCGGCCCTTCAACCTGATGAATTCTTCCATTGTAAAGGCGGTAGGGGTGCGGTAATATTTATCACCTATTTTCTCTACGATATAATATTGATTGGTCCTGGGATCATATTCCACTGTCCTGTCGATAAAACTGGTATCGCGGAAATCAAAACCATTCCGGTTGGGATAGGAATAAGGATCGCCATACCTGTCTCGCAGGGGGTACCGGTTCGTGTCCGAAAAAAAACCAATCTTGTCAATAGGCTTATTATGGTTGTAGCCAGCCTTCGCCTGTGTAAAAGAGGCAAACACAATGGTAAAAGCTACCAGTGTACGGAGCATATGAGCAGTCTTAAGGTTCAATGTTTTTTCTCCATCAATTAGTTCCTGAAAATAGTGGAATTAGAGGGTACGAAGTGCTTTTTTTATCAGTTCCTCAACAGGCAAGGTTGGATTGGCTGCAAGGGTCTTTTCGAGGGCCAGTCCAGCGGCCTGTCTGTTGATGCCAAGTGCAGTTAATGCATTTAACGCATCCTGTTGCAAAGTATTGTTTTTCATAGGTGAAATATTTGATTCCAGCGGCTGTTTTGCCAGTTTGTCCCGCAGCTCTACCACCATCCTTTCCGCTGTTTTTTTCCCAATGCCTTTTATCCCTTCTAATGTCCGTGTATCACCCTGTATAATGGCTCTTGCCAGTTCGTCAGGTTTCATGTAAGACAACATTACCCGGGCAGTCGATGCTCCGATCCCGGAAACATTGAGCAGGTGCTGGAACATTTCCTTTTCGGCCAGGTCAAAAAAGCCGTACAGGATATGTGCATCTTCCCGGATAAGAAGGCTGGTATATAAAATTCCTTTGTCAAGGTTCTGGATCTTTGTATACGTATTCAGGCTGATCTGGACCTCGTATCCTACCCCATTGATATCCACCTGTACCATGGCCGGACTCTTGTGCACAAAATCACCTTTCAGGTAAGCTATCATGGCTGCGAAAATAGGGGAAAGTCGGGAGTCATAAGACGGAAGTCCGGAGATGATTTCCTCAGGCTTAAGTATCCTGTTTTTTCGATTATTTTATGGGTCGCGCAAGCGGGCAATTTTAAATGAGTTTCACTCTTTAATGATTCATCTCCGGACTCCGGACCCCGGACTCCCGACTTCTTACCTTAACTTTGGGCACTTTATTCTAACCCCTTATACATGAGTAAAAAAATCTCTGCCGCCATCACTGCAGTAGGTGGCTATGTTCCCGAAGACAGGCTGACCAATTTCGATCTCGAAAAAATGGTGGATACCAACGATGAATGGATACGGACCCGTACGGGCATTTCTGAAAGAAGGATCCTGAGAGGGGAAGGCAAGGGCAGTTCGGATATGGGCGCCCCGGCTGTGCTGGAGTTGTGTAAAAAAAGAGGGATCGATCCCCTGGAAATTGATTGCCTGATCTGTTGTACGGTCACGCCCGATATGGTATTTCCCGCCACTGCCAATATTATCTGTAATAAGATCGGCGCTAAAAACGCATTTGGCTTCGACCTCCAGGCAGCCTGTTCCGGTTTTTTATACGGGCTTACGACAGGCGCTTCTTTTATTGAGAGTGGCCGTTATAAAAAGGTCGTCGTTTGTGGTGTAGATAAAATGAGTGCGATCGTTGATTACCAGGACCGGGCCACCTGTATCATTTTTGGCGATGGTGCTGGTGCAGTTTTACTTGAACCTAATGAGGATGGATATGGAATACAGGATTCGATCTTACGAAGTGACGGCAGTGGTTGCCAGTTCCTCCACATGAAAGCAGGAGGTTCGGCAAAACCGGCCACGATCGAAACAGTGATGGCAAGAGAGCATTATGCATACCAGGAAGGACAGGCTGTTTTCAAATTTGCGGTAAAAGGCATGGCCGATGTGAGTGCCGAGCTATTGGAAAGAAATGGTCTTACCGGTGATGATATTGCCTGGCTGGTACCGCACCAGGCCAACCTGCGGATCATTGATGCTACGGCCAACCGTGTAGGATTGCCCAAAGAAAAAGTAATGATCAATATTCAGAAATACGGCAACACCACGGCTGGCACCATTCCACTCTGTCTCTGGGAATGGCAGGACAAATTAAAAAAAGGCGATCTTATAGTGTTAGCCGCTTTTGGTGGCGGTTTTACCTGGGGTGCGACGCTGGTGAAGTGGGGTGCCTGATGCCTAACCGCAAAGGCGCAAGGACGCAAGGTTTCCGCTAAGTGAAATAATTATTGACAAGTCTCTTGAAACCATCTTTTAAGAGAACAACATTAAAATTGATCAAAAAGCCCAGTTTTTTTTCTGCCAGTTTCAGATAGGAAAGTAGTTGTGCCTGGTGTACCGGTTTTATTCCATCCTCGCAGGATTTTACTTCGACGATGATTTCATTTTCTACTAACATATCAAGAAAGAACTCTTTTCCAGTTTCATAGCCTTTATAAAAAAGAGGTACTTTAACCTGGTATTTTGCTTCAATATTTCTTAGGTACAACTCTTTTGCCAGGGCATATTCATACACCGATTCGAGTAGCCCGGGACCAAGCGACTTGTGAACTTCAAGTGCCGCATGAAAAATTTCCCTGGCAAAATATTCAAATCGTTCTTTCTCCATTGCGTGACTTCGCGCCCTTGCGCCTTTGCGGTTAAGCTATCATTTGCCCGCTAAACTATTTTTAAGACAACTAAACGCAATGAGATTTTACACAGATTTTTTGTGTTTTTTCCCGCAAGGCGTGTGTGCCAGACGCTTTCGGAGACATCAGACACCTACCTCAGCAAAATAATCTTCTCCGCCCCCCATTTATTATCCACCGTTACATACTTCACCACGTATGCACCTGAAGGGTACTGTCCGATATCCACCTGCCACCTTCCTTTTTTATCAGCAGCAGGCAGGCGCATTAATAACTTACCGGTAAAATCAGCGATATAGATCTCTTTCAGGTCATTTTTGCTTTCGATGACGAATTTTCCATTCGTAGGATTGGGATAAATTTTTACGGATAAAATATTATCCGGTTGACGGGTGTCGGGTTGTTTGACATCCTCTTTCCCGCATTCTTTTGTATATAAGAATTGCGCAATGGTCCTTTGTAATAAATTGTTCAGGAGTTCCACCTGGTATTTATCAGTGGTCGGTTCAATATGATTACCGCCGATCCCGCTATGATTGGTTAAAAAAGTATAGGTGCCATTGGTTGCCAGCGCCATTGACCGGAGCAGGAATTCCGTTGATTTATCAGTGCCACTGCAGGCCAATGGTACGATCCGGATACCCATGGCAGCGGCTTTCAATGTCAGTTGCTGTATCCGTTGTTTGGCTTCGCCATGCGGTGGCGCATCCAGGACCAGAAACAACAATCTTGTTCTTGCATTGGGGTTCCACTGAAGACTGTCGAGTGCCATGCTTATTGCATCTTCCACGGCCTCAGGGTAATCTCCACCTCCCCCGGCGCTTTGCAATTTTATAAAATTCAATGTCTTCAGCAGATCGTCGTTGAAAGCTATATTCTTTGCCAGGTATTCATCTCTTTTATCGCGATAAAAAACGGAAGCCGCCCTTAGTGACAACGATGAATATTTTTCCATGGTGTTGCGGATCACATCTTCCAGTTCCAGTTTTAAAAATTCGATCTCATCACCCATACTTCCGGTCGCATCTACTACAAAAGCAATATCCACATCGTTGGAAATAGTACAGGCTTTATCAATGGACAACTGGTTGATACCATTAGCAAATTCTGAAAGGCCTGAGATTGTATTTCCCTTGCGGTCCGAAATAAAATAGTCGGCTTTGTCTTTTTCCAGGGAAACACTATCGCGGAAAAACCCGGCCCATAATTCCGCCTTGCCGGTATTATCTGTAAAAGCCCGCCATACCGTGTCTTTTGTCGCACGATTGATCAGAAACACCGGTTCATTGATCACTCCATTGAGTTTCTTATCTGTTAACTGTACGCTGTAGCGGTTATCGGAACGCATCCCCCAGAAAGAACTGAATATCTTAAATTCATTGGATGAATAATCTTCCCACATCTTCCATTTGTTGAAATCATTTACTTCGCCGGCAGTAAGTATCCTGGATTTCGCCAGTGCTCCTTCACGCGGACCGGAATTGGTATCGCGGAAGAAGAATCTTGAATCGGTTTCGTAAACACTCCTGGTTCCAAAATCTCTTCCATGTCCTGATGACTTGTCTGCTCCTGTAACTTTTAACCCGGAAACTTTTCCATTGACCGGGTATCCATCTTTGAAAGATGATGATGCCAGGGTCGAATAGGCCAGTTCTTTTCTTTGCTTCACTTCCCCCATCGATGTCACCACTACTTCATCCATCGCTTTTCTTTGGTTCAGCAATACCACTTCAAAATTCGGGTCCCTGATATTTTTTTCGGTGATCACCACTTTATAGGACTCCATTCCTGCAGCTGAAAACACCAGTGTGTCCGGCAGTTTGGTGGCCATGATCTTAAAAGTGCCATCCTTATTGGTGCTGATCGCATTTGCCCGGTTCTGGAATTTTACGGTCACGCCGGCTGCATTGCCACCAGCTTCATTCATCACACGGCCGTTTAAAAGCTGGGAAAAAACCATAGAAGGGAATAATAATACAGGCAGGATAAGGGGCAGAACTTTCCTCATAACCATTCATTTTGGGGTTAGATGAAGAAAGAGAAAATTTTACACAAGCCAAACCCAGTTATTTCCTGCCCCGGGTCCACATGGAGAAATCCGTACCGGGTAATTTATCAATCCCCAATTGCCTCAGCATATTGATCAGCTGGCCCCTGTGATAGGTGGCGTGGTTGAACACATGATGTATCATCTGGTAAACAGGCATTTTGAATACTTCCCGTTTGGTATTCTGGTATTGAAAAACATGATCCAGGGAAAGGTCAGAAGCATTGCTTACCCATTCTTCCCAGTGCTTTGATTGCTGGAGCAAACCGGTCGCCACCTCCTGCATGGTCGCTTTCTCATTATCACTTGGCCGGAGGATATGCTCAGCCAGCTTCATTCGTTGCCACCAGCCGCTTTCCGCGTCCCACATATGAAAAACGGTTTTGTATAAACTGGGATAACTGCTGGAAATTTCGGCGACTTGTTTTTCTCCGGGCAATGCCAGGATCACATCCAGTATCCGCTGGCTGGCCCAGACATTATACGCAGCATATTGCTTCAGGAGTTCTTTCATTCAGATGGTATTAAAAGGGCGAAATCAGTTATTTTTGAAAAGGTTCAGGTGCTCAAATTTCCCACTTCTAATTTTTGAAAATGGATAAAAGTTTTCCACTAACCGGCTGGGGTTCGCAGGCGATACATGGCGGGCATTCCCAGGATCCATTGTATGCACATCAAACACCCATTTACGCAAGCAGTACCTATGTGTTTGATGATGCCGAACAGGGTATGCGTCGTTTCAGCGGGCAGGAAGAAGGTTATATCTATAGCCGCTGGGGTAATCCTACCATATCACAGGCAGAACAAAAGATCGAAGCCCTGGAAACATTCGGGTTAGGGATAGAAACAAAAGGCATTCTTCATTCATCGGGAATGGCGGCGATCACTACCCTGATGATGGCCACATTGAAACCCGGTGACAAGATACTCACGCATTTTTCTTTATATGGAGGCACCAACGAACTCGTGAATAAAATCCTGCCCGGTTTTAATATTGCTGCTGTTATCGCTGATCTGCGAGATTGCAATAAAGCCGAAGAGCTATTACGATCGGACCCTTCGATCAGAATGATTTACCTGGAAACGCCCGCCAATCCGACCATTCAATGTGTCGACCTGGAGGAGTTGGGCAGGCTGGGCAAACAATACAACTGCATCGTTGCCTGTGATAATACATTCGCCACACCTTACCTGCAACAGCCTTTCCGGTATAATGTGGACTTTATCGTTCATTCTACTACCAAGTTCCTGAATGGCCATGGTACAGCGATCGGTGGTATCCTCCTGGGAAAGGATATTGAGCTCATGAAAACAAACATCACCAGGGTCCATCGTTTACTCGGTGGTAATTCAAATCCATTTGACGCTTTTTTACTGATCCAGGGAATAAAAACGCTGGAGGTACGAATGGAGCGTCATTGCCGGAATGCTATGGAAGTAGCGGTATTTTTGGAATCGCACCCGGCTGTCGCGAAAGTGAATTACACCGGTCTTGCTTCACACCCGGATCATACTACCGCTATGAAACAGATGCGTCATCCGGGCGCCATGCTGAGTTTTGAATTGAAAAAAGGTTTGCAGGGCGGTATCGATTTTATGAACAAACTGAAAATGTGCGTACGGACCGTTTCTCTCGGCACCTGTGATTCATTGCTCTCCCACCCTGCATCCATGACACATCACAATGTTCCGAAGGAAGAAAAAGAAAAATATGGCATTACAGATGGATTGATACGAATGAATGTGGGAATAGAGAATATACAGGACATTATCGCTGACCTTCAACAATCTTTACAATAATTATTATGGCAATTACTATCCGCAGGGCAACAAAAGAAGATTGCCCGAGACTATTAGAGTTAATAACCGAACTGGCGGTCTACGAAAAAGCGCCTGAAGATGTAACCGTTACCCTGGACCATTTCACTGAAAGCGGTTTTGGCGGGAACCCTATCTGGTGGGCATTTGTAGCTGAAGAGGATGGTGAGATCCATGCATTTGCTTTGTACTATATCCGCTACTCCACCTGGAAGGGGCAGGCCATGTACCTGGAAGATATTATTGTCACCGAATTGATGCGGGGTAAAAAGATCGGGAAATTATTATTCGACCGGCTGATCGAAGAAGCAAAAGAAAAAAAGTTCAACCGGATCATCTGGCAGGTGCTGGACTGGAATGAATCTGCGATCAATTTCTATAAAAAATACGATGCGTATTTCGATGCAGGCTGGTTGAACTGTTCGATCTACGTATGATAAGGCAATGGGCAATTGACAAAAGTTTCAACACTGCGAAGCGAAAAGGAAATCGAAACTAAATCGACCTGCTATGGTCTATGGTCCATCTTCAACTACTAAACCATTTATTGTGGTGCGCCATATTGATGACCTCTGCCCTGGATTGCACATGGAGTTTATCGTAGATATTGGCAATATGTTTCCTCACCGTCAATACACTGATGGCAAGCTCACCGGATATCCGTTTCGCATCCCACCCACTTACCATTAACCGCAATATCTCTTCTTCACGGGCAGTGATCATTTCCGGGACCGCATTTTTCTCTTCGACCGCTACAGCAAGAGACGAGCGACTCATGAGGTGAAGCGCCTTCCTGGCAATGGCCGGGCTCATCGGCGCCCCTCCAAATTCCAGCACATTGGTCACCGCTTCCTGTAACACACCAGCGGGTTCGTGTTTCAGTAAATAACCCGAAGCCCCGGCCTTGATGGCTTCGAAGATCTTTTCTTCGTCATCAAAAACGGTCAGCACGATAAAATGGATTTGGGTATAAAGAGATTTTGCCAGCCGGATCGTTTCCACTCCATTCATTTGCGGCATTTCCAGGTCCATAAAAATGACCTGCGGCAATTTCGCGGGTGGCATTCCTTTCAGATGCTCCAGGCATTCATGACCGTTGCAGGCAATAAAAGCCAGCTGCATATTTCCGAGCACATTTATCTTCTGGAGAAATGTATTGCGGTTAACACTATTATCTTCCGTAAGGGCCACAATGAAATTCATACAGGTATAAAATTAGTAAACCATAGTTCCTTGCCAATAATCAATTTGTAGTAGGTGCCACTTCCATGCTTGTGCCCTGGCCGTCTGTTGCGTGCCAGTTGATCTGCCAGCCGGCCTCCCGGCTTCTCTCTTTCATATTTACTAACCCGTTTCCGTACCATCCTTTTACCGGGTCGGCAGTCATTCCAACTCCGTCATCCCCGACCTTTACGCTCCACGAATCGCTTGCCTCGAACAGCACCCTGATATTTTTCCCCTTGCTGTGCTTCAGTGAATTATTGATCCCTTCCTGTAAGATACGGTACAGGTGAAAAGCCTGTGCAGAAGAAAGAAGATGATCTTTTATTATATTTTCCTCCACTTCCAGTTGTATGGCCGGGTAACTTTTCCTGATCTGTCCGATAAATACTTTGATACGATCGCTGATAGCGGTAAGGTTCAATGAATCCTTTTTCAATACCCAGATGGTATCATTCAACCGGGAAATGATCGCATGGGAATTATTGCCCAGTTCACGAAATGCGTTCTTTGTATTCTCGTCCGCATCGGGTAAATGAATATAGTTCAGGTTGGATGCCATCGATGCTGCATAAGCGCCGAGGTTATCATGCAGGTCAGATGCAATGCGGATCCTTTCTTTTTCTTCTGCCTTCTTCACTGCTTCGGTCGCCTGCCTTTTCTCTTCTTCCATCATCAGTTTCATGCGTATCCGTTGTTTTTTCCGGTAATTGCTGAACAGAAATAATGCTGCTGCCAGTACAAGCAGGGTAAAAAGGACCGATCCATAAAACAGGAAATTTTTTCGCTGGAGATCGTACTTCTGGTAAAGGATCGTGTTCTCTTTCTTCTGGACCTCGTACTTTGTTTGCAGTTCAGCAATGGCTTCAGCGGAATTGGCAGCATAAAAGGAATCCTTCAGCGACAACAGACCTTCTAATGAGGCCTGGTACTCCGGCAACATACCTGCTTTTTTGTAATAACCTGACAGTAACTGGAGGTATTCCATTCTTATCTTAGGCTCATTGGCATACACTCCTCCTTCTGTTCCTACTGTCAGATCGCCGGTCGCAAGACTTTTCCGGCACAAGTCAATAGCCTTATTTATTTGCCCTGTGTTGGCATAGAACTCTGCTAGCTGCAGGTTATCATCCACCAACTGGCTGGCCGGTGAAATGCTTTTTCGTACAGCGATCATTTCAAGCAATGCCTTTTCTGCTTCCGCGTATCTTTTACCCGCTATATAAATATTTGCCTGGATACGTAATCCAGTAGCCACATAGTTCATGTTTTGCAGTTGCCTGCTCAGCAATAACCCTTTATTAATAAAATAAGCCGCAGAGTCCCTCTTACCAACCGATGCATACACGTGACCCTTATTAAGAAAGGCCGGAGCAAGTACTGCCAGCAACCGGTTATCGTTCCCGGCAATGAGTATCGCCCTGCCGATCCATTGCATTGCTTCAGGATATTGCTGCCGGGCAATGGCGATGGAGGCGATCGTATTACTGGCCAGGCCTGCATTTAGTGTATCCTTATATTTTTCTGCCTCGGGCAATATCCTGTATAATTCTCCGAGCGCCTCTTCAAATCTCAATTTGGACCCATGATACATGGCTTTGGCCCTGGCCAGCTTAAAATAAATATCCCGTTTGCTGTCATCTGTCACTTTGTTCCTGCTGAACTCGGGTTCAATAAAAAAAAGAGCGCTGTCGCTCCACCCCCAGCGATAGTACCAGTTGGCATAAGCCAATGTTGCGAGGCTTTTATAACGTGGGTTGCTGCTTTTGTCAGCGAGTTCCTTTATTTCCGGGCAATAGATATCCAGGCTGTCACGGTTGATACTCTGAAATTCTTCGCAGAGTGCCAGGTAGGCAGCCAGTTTTTTTTCATCATTAGCTTCTTTATATACCTGCTGACGGAGGCTGTCGATAACCGGCGTTTGGCAAATAGCGGTCGTTTTACCCGACAGTAAGGAGGCCAGTACTATGATGCGAAAGATTTTCATGTAAATATTCTCCGCTAAAATATTCCAATTACGGTCATTCCGGCCAACACTACTACAAATTAAGTATTCCCTGCCTCCATCAAATAGTGAATTTTTACAACCTCATCTGATATCCCTGTTTAGCCTGTCCGGCCTGTTGTTTTTAACTTTTAAATTCTATAAGCATGAAAAAAAATCTATGTATGATGATCGTGTGGATGCTGACCGTAATTGCCGGTTATTCGCAGGGTGTTTCAAAATTGTTTGGGTTGGTCGGTGGCGTACCCCAAAGCAGCCAGTCGTCCAATGGCTTCCTGTTCAGTACGGATAGTTCAGGTAATAACCTCCAGTTGCAGTACAATTTCCCTGTAACCACTTTTGGGGCCAACCCTGCCAATGTTGAAATGATCCCATTTGGCGGGAAATTATATGGCACTACAAGCCGTGGCGGTACCGATAATTTCGGGACTATTTTTGAATACGACCCGGTTACCAATATCTACACCAGGAAATTTGATTTTGGCCCTAACTTGTCAGCAACAGGGGGCACACCCAAGGGATCATTATTGCTTTATAATAGTAAATTTTATGGCCTTGCTTCAGAATTTGGCGTATCCGGCGGAGGGTGCATCTTTGAATGGGATCCAGTCACCAATGTTTACAAGAAGCGATATGATTTTAACGGGTCAGCAGGCTCCAATCCCCAAAACTCGTTGCGTCTTTTAAATGGAAAAATGTATGGCACAACGGCGCAGGGTGGTGTTTCCAATATTGGCGCGGTGTTCGAGTGGGATCCCATTACTAATAATTGCAGTAACCTGTATGAGTTGACAGGCCCTAACGGATGGGGATTTTATAACAACGTCACTGTTTACAACAATAAGATCTATTGCATGAGTCAACAGGGAGCTGCCAACGGCTACGGTGCGCTGTATGTCATTGACCCTTCTTTGCCGGTTGGCTCCAACACAACGATCATAAAACATTTTGATGCGGCCAGCGGTGGAACATCCAACAATAATGAAATGATCGTTCACAATAATAAATTGTATGGTTGCCTTCACCAGGGTGGTACGAATAGCCAGGGCAGTTTATTTGAACTTGATCCGGCCACCAATATATTTACCAAACTTGCTGATTTTAACTATAATGTCAATGGTGCAAACCCATTAGGAAAACTTGTCCTGAATGGAACAAAATTCCTTGGTCTTTGCAGTAGTGGTGGAATTAATGGCCTGGGCACGGTCTATGAATGGGATCCAGCGAATCCAACGGTTATTATAAAGAAATCTGATTTCGGTGTAAACAATTTTGATAATCCCTGTACGCCCGGAAGCACATTGGCCTTTTTCAATACAAAATTCTATGCTGTTACGTACGATAAAGGATTTGTGAACCAGGGAACTTTATTTGAATACGATTACGCGGCAAATATTATTACAAAAAAACTGTCTTTCAATGCCGCCGAGAACGGAAGAATACCTTTTGGCAAACCCGTTCTGCTCGATGGAAAACTATACGGTGTGTGCCAGCAGGGCCCGCAGGAGATCTTTGGTACGCCCTATGGCTGCCTGTGGTCCTTTGATCCATCTACTTCGGCCTATTCGCGGAAATTCATTTTTGACAACCTGAACAGCACTACCAACGGGCGAAATCCTACTTCTTCTCCCCTTGCTTATAACGGCAAACTATACGGAGTAACCGGTAATGGTGGGGTATCCGATTTTGGTGTTCTGTATGAATTTGACCTTGTAACATCTGTTTATAACAAAAGCAGTATGCAGCCGATCGGTGGTGCCTTCCCCATTGGCACGCCAACATTACTCAATAGCAAGTTATATGGTATGACGAATGCCAATGGTGCCGGCAACAATGGTATTATTTACTCCTATGACATTGCCAGTGCGACGTTAACCAAAGTGTATGATGTACAGAATGCAGGTAGCCTGGTACCAAACGGAAGTTTTGCTGTGTATAATAATATCCTTTACGGCACCACATCAGGTGGTGGCATCAATGGCGCCGGCGGCATTATTGCTTTTAACCCGGCCACCAGTTCCGCGGGCACCGTGGCCAGTTTTTCTTCGTCCGCTGGATTCAATGTAGCGAATCCACCCACCGTGTACAATAATAAATTATACATGACCGCTTTATCAGGTGGCGCAAACGGACGTGGCAGTATTCTTGAGTTTGATCCTGTCAGCAATATACTGACCAACGTATATTCATTTAGTACTTTACCGGGAAATACCGGCTTAGATCCTAAGGGAGAGCTTACTGTCAGTGGTAACAAACTGTATTGCATCACGCAGGAAGGAAATAATATTGTAAAGGTGATCCAATTTGATCCCGTAACGAATACAACAGTTGTAAAATCATCTGCTACCGTCAACAACCTGAATATACCCCTAACACACAATAGTCTTACTGTAGTGCCCGCCTTTATTGCCAATGGCGTGCCCGGAAGTTGTGAAACTTATACGACCATTACAATTGATGGCTCCAATAATAATCAATGGGTATCCATTCTTAACAATGCCGGTGATGTAGTGGCCGAGATAAAAGCAAACGGCAATAACCTGGGCATCGTTACGGCTTCGGCCTATGTTAACAATGGCCCGGTCAGGGAAGACCCCGTAAAAAGACTCTATATGGACAGGAATATTTCTATTACAACACAAAACCCGGTAAGCAGCGGCACTGTAAGCCTGAGACTATATGTAAAAACTTCAGAATTTCTTGCGTTGAAAAATGCGGCCAACTCACTGGGACAATCATCGGGTGTCATCTATAATCCGCAATTCCAAAAATGCAAATTTCCGTAACAATTTCAAAGAGCTTTCAATTCCAAAACTGCACGTTTTTACAGTTACCTGAAAAAATGGCAGTTTTTGTCGTTCGTTTGCCTCTCAAACTCCCAGTCTGAAGCATCTTCCTTGAATGAAATCCAGCGAAAAGCATACTTCAAATTGATCCACAAATGAAGCCAGTAAGAACATTTATAGTGCTTTTCCTTCTCATACATCCAAAAAGGGGCAAAACCATAAAATAGGGCAAACAGTATCGCTTTAAGTCGGATCATTTATAAGGCTTTATTACAGGCATTTTAAGATCATTCTGAAGGCTAACAATTGGCTTATCAAAGAATGAAATCCCGCTGTAGAAACAGCAGGATTTGGGCCAAAATACACACATGAAAAGAACATTGAAGCGAGATCAACCTTATCGGATAATATTATCGTACTTGATTATAATGTTAGCATAGCTTTGACAGAGCAATTCGAAGTTCTTATCGTATGCAGCCATATCCGAAGCATTGCTTATAAAGCACACTTCAACCAGGCACACAATACCTGTCTCTCTCATAAGACCGAGCCTTTTATGCCTTGTGTCAGCTTCTGATTTTACTCCTCTGTTTTTGATATTAAGGATAGAGGCTGTGATCGAAGCAAAATCGGCAGCCATTGCTTTATCCAACCGGTCAGCATCTACACCAACAAGAGCTTCAGTTCCTGTTGCGGAAGGTGTTCCTGCATTCAAGTGAAATTCTACAACGGTACTACCATCTCCTGTTTTTATCCTGGAAAAATATTGATTACGATTTTCAGAATTGAGGTCCTGTACAATATCTGTGTAACCGTTGGCTTTTAAATTGGCGATTACCTGGTCTCTTAGCTTGACTGTTTCATTAGCCTCCCAACGAGCGTTTACACCTGGCGCACCAGGATCAAAATTGTTTCCCTTTACATTGCAGTGTCCTGCTGATACATATTTCATTGTTGTTTATTTTTTTGAGTGATTGTATATTTTTTTCCAATAGCACCGAATACTTTATTGATAATAATAAAACCAAGACCCAATAGTCCCAATTGAAAAAGTGGAGGCATGCCAGTATGACTTTCCTTTACCTTGCTTACTTCCCGCATTGATTTTACAGCACTGTCAAGTGATGCCTCATATTTGTGCTGCATCTGTACCATCCATCCGCTATCAATGTTGCTGTGGCTTTCTTCTTTTATTCCTTTTCCCCCTTCGTATATCACTTTAGTAGGCTGCGGATAGTTGTAGATGTTGTTGATAGTTGTATCACCTTTCTGGCCCTGCATAAATTCAAGGGTCGTTTTCCAATAGTCATACTGTTCTTTACTCTTTCCTTCATCCTTTTTTATATGCCCACTATTTGAACTATCATTTTGCACAGTAATAACAGATTTCTTGCCTGCACTATCCATACTCCGTTCGGCTTTTGTTTTGAACATATCAAATGAACACCCGCTAGAAAGAACGCAAGTCATCAATACAGAAATTATCAGCAGGATGATTAACAACTTTTTAATTGAGGAATTATCTTTCATTTCTTAATTTTTAGATGTTATGGACGACTGGTATTATCTCCGGACTTACTACCATCTGAATCCCTTTTGGATGCACCGAAATAATAACCGTTTACACCCGCAATCAGACCTCCTAAAACAAAGCCGACACACAGGTTGACGGTTTCCTTGTTTTCAGCCGGGATAGGCTTAATGATGATCATATACAGCATCAGGAAAGCTCCTAAGACTGATATGATCGCAATAATGTTCCTGATTTCAGCGGTACCGATTTTTGCAAATATTTTTTTCATTTTTTCTTTTTTATAAGTGACTTAATATACCTTTTAATAGTTGGGTAGTAATCCTTTGCTATCATACCAGCTATACCACCCGCTGCACCGATGATCAGCGTGCCAATTACCTTTAATCCAAATTCTCCAAAGTTGTTTACTATACCGGCAAAGTATATATGCAATGTGACAGCCAGATCACCGCAGAGGAAGGCAACAGCTTTAGTTTTCATATTGTACTCGATTTGTTTCATTGATATTTGTGTTCCCCTTTTAAGCCACTTAG